>JAUWBF010000065.1 GCA_030601755.1 Verrucomicrobiota bacterium | reverse complement strand
GGCGTCACCGGATGGATTGTTGGAGACGCGGCTGTCGGCGTTCGATGCCGAGTCGAAGTCCTGGACGCTGCACCTGCAGCCCAAGTCGACCGATGCGAAGATGACGGGCAAGGTGGAGGTGCGGGTGGCGGTCAACGGCCATGAGACGACCTACACGGTGTTTGGTTTGGTGAGATGAGGACGGGCTGGGCCAGCGTGTGCCGCGTGGCCGGTTGCCTGCTGCTGATCGCGGCGGTGTCGGCGTGGCTGGGGCGAGACGCGCGGGCCGATGCGCGCGCCGGGGAGGTGGCGGTGGGCGTGGTGCGCCAGTGGTCGCGTGTGCTGTGGGTCGATGAGCGTCCCGAGGAGGCCTTTGTGGTGGCGCACTGGCCGGGTGCGGTGAACCTGACGCCGGCGAACTGGGACTCACAAATCGATGGGCTTATGGAGCAGTGGGAGCCGGGGCGGCGGATCGTGGTGTATTGCGACGACTCGGTCTGCGGCTCCAGCGAGGCGGTGGCCGGCCGGCTGAGGCAGGAATATGGTTTGCCGGAAGTCCATGTGCTGACGGCGGGGTGGGCCGGGCTGATGGAGGGACGAATCGCGCCATGAGAAACGCGCTGCGTTGGATGCTGATTGTCGGGCTGGCCACGGTCTTGGCGTGGTCGGGCCTCGCCAAGGTGGCGGATCCGGCGGCCTTGGCCTCGGCGATCCAAGGATTTCGGCTCGTGGACGAGCGCGTGGCCTGGGTGCTGGCCCATTACGTGCCGTGGTTGGAATTGGTGTTGGCCGCGGCGCTGTTGACCAAGCGTTGGCGGGCGGGGGCGTTGGTGCTGGCAGGGGCGCTGTTCACGGTCTTTGCGATTGCCTGGTTGCTGGCTTGGGGGCGTGGGCTGAATGTGAGCTGCGGTTGTTTTGGTGGCGAGGGTCACGGAGGCACCGGCTCGACGGTGATCGGCGCGCTGAGGGCGTTGGCACTGGCGACGATTGCCTGGGGCTGTCTCATGGAGTGGATGTCGAAGGGGGGGACGGCTACCGGACGATCGTGACGGGCTATCGTCGCGGTTTTGGGAGGCCTTGGGGTCTATTCTTCATGCACATACTTTACGCTTCACTCGGGGCGGGAATGGGCCGTTGCTACCCCGCGCATCAGATCAATTGTAAGCAAATCATGAAAAACTCCATTGGTTCGCTCGCTGTTCTCGCCGCCTTGGCCGCCCCCGCATTTGCCGTTCCTGCCGAGCCGGGGCCGATGCTGCCGGCATCGTTTTCCAATCAAGAGGTTTCGTTTTACGGCAATTCCTCGCTTCAGACGGATTTCGATTTCAACGGGGACTCGGTGCGCGACTTCTACGTCTATGGCAATTCGGGCTACGGAGTCCGTTTTGGATCCGACTTGGGGGCCGAGTATTATGCCACCGGTCTGACCTTCGGGCAGGAGTTTGGCCACGCCGATATCGACGGCTCGGGGACCTACACGCTGATCGATGCCGGCGACTCGGGCTACTACGGGTTCGCCTTCGATATCGGCGGCGACACGCATTACGGCTGGGCGCTCTTCGTCGTGGATACCGACAACGAGTTGGTGACGGTGCAGTCCGGTGGGTGGCAAAGCGCGCCCTTCGCCACCGCCACGGTCGGCGCGGGCGCGATCCCCGAGCCGTCGGCCGCGGGCGCGCTGGTCGGCGCGGGGGCGCTCATGAGCGCGGTCGCGCTGCGGCGTCGTCGACGCTCGTCGTGACGCTCGCGGAGGTCATCGAACGCGCGCGGGCGCAGGACATGGCGGTGCGGGCCGATCAGGTCGGCCCCACCCGGGGTCTGCTCGCGCGCATGGCCGCCATCGAGGCGCTGCTGCTCCGGCAGCGCGCGGTCGTCGACGCGGAGTTTCGCGAACGCGGTCGCGGCGTGGTCTCGTCGGACGAGGCCCCGGAGGGGCAGGTGTCGCTGGCGGATTACCCGAAGGGATTCTGCGGGGCGATCCGCGACCGGATGTTCGACCGGTTGCTGGCCGACGCGGAGTTTCGCGCGCTGACGGGGCGCGAGGTGATTTTCAAAAAGGTGTTCGTGCTGTTGAAGGGGGTGTATTTCCAAAACGCCCTGCAGCTGGGCAACCTCTACGTCGACGTGGCGAACGACACGGTCGACACGCGCAAGCCGCCGGTCGAGTGGATGCCCGTGGAGGAGGCTCCCTTTCGCAACGCCGACGACTGGCCGGTGGTGGCGGAGGTGGGACGGC
Organism: Verrucomicrobiota bacterium; assembly: GCA_030601755.1. Taxonomy (GTDB): domain Bacteria; phylum Verrucomicrobiota; class Verrucomicrobiia; order Opitutales; family Opitutaceae; genus JAUWBF01. The sequence continues at coordinate 15,936 of JAUWBF010000065.1, read as the reverse complement.
GCTACTACGGGGTGGAGTTGTATCCGAATTTCCACTTCCCGCTGGCGTTCCCGGCGGTGCCGTGGCTGGCGGTGCGTTCGTCGGGGCGCCTCGATTTTTTCTTCGCGCAGGAGCACGTCTTTTTGAAGGACCTCGGAGACGGGTTGCGTCGTGCGCGGGCTTTGCTGGACCATCCGGCGTTTGCGGAGCGGCGTTTGCCGGAGGAGTGTCGGCGGCTGCTGGAGCGGGCGTGCGGTGCTAATCTGCGCGAGGCGTTCCCGATCGAATACGCCGAGGTGGACGCGGACACGATCCGCGCGAAGGTGTTGCCCGAGTTCGCGGCGCTGGGCCGCGCGGGCGACGCGGCGGCCGCGGGCGTGGCGGAGAACTACCTGAAGCTGGTGCGCGCGGCGACCGCGCGGCTGGCGCGCATGGATCTGCGCGCAGGCGGCTGACGATGGGGGCCTCCGGTTGTAGGCAGCCTGCTTGCAGGCGCGAGGGATGTGATGAGTTGGGCGGCGTCGAATGCGCGTGCGAGCAAGCTGCTTACAGGGACTGCTGTTCGGTTTTTAACGCCTCAGTTGTCCTCGAGCTTCACCTCGCGGGCGCGGAGGAAGGGCACGAGTTCCTCCACGCCGAAGTCGGCGAGGATCTTGCCGTGCCAGTCGAGCGTGGGGACTTTGCCTTGGCCGGATTTGCGGCGCAGAGCGTCGGCGGCGGACGGGTCGGCGGCGATGTCGACGTCGCGGTAGGGAACGCCGTGTTCGTCGAGAAAGGCGGTGACTTCCTCGCACCACGGGCAGCCCGGCTTGGTGTAGAGCACGGGCAACGGGTCCATGGGCTCGGGGGCGGCGGGGGCGGTCGGGTCGGAGGTGTTCATGGGCGGCGGCGTTCTTGGCGGCGGGCGGCGAGCATCTGGTCGTGTTGGGCTTCCTCGACGCCTTCAAGGGTGAGGCGCTCGGACACGTCCTGCTCGTCGACGGTGAGTTGCTCGGGGGCGGCGCGGCCGGTGCGTGAAACGGGTTCGGCGGGATCGCGGCTGAGGCCGCCGGCGGACTCGGCGTCGTCCTGCGTGGTGGCAGGGAGGTTTTCGCCGAGGAGGTCGGCGCGGCTTTGGCGGCGGTCCTCGTCGGTGACTTGGTTGGACTGGCGGCCGTCGATGAGGGCGAGTTCGCGGGCGCGGATTTCAATGGCCTCGGCGGTCACCTCGTCGGCGGCGTGACCGTGCCGCAGGATGCGTCCGGGCGGGTTTTTGGGATGATGGTTCATGCGACAACCTAGGTCGCGGGCGCGTCGTGTCCAACGGAGCGGGGCTTTCCAAAAACGGCCCGCGACGGGACGCGAAAGGGCATGGCGCGCGGCGGGCCGGCGGGGCGCGCACGAGGGAAACGCGTCGTCGCAACGCGGTTGGCGCGAGGTTCGCCGGGGGCGGGGTGGGGCGTTCGCCCGACCGGCGAATGGGGGAGGCGCGCGGCGGCGGTCGTGCTCAGCGGGCGGGCTTGGGCTGGCCGATGGGGCGTCCGTATTCGTCGACCTCGATCTCGACCGGCACGCGGATGGTGCGGCCGTCGGAGGTGACCTCGGTCGTCCAGGTGCGCACGATGCGGCGGTCCGAGTTGAAGGTCTTTTCGGTGGCGGCGCCCGCGCCCTCCACCACGCCGACGCCCGCGCCGACGACATTGGCGGCGACTCCGCCCGCGACGTAACCGACGGCGTTGCCCACTGCGGGGCCGGGCGCCCGGGGATTGGTCACGCGGCCGGTGTTGCAGCCGGCGAGCAGGAGGACGAGGAACGGCAGGGCGACGCGCGCGAGGTTCATGATGTAAATCGGTTGCGAACCTTTTGCCAGGGTCCGGCGGGCGATTCAATCGCCAACTGCCGGCCCCGCCGCGCCACCGTCCAGCGGGAGAATCCCCGATCAGGGGATGGGGCCGGTGTCGGGCACGAGGCGCACGTCCTTGCGCAAGAGTTCAAAGGCGGCGCCGCGCAGCACGATCACGTCGGCGCCGTCGGTGGCGGTCGCGCCGACGGTCCAGTCGCCTTGCTCGTCGACATGGGCTTGGTCGATGACGGAGCCGGGGCCGAGCAGGCGGACGGGTTGGCCGGGTTCGTCGAGCCGGATCTCGCCCTTGCGCACATAGAAATACGCCCGGCTGGGCACGCCGCGTTCGAAGAGGACCTCGTCGCGCCCGAGGTGGATGGAGCGAAGCACGTCCTCGGGCGGCGGAAGCACGAGGCTGAGGTCGCGCGGGAAGACGAGGTCAAAGGTCCAGTCGATCATCACGCGGAGCTTGCGCAGGGCGCCGGGGAGCTTGGCGAGGTAGATGGAGCGCCACATCCACCAGGCGAAGAATCCGCTGAAGCGAAAGCCCATGACCTCGGCCACGGCCTCGTGTTCGCCGATGGTCGCGAGTTGCCCGAGGTAGCGGTAGCGAAAGGGCCGGAGCGGCTCGCCGGCGAGGGTGCGCGCGAGGTTTTGGCCGAGCTGGCGGCCCTGGCGCTGGGCGATCTGCGCGGTGGGCGGCGAGGTCTTGATCGTGCCGCGGTCGTTCCAAGGCACGGCGGCGCAGTCGCCGGCGGACCACAGGTGGGTTTGCCCGCGCACGCGCATGGTGTCGTCGGTGGGCACGCGGCCGCGTTCGGTCTCGAGGCCGAGCTGGCGGCAGAGGTCGAGCACGACGGGGTGGGGAGCGTTGCCGATGGTGGAGATGACGGTGTGGGCGTCGAGGCCGTCGCCGCTGGTGAAGCCGACGCGGCTGGCGGTGACCTCGGCGACGCGGGTGTTGAGCCGCACCTCGATGCCGCGCCGCCGCAGCACGCCGAGCGCATGGTCGCCGAGCTCGGGGCCGATCTCGGCGAGCAGGCTGGCGTGGCTGTGCACGAGCACGACGCGGGGGCGCAGCCCGCGGAGGTTGGCGTAGAACTTCATCGAGCCGCACAGCAGGTCGAACACCTGGCCGGCGGTCTCCACGCCGGTGTAGCCGCCGCCGACCACGACAAAGGTGAGCAGGCGGTCGCGTTGCGCGGGGTCGCCGACGAGGTTGGCCTCCTCGAGGCGGTTGATGAGCGTGGCGCGCAGGCGGATGGCGTCGGCGACGGACTTCATCGGGCGGCCGTGGTCGGTGAGGCCGGGCACGCGCGAGAAGTCGCTGACGCTGCCGAGCGCGAGCACGAGGTGGTCGAAGGTGAGCGCGTGGTTGCGCGTGAAGCGGCCGCCGTCGAGCGAGATGGAGCGGGCGGCCCAGTCGATCTTGTGGATGGAGCCCTGCAGCACGTCGACCTGCCGGCACATGAGGCGCAACGGATGCACGACGGCGGCGGGGCCGAGCGAGGCGCCGGCGACCTCGGCGAGCATGGGTTGAAAGACGAGCACGTTGCGCTGGGCGACGAGGGCGACGCGTTTCTCGGCGCCGGGGCCGAGGAGCTTGCCGAGGGTTTGCGCGCAGTAGGCGCCGGCGAATCCGCCGCCCGCGATCACGACATCGTAATGCATGCCCCGACCGAAACGGTTTTCGCGCGCGATGCGAACGGGGGCGACGATTTGGGGACGCGGGCGGTGCGCGTGGGTGGGTGGAGTTGCGGTCGACGTGCGGCCGCCGATGCGGGCGCAAGTGCTGCGCGAGCGAGTCGGTGTGTGGCGTTTCGGGGGCGAAAGCCAAGTTGTGGTGACTACGGTGTTACGTTTGCAAGGCGCTGCCATGCAGAGCCTTGATTGTCGTCGTTCGGAGCCGGGAAAATGGCCGCGCATGAAAACCTCGCACCTCTTGATCGTTGTCCTCATCGCGGCGGGCGCCGTCGCGTTTTATGGTTTTGTCCGTCCGTCCTCGCAGCCGTCCGAGGCTCCCCGCGCGGCGGAGAGCGCCCAGGCCCCGGCCGAGGCGAAACCGGCCGCGAAACTCGCCTCCCTCGGCACCACGGCCGAGCCCGGTTCGAAGCATTTTCAGGACGAGGTCTGGGCCCACGGCATGTCGGCCGGCGACGTCTGGATTCGCTCGGGCAACAGCCCGCTGGACGCCAATGCCATCGAGAGTCGCGCCGAGCGCGAGGCCCCCGGCATGCTGGCCGAGGTGCTGTGGGCGGAGGGTTTTTTTCTCGGGCAGTTGAAGGCGCGCAGCTCCTGAGTCGCGCTGGTCCGAGCCGGCCGGCATGAGGCGAACGGTGTTCGCCGCGCCGGCTTTTTTGTGCGGCTATCGCGGGGGCCGGGGAGGGAGAGGCCGCGCCGGCAGCCTCGGCGGTGTTGACCGCTTTTTTAAAGATCAGGGTGGCGATTCGTCCGGCGGCTCCTAGGGTGCGGGCCCACATGTTGCCCCATTTTGCAGGCTGGGTCGCCCTGGATTCCGTGTATGCGGACCGGCCGTATTTTACCGGCCTGAAGGCGCGCCTGTTGGCGGCGTTTCAGGCGGTGCTCGTCGTTCTGCTGCCCGCCAACTTCATCAAGATCTGGATCACCGAGCCGCCGGGATTCTGGTATCGGCTGACGATCAACCTGCTCATGATGCTTGCGGTGTGGCTCTCGTGGCACCGGTTGCGGCGCGGACGCTTGGAAGCGGCGGGGGACGGTCTGGTGTTGTCGGCGCTGCTGCCCATCCATGCGGTGCTGCTGCTGGTGCCGGAGTTTCGCGAGCCGCTGGCGTCGACGGTGCAGATGTTCGTCTTTGATTTCATGTTCCTGACGCTGGCGTTGTTCTTCGCGTCGCGTCGCGTCGCGGTGCTGTCGTTGGTGGTGATCATGACGGGGCTGGTCCACATGCGGCTGGTCGCCTTCAGCCTGCCCACCGGCTCGCTTGGCTCGCCGACGTTCGTGGCCGACACGTTGCTGCGCGACGGCCTGATCGCGCTCGGCGTGCTCTTCTGCCTCGGGTGGACGCTCATGGCCATGATCGAGGCCACCCACCGGCGCAGCGAAGAGACGATGCGCGCCACGCTCGCCTCCAAGCAGGAACTCGAGCGACTGGTCTCCGAGCGCACCCGCGAACTCGAGACCGCCACCGCGCGCGCCAACGAGGCCGCGCGCGCCAAGGGCGACTTCCTGGCCAACATGAGCCACGAGATCCGCACCCCGCTCAACGGCATCATCGCCTCGGCCGAACTCATGCGCCACAAACCCGGCCTGCCTCTGCCCTCGGCCGAGCAGGCGCGGCTCATCGGCGAGTCCGGCGAGCTGTTGCTCAAGCTCCTCGGCGACATCCTCGACTTTTCCAAGATCGAGGCCGGCCGGCTCGTGCTGGAGCCGCGGCCCTTCGAACTCGCGCCGCTGATCGGCGACATCACCAGCCTGCTCGCGCCCCAGGCCTCGCGCGGGGGCGTGACGGTCGAGACCGCGCTCGCGCCCGACCTGCCGCCGTGGTTCGAGGGTGACGGTTTCCGGCTGCGCCAGGTGCTGCTCAACCTCCTGTCCAATGCCATCAAGTTCACCCCCGCCGGCGGCCGCGTCACCCTCATGGTGTCCGCTGAGGACAGCCTTGCCGATCCGGTGCGACTGCGGATCGCCGTTCGCGACAACGGCATCGGCATGTCGGCCGAGACCATCGGGCGCGTCTTCCAGCGCTTCACCCAGGCCGACTCCTCGACCACGCGTCGCTACGGCGGCACCGGGCTCGGCCTCAGCATCACCCAACGGCTCGTCGAACTCATGGGCGGTCGCCTCGAGGTCGAGAGCAAGGTCGGCGAAGGCTCCCTGTTCACCTGCCACCTGCCGCTGCCCCTGCCCGGACGGACTACGTCGACGGGCAACACGCCGGCGCACCGGTTGCCGCCGCTCAACATCGACGTGCTCATGGCCGAGGACAACCCCGTCAACTGCCGCGTGATCGTTGCCCAGCTCCGGCTGCTCGGCTGCCGCTGCGTCACCGTGCCGGACGGGCAGGCCTTGATCGAACACCTGGAGGGCGACGCGCCGTTGCCCGACGTGGTGTTGATGGATTGCCACATGCCGCGGCTCGACGGCTGGGAGGCCACCCGTCGGCTGCGCGCATGGGCGACCGATCCGGCCGCCACCCCGCGCGAGCGCCTGGCCGCGACGCTGCCTGTGGTCGCGCTCACCGCCGCCGTGCTGCCCGAGGAGCGCACCCGCTGCCTCGAGTCGGGCATGAACGACTTCCTGGCCAAGCCCGTAAAACTCGCCGCGCTGCACGAATCGCTGCGGCAGGTTTGCCTCAGCGTCGCCTGAGGCGCGGCGCGCAGGGGGCGGGGCCCGTGAGCGCGGTCCCGCCCGCTCAGCGCTTGCCCGCCAGCGAGGGCAGGCTGGGCATCGTCGCCTCGAATGCCATGAGCTGGCTCGGCGTGACGCCCGGCTGTGCACGCAGGATCTCCATGATGTGCCGCTTGCAGCGCGCCAGGTCCGCGTCGTCCTGCGGCGCGATGCGGTGCACGGTGCCGACCAGGCCGAGCGCGTTGTCGTGCATGTCGGTGATCAGCATCTTGATGGCGGTGGAGAAAAACTTCTGCCCGTGCTTGTCCACCGACTCCTGCAGGCGCACGACAGGGATGCGGCTCTCAAAAAGCGCGGTCTCCGCCGCGAAGAACGCCTCGGCCAGGTGGTGCGGGAACAGGTCGAAGTCGTCCTTGCCGAGCACCTCCTTCTCGGTGCGCCCGATGTGGGCGAGGTGCGCGCGGTTGCTGTAAAGAAAACGGCTGTCGGTGTCCTTGATGAAGACGAAGTCGCGGACCTCGTCGAGTATTGTGAGCAACGGTCCGCCGCGTTGCGCCGCGACGTAGGTCGCCAAATCATAGGCGTCGATTTTGATCATGGGGAAGCGGGGTTGAGGTGACTTCATGCATATCCCCGAACTGCCGGAAAACCAAGCCGAGACGGCGCAAATGACGCGGATTTCCAGCGTCTTGCAACCGCCCTAGGCAACACACCCCACCCGGCAATACGTCCAGGTGGCCGGCGTGCCTTCGGGGCCGCCGTAAACCCGGTCGTAATCGCGCAGCAGCGCCCGCAACCGCCCCGGCGGCAGCGGCTCGTTCATCACCGTGGCGCCGGTGCCGTGCAACTGCCGCAGGAACGCCCGCGCGCCCGGATAGACATGGCGCCGCGTGCGCACCTCCAGCCGCACGTCGGCGAAGCCCGCCGCCGTGAACGCGTCGCGCCACGCCTCCGCGGAGCGCCACGGGAAGGGCCGGCTCTCCGGCATCAACGCGCCCAGCTCCGGCAGCGACGGCTCGATGTAGATGCCCGACAGGTGCCGGCCGCCGGGCCGCAGCATGCGTCTCCACTCTTTCAATACGGCGGTCGGGTCGGGCGCCCATTGCAGCAGGCTGCACGAGCAGGAAAAATCCCAAGCGCCGTCCGCGTCGGCCGGCCGCCACGCGTCGCGCACGGTCCACCCGGCGGCGGGCAGCGACGCGCGTCCCCGCGCGACCATGGCCGGCGCGATGTCCCCGGCCTCGATGCGCGCGAAGCGGCCGGCGAGGTGCCGGGTGAAGTTGCCCGTGCCCGCGCCCAGCTCCAGGCACGAGGCGAACGCGCCGGCCGGCGGCAGCCACTCGGCGACCCACGCGGCCGTCTCGCGCTGCACGTGCGCGTGCGCGTCGTAGTCGCCGGCCTTGCGGTCGAAGGCGGCGCGGGCGGGCGGCGTGGGCTGGCGGTCGGCGGACATCGCGCGTCGGGGAGGAGGGAGGTCGCCGACCGTCGCCGGTCGCGCGAGGGCGCGCAAGGGAAGTTTTCCCTCCGCAAAATCGCCTCCGCGTTTGTGCGCGCCGAAAACCGGGCTAGGTCGTGCCCATGAACATGGCATCCCGGTTCCTCTGCATCGTTGGCCTGGTCGCGTCGGCGTCCGCCCTGCCCGCGGCCGGCATCCGGCTGGAAGGCGTCGACTACCCGTATCCGGGAAAAACCTACGCGTTTGAAAACCAGCGCCAGCCGCTCGAGATGGTCTACATGGACGTGCCGGCGCGCGGCGACGAGCGCGGAGTAGCGGTGCTCCTGCACGGCAAGAATTTCTCCGGCTCCTACTTCGGCGAGACCGCCGCCGCGCTGAGCGAGGCCGGCTTTCGCGTGATCCTGCCCGACCAGATCGGCTTCGGCAAATCCACCAAGCCCGCGCATTACCACTACACCTTCCAGCAGCTCGCGTTGAACACCCGCGCGCTGCTCCGCTCGCTCGGCGTGGAGCGCGCCCATGTGCTTGGTCACTCGATGGGCGGCATGCTGGCCGCGCGCTACGCGCTGATGTTTCCCGACGGGACCGCCTCGCTGACGTTGCTCAACCCCATCGGCCTCGAGGACTGGAAGGCGCTCGGCGTGCCCTACGAGCCCGTCGACGCGTGGTATGCGCAGGAGCTCGCGAAGACCGCCGACAAGATCCGCGCCTACCAGCTCAAGTTCTACTACGACGGCAAGTGGAAGGACGCCTACGATCCGTGGGTCGAGCAACTGGCCTCGTTTGGGAAGAGTCCCGACTACCCGCGCATGGCGTGGAACCAGGCGCTGACCTACGACATGATCTTCACGCAGCCGGTCGTGCATGAGTTCCCGCTCATCGAGGTGCCGACGTTGCTGATCATCGGCCAGCGCGACCGCACTGCGCTCAACAAGGGCCAGGCCCCCGCCGACGTGCGCGACACGCTCGGCGACTACCCCAAGCTCGGCCGCGCCGCGGCGAAGGCCATTTCCGACGCCAAGCTCGTCGAGCTCGATGACGTCGGCCACCTGCCGCACATCGAGACCTTCGACCGTTTCATCGAGCCGTATCTGAGTTTCCTCAAGACCCACTCGAAGTGAGGTGCGGCGCGGTTGACTGGCGGGATGTTGAGCAGCGTCGCTTGCCCACGGCCGTTCCCTTAGGACGTCCTCGTGGACCGGTCGCCCGTAGGGGCCGAGCTCGCTCGGCCCGTTCAACGTGGCATCGCGGATGAACGGTCGTTTCTCAGCCTGCGCGCAAAAGGGCCGAGCGAACTCGGCCCCTACGGGGCGGCATCGTCCGATCCGCCCCGTGCTGTGAAGAGCGTCCGCCGGGCCTGTCGCCCTCAGGCGGTGCCGGACTGATTTTCCGGTCGGTTCAGCATGGTCTGGAACTGCGAGAGCTTGTCCAGGATGGCGGTGATCTTGTCGCGCACCCAGCCCTCCGAATAGCCGACGTTGGTCGCGTCCTGCACCAGTTCGAACAGCAGGTGCTCCAGTCCGATCTTGCTCAGCGCCGAGGCCGGCAGGTAACGCATCGACCAACCCTCGAACCGGCGCGCCTTCACCTTGCCCAGGTCGTGCTGGTGCAGGATGCGGTGACGGTCGTCCTTGGTGATGGAGGCCATCAGCTCGTTGAGCGCGGGCGCGGGGCCCTCTAGGTATTGAAAGTAGTGCCCGGTGTGGGCGTAGAGGTAACCGGTGATGCCGAGCTTCGCGTTAGTCTCGGCGGCGGCCCGCGCCAGCTCATGCACCTCCTTCACGTTGAGCACCCGTGTGGCCTTGCTGAGATAGGAGAGGGAGCGCAGTTCGGGCATGGCCAATAGGTAAATACAGACCTGATCACGTCTGGCAACGGGTGATATCGCGGCAAGTGTTTCCTTGAGCCCAACTCGTTAGTCGGGCATTGGTTTGTTCGCCGAATAATATTCGGCCGCCCCTCCCCATGCCCGAGACGTCCCCTAAGCATTCTCGCGTTTTGCGCTCCTGGCTGTTGGCCGGCGGGGCGCTCTACCTTGTCATCGGTGCCGGCCTCGGCGCGGTCGGCGGTCTGGGCGCCTTCACCTTCGGCTACGGCAAGGGCTACAGCTACCTCAGCAGCGACCCGACCGCGTGCGTCAACTGCCACGTCATGGAGCCGTATTACGATTCGTGGCAAAACTCCAGCCACCACCACGTCGCCGTCTGCAACGACTGCCACCTCTCGCATCACCCGCTCGGCAAGTGGGTGACCAAGGCCGACAACGGCTTCTTCCACTCGCTCGCCTTCACCCTGGACAACTTCCCCGAGCCCATCCGCATCAAACCCCGCAACCGCCGCGTCACCCAAAACGCCTGCCTGCACTGCCACGCCGAGGTCGTGCACCAGATGTTCCCCGCCGCGCCGCGCGACGAGATGCCGCTGTGCGTGACCTGCCACGCCGACGTGGGCCACGCGCTTCGTTGACCTCCGACCGCAACCTCCCCCCGACCGACCCAACCCGCCATGACCACCGCCGACCAAACTCCCACTCCGCCGCCGCCCCGCCGCCGTCTGCTTGCTCCCCTAGTCACCGTCGTCGCCGTCACCGCGCTGCTCACCGTCGGCATCGCCGCCCTGCTCGTCACCATCTTCGAGCACAAGCAGGAGGCGCGCACCCCCTTCGTGCGCCTCGTCGAGGTCAACGAGACCTCCACCGACCCCGTGCCTTGGGGCATCAACTGGCCCAACCAATTCGACGCCTACAAACGCACCGTCGACCACGAGCAGACCGAGTTCGGCGGCTCCAGCGCCCTCTCCGCCAGCAAGCTCGAGGCCCAGCCCTGGCTCCGCCGCCTCTACGCCGGCTACGCCTTCAGCATCGATTACCGCGAGCTGCGTGGCCACGCCTACATGCTCTACGACCAGGAGGTCACCGAGCGCGTCACCAAGCGCAAGCAAAGCGGTGCCTGCCTCCACTGCCACGCCTCCGTCATCCCCACCTACCGCCGCCTCGGCCTCGAGGCCATGGGCAAGGACGCCTCGCCCGCCGTGCTCGCCGCCGACTTCAACTGGCCCGCCGTCATGGAAGGCTTTCGCGTCGCCAGCACCATGGACTACCAGCAGGCCCACGCCGAGCTGCTCAAGACTCCCGACGGCACCCCCGGCAACCGCTCCCCCATGACCCCCGGCGGCGTGCCCGACCCCGCCGACCCGCACCAGATCTCCGACGCCCACCCCGTCAGCTGCGTCGACTGCCACTCGCCCGACACCATGCAGCTCCGCGTCACCCGTCCCGGCTTCGTCAACGGCATCGCCGCGCTCGCCCGCTCCGCCGACCCCGTGCCGCACCTGCCCAGCGTGGAGCGCTGGCGCCAGGGCGACCGCCAGCGCGACTACGATCCCAACATCGACGCCACCCGCCGCGAGATGCGCTCCTTCGTCTGCGGCCAATGCCACGTCGAGTATTACTGCGCCACCAAGGAGACCCTCTTCTTCCCCTGGGAAAACGGTCTCAAGGCCGAGCAAATCGAAAAGACCTACGACGGGCGCACGTTCCCCGACGGCACCGCCTTCATGGACTACAAACACGGCGAGACCGGCGCGCCCACCTACAAGGCCCAGCACCCCGAGTTCGAACTCTGGAGCCAGGGCGTGCACGCGCGCAGCGGCGTCAGTTGCAGCGACTGCCACATGCCCTACGAACGCGTCGGCGCCATGAAGGTCACCAACCACTGGGTGCGCAGCCCCCTGCTCAACATCAACAAGTCCTGCCAGACCTGCCACAACGTCCCCGAGGCCGAGCTGCGCGACAAGGTCGCGTCCATCCAAGGTCGCACCCGCGCCCTCATCGAGCGAGCCGCCGCCGCCATGACCGACATGCTCGACGCTATCCGCCAGGCGCAGGCCGCCGGTATCTCCGACGCCGATCTCAAGAGTCTTTACGAACTCCAGAACAAGGCCACCTGGCGCCTCGACTTCATCAGCAGCGAAAACTCCGCCGGTTTCCACGCCGACCAGGAGGCCGCCCGCATCCTCGCCGAGTCGATCGACTACAGCCGCAAGGCGCAGGCGCTCGCGCTGATCTTGCGCGCCCCGGCCGCGCCCAAGGTCGATGCCCCCGTCGAGCCGGTGCAGGGCGTGACCGGAGCCAAGCCCGCCAGCTCGCTCTGATCGACACCGGTTGGATTGATCCGCGCAATCCGCGTGATCGGCGGCTAAGCCAACTCCAGAGCATTTCAAATCATGTCGTGGCTGCGCCATGCCATGACGCTCAACCGAAACGGCTCCGACGTTCCGCTACGATGCATTTGTGTAGCGGAAGCGCGGTAGCGCTTTCGTCTCCTTCACGCCATGCACAAAGATGGCCGCGATTTTGTTTAAATGCTCCCGCAAACGGCCGGACTGCGGATCACGCGGAGGCAGGTGGAGCGCGACCTCCGGGCGCGCTCAGGGTAGGGGGGGCACTCCGCTGGTCGCCGGCTTGCCCAACGGCGCGCAAGGGACTTCACGCCCGACCTTGGGGACAAGGGCGCCACATCGGGGACGTAGCGCCGGCTTCCTGCCGGCCGTCGAATATCGAATGCAGGCAGGATGCCGGCGCTACGGCCGGTTGTCGCAACCCGGAGGGCGGTGCGGCGATTTCACGGCTGGGCGAGGAGGTTTTTGGCGGTGGCGTCGCCGCGGGCGGCGGCTTTTTCGAGATAGGCGCGGGCCTGCTCGGGTTTGCCAATGGCGCGGTGCAGCTGCGCGGCCTGCAGGAGCTGCTCGGTGGGCACGTAGGGCTTCAGCCGGATGACCTCGGCGAGGTCTGCGAGCGCGCCGGCCTGATCGCGGACCATGGCGCGGAATTGCATGCGCACGAGGTGGACGAACAGGGAGTCGGGGTGCTGCCCGGCGAGGGCGTCGAGCTTGGCGATGCTTTCCTGCAGGTGTTTGGGCGTCGCCAGATTTTTTTGCCCAAGACTCAGGAAGCTGGCCAGGACATCGACGGCTGCCAGGTCGGGATCGTCGGGGAATTTACGCCCGGCGGTATAGACCAGAGACACTGCTTCGGCGAAGTCGCGTTTTTCGACCGCCGCCATGGCGACGTAGGCGAAGGCGAGCGGCTGGTCGGAGAACTGCCTGCGTGCCTGAACGAGGAGGTCCTGAGCGCGGACGGCTTCCTTGGCCAGCGCCTGAAGTTCCGCGAGGAGGAGCAGGCTGGCGAGGGCCGGGCGGCGCGAGTTTGCGATCGTATCCAGAATTTGGATTCCCTTTTTGGTGTCGCCGCCTTCGAGCGCGGCGAGGGCTTCGGCGTGGCGGGCGAGGCTCCAGGCGTCCTGCGCTTCGTTGAGCTTCTTGTAGCCTTCGTCGACGACGGGGTGGCGCGGCCAGACGAGGTGGATGCCGTCGAGGGCATTGGCGGCGTCTTCGAAGCGTCCGGCGCGAATCAGGAAGGTGGAACGGCTGCCGAGGGAGCGCGGATGGGCGCCGATGATCATGAGTTTTTCCAGCTTGGTAATGGCGGTCGCGGGGTCGTCTCCGTGCTGTTTCCAGATGGCATCCACGGCAGATTCGATCGCGTAGGGGCCCGGGGATGGATAGCGCAGGTTGCCGATCTGATCGGCGGCGAGTTTGAAGACGGCGCTCTCGGCGCGCCGGGCATCGGCGGGGTCGGGCAGACGCCAGGCAGCTTGGAGGCGAAGGCCGAGGTTGATGTGGAGGTTGTCGATGAGGGTCTGCTCGTCGGCGTCGGGTTTGCGGCCGAGGGCGTGATTTTTTTTGGCGAGAGTGAGGTTATAATCGATGACGGCGATCTGCTCTTCGTAGAGGACCTCGTCGGGCAGGGAGAGTTCGAGTTGGCGGGCCTTGACGTTTCGCGCCACGAATTGGGCGGACGTGGAGCGTTTCGAGGAGGGGATTTCGATGAGCAGCACGGCGATGGCGGCGTCGCGGCGGGCCTCGGCGAAGTGATAATCCCATTGTAGAAAACGGGCTCGGGTGGCCCAGAGTTCGGGGTCGGTGGCGACGGAGGCGAGGGCGTCGTTCATGAACTCCATCTGGCGCGCCCAATTTTCTTCGCGGGGATCGTCGGAGGCGGTGAACAGGCTGCCGCGGCTGATGATCATGCGGGTGTGCTCCTCGTGAAGCTGGTCGAGGCGGGGGTCGTCGAGGAGGAGCTTGTGACGAAGCAGCAGGGCATCCCACGCGGCGCGGTCGGGCTCGCCGTTGAGGTTTTTGCGAAAGGCGATGACGTCGCGGGCGAAGGCGGAGCTGAGGCCGTGGAGCGCGGTGGCGTCGCCGCCTCGCGGAGGAGTCGCCGGATCGACGGGCGGCCAGAGCGGGCGACGCGTCGTGAGATCTGGCGCGAGCTTTTGTGCAGGCTTCGCGGAGGGTTTCGTGGCAAGCGGCGGCGTGGCGGTCGGTGTGGTGCTGGTGGCGACGACGACGGGGGCGCTCTTGGGTGCTACGGGTGCGGCAGGTGCAGGCGGGGGCGGGGCGCTGAGTTCGGCGAAGGTGCGGGCGACGACGCGGCCGTTTGTATCGAGATCTATGTTACGCAGGCCGTCGGGGCCGACGATCCAGTGGAAGTTGGTGTCGGGGAGATTCTCGGGGGAGTGCGCGTTGTCGTTGTCCCAGGAGAGACCATCGCGGGAGTGGACGATTTTTTCGAGGCCGCGCTCAACGGCCCACCAGCCGTCGGCGGAGGTGGCGACAAGGGCGTCGCGCGTGTCGGGGAGCGTGGTGTCTTTCGACGGAGCGTCGCGCCAGTCGAGGGCGTCGGTGGAGACGACGGCGTAGCCGCGACCAAAGGCGATCCAGCGGCCGTTTTGGAAACCGAGCTCGGTGAGTTCGGGGACGGTGTCGGGCACGGGCTCGGTGGAGAACGCGGATTCCCAGTCGAGGCCGTTGTTGGATGTGGAGATGGAGGCGTAGGCCCAGTTTTGTCCGTCGGACCGCGTGGTCATGCCGCTCAGAAATGCGAAGCGGTCGGCGCTGGCGACGAGGCGCAGGATGTCGGACGGTTCCTCGGCGGAGAGTTTCCAATCACGGCCGTCAGCGGAGAAGGCGATGCGCGCTCCGTCGCTGGCGACGAAGCCCTTCGCGTTGCCCGCGATGTGTTTCCAATAACCCGCGAACGGGCGCACCTCGATCTGGTGCGGCGCCTTGAGCGGAATGACGACGAAGCCGCCTTCGCCGGCGACGACGATCCGTTCGCGAGCGACCGCGGTGGCCAGCGGCGTGATGGTGCTCTTGCCGATCGACTGGGGGGCTTGGCCGGGGCGCAGCAGGAAGAGTTCGCCGGGCGAGCCGCCTTGCCAGCCGATCCACGTCTGCGAAGTCGCGGGGAAGACGCGCTCGACCACGTCGTCGATCCCGGTGGCGATGCCATCCAGTGAGGTCAGGGAGAGGAAGGCGATCAGCGCGATCCGGCGGACTTTGATCAGACACCGGGAGACGGTCGGTAAATGCATTCGACGATAAGCAACGCCTGTCCGGGAACGGTCAAGCGGAGGGCGGTTCGTCTCCCTTGTTTGAGGGAGGGTAGGGCGGCCACTCCGCTGGCCGCCGGTTGGGCAAAGGGCGCGCAAGGGACTGCGCGCCCTACCTCGCCCCTAGGGACAGGGGCGGCTACATGGGGGACGTGGCGCCGGCTTCCAGCCGGCCGTCGAATATCGGATGCAGGCAGGATGCCTGCGCTACGGTGGCGGGATATCGGCAGGGAGAAACACCGGTATTGGCGCGCGGCGCGTTTTGGCTGGGAAGGTAGGGCGGCCACTCCGCTGGCCGCCGGTTGGGTAGGTGATGCAGGCATGGCAAGGGCGTGGACAGCGCGGACGGAGTCCACGCCCTACCTTGTTCACGACTGGGCGCAGACGAGGACGTCGGCTTGACAGCAAATCGACCATGGACAGGATTCTGTCCATATGAACGCCATCACCTACACCGCGGCCCGGGAGAATCTGGCATCGACGATGGACAAGGTTTGCGAGGACCACGACCCGGTCGTCATCACGCGCAACCGTGACCAGGCGGTTGTGATGATGTCGTTGGAGGACTACGAGTCGCTGCAGGAGACGGCCTACCTGCTGCGCGTGCCGGCCAATGCGCGCCGCCTATTGGAGTCGGTGGCCGACCTGAACGCCGGTAAAAAGAAGAAGGGTGTCACCAAGTCGCTGAAAGAGCTGGCGGGATGAATATCCAGTTCTCATCCCGTGCATGGGAGGACTACCTGCATTGGCAGCAGTTTGACAAAAAGATCCTCAAAAAGGTCAACGAGCTGCTCAAGGACATCGCCCGCAGTCCGCATGAAGGCATCGGCAAGCCCGAGCCGTTGAAGCATGCGCTGAGCGGCTTCTGGTCCCGCCGCATCACCGACGAGCACCGC
>JAUWBF010000059.1 GCA_030601755.1 Verrucomicrobiota bacterium | reverse complement strand
GACAACACGACTCCTGTTGAACAAGCCCGATTGATACCGGCGACGTCGCCGGCCCTTATGCGGATTGTATTTTTCCGCCAATTTTGACCGCTCCGGCATTCGGAACGGTTTTTTCGTTTTCATCACCGTCGTCGCGGCGCGGTGAGCTCATGCATGGCCTTGCGACGATGCTCGCCGGCGATGAGCACGCGGTCGGCGTTCTGCTTGGCGCCGTAATAGCCGAGCGCAAAGTCGATGACGCTCCAACTCAGGCCCATTTCATAATTCAAATGCGCGCGGTCGCTCGAGACGGACGGATTAGCCAGCGAGGGCAGCCGTGTAACCGAATCCCGACTACGCGTGATCAACTCCTCGTCGCGATGGGTCCAGCCGGCGGAGGCGAGCGCGGCGGGCAGCATGTCGAACTTGCCGGCCTTCCAAAGATTCACGGCCAACGACTGCTCGATCAGGCGGGCGCGTTGGCTGAGGTTGTATTTGAGCGCGCGCGATCGACTCCTCGAGGGTGAGCGGACCGTTGATCGGCTCGACCCCGAGCCGGGAGGCCTCGCGAGCCTCGGCGCCCATCTCCGACATCTTGGCGGACTCGAGGGACTTCGGCTTGACCGTGGAACACCCCGTCAACAGGCCCAGCCCGACGACGGGCAGAACAACAAGCAGACCGCGCAGACGCAGTCGGGTGGACTCCCCAACGGGAGCGGAGGTCGGTTTCCGGAGCATGGGCATAGTCATCGGAGAGGTGGGCTGAAATTTCGCACCCCGACTCGGCATTACGTTTTTTACAAATTTCAGAAAGACCTCCAAACGCCTCATGGCAACACGCAATTCGCGATCCGATTGAACACATCTCACTAATTACCAATTACTTACTCACTTAAACAGGCTAGGTAACATAGGTAAAAACAGGCCTATCAACTTCGTTAAATGACGAGAAGAAGCCGGCTCATATTGGGGTAAAATACCCATAAGCCTCACAAACCGACATGAGCCATGCCGACACCTCCATCGAAAAAAAAGACGTTCCCCGGATCGGGGAACGTCTTTTTGGGTTCCTGAATGGTAGCTAAGGTCAGTAAGGCCTCAGGGCACGCGCACGGCGGGCAGGCTCCAGATGTCCTTGGCGTATTCGCCGATGGTGCGGTCGCTGGAGAACTTGCCGACGCGGGCGGTGTTGAGGATCGCCATCTTGGCCCAGCCGGCCTTGTCGCGGTAGGCGGCGTCGACGCGCTCCTGACACTTGATGTAGCTGCGGTAGTCGGCGAGGACCTTGTAGGGGTCGCCGCCGCCGAGCAGGCTGTAGTGCAGCGGACCGAAGGCGTGGTGCTCGCCGGGCGTGAAGTAGTCGCTGCCAAGCCAGTCGACGACGGCCTTGAGCTCCTCGTCGGCGTGGTAGAAGTCCCAGGGGTTGTAGCCGCGGGCGTCGAGCGCCTCGACCTCCTCGACGGTGAGGCCGAAGATGAAGATGTTGTCGTCGCCGACCTCCTCGCCGATCTCGACGTTGGCGCCGTCGAGCGTGCCGATGGTGAGCGCGCCGTTGAGGGCGAGCTTCATGTTGCCGGTGCCGGAGGCTTCCTTGCCGGCGGTGGAGATCTGCTCGGAGAGGTCGGCGGCGGGCACGATGCGCTCGGCGAGCGAGACGCGGTAGTTGGGCAGGAAGACGACCTTCAACTTGCCGCCGATGCGGGCGTCCTCGTTGATGCGTTTGCCGATGACGTTGATCGCGCGGATGATGTTCTTCGCGAGGTCGTAGCCGGGCGCGGCCTTGGCGCCGAAGACAAACACGCGGGGCGTGATGTCGAGCGACGGGTTCTGCAGCAGACGGCGGTAGAGGGTGAGGATGTGCAGCAGGTTGAGGTGCTGGCGCTTGTATTCGTGCAGGCGCTTGATCTGCACGTCGAAGAGCGCGTCGGGCGACACGTCGACTCCGCACTGCTCTTTGATGATGGTGGCGAGCGCGGCCTTGTTGGCGCGCTTGATGTCCATGAACTTTTTCTGAAAGCCGGCGTTGCCCGCCGACAGCTCGAGGCCGCGGAGCTGGTCGAGGTCGCGCGCCCACTCGCCGCTGCCGAGGCTGTCGGTGATGAGCTTGGAGAGCGCGGGGTTGCAATCGAGCAGCCAGCGGCGGGGCGTGATGCCGTTGGTCTTGTTCTGGAATTTGCCGGGATAGAGGGCGTTGAACTCGGGGAAGAGGTCCTTCTTCAGCAGCTCGGTGTGCAGGGCGGCGACGCCGTTGACGGCGTGCGAACCGACGACGGCGAGGTTGGCCATGCGGAAGGCCTTGGCGCCGCCCTCCTCGACGAGGGAGCAGACGGACTTCTTGTGGTTGTCGCCGGGCCACTTGGCCTCGACGGTCTCCATGAGGCGGCGGTTCATCTCGAAGATGAGCTGGGTGTGGCGCGGGAGCACGCGGGTGAAGAGCGGCACGCTCCACTTTTCGAGGGCCTCGGGCAGGAGGGTGTGGTTGGTGTAGCCGAAGGTGGCGGTGACGATGTCCCAGGCGCGTTCCCAGGTCATGCCGTGCTCGTCGAGGAGGATGCGCATGAGCTCGGCGACGGCCACCGCGGGGTGAGTGTCGTTGAGCTGGATGGCGACTTTTTCGGCGAAGTTGTCCCAGCTGTTGCCGGCGGTGCGGAAGTGGCGGCGGATGAGGTCGCGCAGCGAGCAGCAGACGAAGAAGTATTGCTGGACGAGGCGGAGCTCCTTGCCGTTCTCGGTCTTGTCGTTGGGGTAAAGGACCTTCGAGACGGTCTCGCCGATGGCCTTCTCGCGCACGGCCTCGACGTAGCCGCCGGAGTTGAAGGCGGCGAGGTCGAACTCCTCGGTGGAGCGCGAGGCCCAGAGACGGAGGAGGTTGACGGTCTTGGTGCCGTAGCCGGCGATCGGGATGTCGTAGGGCACGCCGAGGATGGTCTTGGTGCCGACCCAGGCGGCGCGGTAGTTGCCGTTGTCGTCGAAGACGTTTTCGACGCGGCCGTAGATCTTGACCTCCTGGGTGTATTCGGAGCGCACGATCTCCCACGGGGTGCCGAAGATCATCCAGTTGTCGGGGTGCTCGACTTGGTGGCCGTTGACGAACTCCTGCTTGAAGAGGCCGAACTCGTAGTGGATGCCGTAGCCGATGGCGGGCAGGTCCATGGTGGCGAGCGAGTCGAGGAAGCAGGCGGCGAGTCGGCCGAGGCCGCCGTTGCCGAGGCCCATGTCGACCTCGGACTCGCGAATGGATTCCCACTCGACGCCGAGTTCCTTGAGGGCGACCTGCGCCTCGTCGAAGAGGCCGGTGTTGTGGAGATTGTTCTCCATGAGGCGGCCCATGAGGTATTCAAGCGAGAGGTAGTAGAGGCGGCGGGCGTTTTGCTTGTTGTGGACGGCCTGGGTGGCGATGAGGCGGGCGAGGATCTGCTCGCGCACGGCCAT
Organism: Verrucomicrobiota bacterium; assembly: GCA_030601755.1. GTDB lineage: Bacteria > Verrucomicrobiota > Verrucomicrobiia > Opitutales > Opitutaceae > JAUWBF01. The sequence goes on along the minus strand of JAUWBF010000059.1, from coordinate 17,208 downwards.
GGCGGTGGCGATCCACCAGTCGTTGGAGGTGGCGGTCTTCTGGTCGCGGGCGAGGGTGTAGACGAGGTGGCGCAGGATGGCCTGCTTGAGCTTGGCGCTGTCGTCGGGGCTGCCGGGGATGAAGGGGGGACGGGTGTCGGCTGCGTCGGTCTGGGCCGGTTTGGCGGACTTGGTGGCGGCGGTCTTCTTGGATTTGGGTGCGGCGGGCATGTGGTGAAAAAACGGGTTAACAACAGAAACCATGCCACCCGGTGGCGGACGGCAAGGGTTCTTCTCTAGGCTCTGGGCGTGGATTGGGAGGACAAAAACGAGGGCGTGACCGATACGTTACTTCTGAAAGCGGCGGCTCAACTCGCCGTGGCCGATTTCGACGTGCGTGGGGCGCCCGCCCGGGCTCACGTGCGGGGCGCGACACGAGAAAAGTTGCGCCACGAGGTCCTGCATCTCGGCGGCCGACACCTGGTCGCCGAGCCGCACCGCGCGGGTCGCGGCCATGCGGGCGAGCTGGCCGCGGGCGGTGTCGAGATCGCGTTCGGGCAACAGCCCCTCGCGCAGCGCGCCGAGCAACTCGCGGACGAAGGCCTCGGCGTGGTCGGGCTCCATCCAGGCGGGCACGCCCTCGATGCGGAAAAAATGCCGGCCGAACTCGGACACCTCAAAACCGTGGGCTTGCAGGAAGACCAACCGGTCGGTGAGCAACGCGCTGGCCACCGGGTCGAGTTCCAACGGCACCGGAAGGAGCAGGCGCTGGGTCGCCACCCCACCCTCGCGGAACTGCGCCTCGAAGCGCTCGAACCAAATGCGCTCCTGCGCGGCGCGACGATCGAGCAGAATGATGCCCGCCGGCGTCTCAAAGAGCGCGTAGACGGAGTGCGCCAGCCCAAGGAAACGCCAGCCGGCCGCCGGCGTGGTGCGGGCGGCGGGACCGGGTGAGGGCACCGGGCGACCGGGGGCCGGCGGCGTCACCGCCGCCGCTACCGGGACGGCGGGTTTCAGCGGCGGCAACACGCGCACCGGCTCGGAGGCCGCGGGACGGGCGGCGACCGCGGCCTTCATTTGCGCAACCGGCGTGGGAGCGGGCGCATTGGCGGGCGCGGGTGCGGGCGCGACAACCGGAGACGGGGCCGGGGCGACGGTTTCAATTCCCGCCGCCCCCCCACCCTGCTCCAAAAACGCGCCGTGGCCGCCGCCGAGCTCGCGCAGGCGTTGCAGCACGGCGCGAATGACGAAGCCGCGCACGGCGGCCTCGCTGCGGAAACGCACCTCGCGCTTCGCCGGATGCACGTTGACGTCGACCGCGGCGGGATCGATTTCGAGGAAGACAAACGCGGCCGGGTAGCGCCCCTTGGGCAACGACTCGTGGAAACTCTCGATGAGCGCGTAGTTGAGCGTGCGGCTGTCGACGGGGCGACGGTTGATGAAGCTGATCATCTCGTGCCGCGTGGCGCGACCGAGGCCGGGCTTGCCGATCAGGCCGTGCAGACGCAGGCCGTTTTCCGCCACGTCGATGGGCACGAGCGTCTCGGCGAGCTGGCGTCCAAAGATCTCGGCGACGCGGTCGGAGAGCGCGGTGCACTCGGGCGACTTGAAAACGACGCGGCCGTCCTCGATGAGCGTGAACGCGACCTCGGGAAACGCCAACGCGTAGAGCCGCACGCAGGTGATGATGTGCGCGGCCTCGGTGCGGTCGGTCTTGAGGAACTTGCGCCGCGCCGGGACGGAGTTGAACAGCTGCGCGACCTCCATGCGCGTGCCGACGGGACGGCCGCAGTCGCGCACGTGCACAGGCCGCCCGCCGTTGATGAGGATCTCGGTGCCGTTGTCCTCGCCCTGCTCGCGAGTCTGTAACGTAAATCTGGATACGCTGGCGATGGACGGCAGCGCCTCGCCGCGAAAGCCGAACGAGGCGAGCCGGTTGAGATCGTCGGCGACGGCGATCTTGCTGGTCGCGTGCCGCTCGATGGCGAGTTGCGCGTCCTCGCGGGACATGCCGTGGCCGTTGTCCTCGATGCGCATGTAGGAGCGCCCGCCGTGGCGAAACTCCACCTCGACGCGGGTGGCGCCGGCGTCGACGGCGTTCTCGACCAGCTCCTTCACGACCGCGGCCGGGCGCTCGATCACCTCGCCGGCGGCGATCTGATTGGCGACCCGGTCGGGCAGTCGGTGAACCTTGGCCATGGTTGGATGCAGAAACGGGATTTAATTAATCACGGAAACACGGAAGCACGGAAGGCAAGACCGGTCAGAGGACCACGCGACGAATGCCGAGTTTGGGTTCGGCAAAGTTAAGGATGAGCGCGATCTTACAACCGGTGGCTTTGAGGTAGGAACGCGCAGTGGCGAGATGGATATCCTCAATGGCCCGGCAGGCCTTAAGTTCGAGAATCACGGAATCGTCGACCAGCAAGTCGAGGCGATGTTCGCCGACCTCCACGTTATCGTAGCGAATCGAGATGCGCTTCTGTCGTTCAACCACATGGCCACGCTTGGTCAGTTCGTGGCAAAGTGCAGCCTCGTAAACACTTTCAAGAAACCCCGGACCGAGCTCACGGTGCACGGTGACCGCAGCATTGAGCAGTCGATCCGTGAGCTCGTTTCCGACCAATTCCATTCCGTGCTTCCGTGTTTCCGTGATTAAAAACTCCGATTCCGGATCACTCAGCCGAGCAGCTTTTCCCAGCGCTTGAACTGTTTCTTCACCTGCGCGGGGCCGGGCATGCCGGTGCCGCGGCGGCGGGCCATGGCGCGGTCGAGGTTGAACACGCTCGCCCAGTCGTCCTTGTAGCCGGGGTGGAGTTTTTTGACCTCGGCGGTGGGCAGCTCGTTGAGCGGGAGCTTGAGGGTCTCGGCGAGCTTGACGACGGCGCCGACGGCGTGGTGGGCCTCGCGGAAGGGCACGCCGTTGTCGACGAGGTAGTCGGCCAGGTCGGTGGCGAGCAGCGCGGGATCGGCGACGGCGGCGGCGCAGCGGTCGCGGTTGATCTTCATGCCGGCGATGGTGCCGGCGAGCACGTCGGCACAGAGCACGCTTTGGTCGAAGCTGTCGAAGACCGGCGGCTTGTCCTCCTGGAGGTCGCGGTTGTAGGTCAGCGGCAGGCCCTTGGCCATGGTGAGGAGCGTGTGCAGGTTGCCCTGCAGGCGGGCGGACTTGCCGCGGAGGATCTCGCAGGAGTCGGGGTTTTTCTTCTGCGGCATAAGCGACGAGCCGGTGCAGAAGGCGTCGGGCAGGTCGGCGAACTTGAACTCGCTGCTCGACCACAGGATGAGGTCCTCGGCCATGCGCGAGAAGTGCACGCCGAAGAGCGCGCAGGCGTGGGCGAACTCGCTGAACAGGTCGCGGTCGGCCACGGTATCCATGGAGTTTTGCGAGACCTGCGGACGGCCCTTGGCGTCGACGAAGCCGAGTTGTTTGGCAGTGAACTCGCGGTCGATGGGCAACGTGGTGCCGGCGATCGCGCCCGAGCCGAGCGGACACCAATTGGCGTGAGCGGCGACCTCGGCGAGGCGGGTGCGGTCGCGCTCGAGCATCTCGAGGTAGGCGAAGAGGTGGTGCGCCAGATAGACCGGCTGGGCGCGTTGCAGGTGGGTGTAGCCCGGGATGAGCACGTCGCCGTCGCGCTTGGCGATGGTGAGGAGCGCGCGCTGGGCGCCGAGGATGTGTTGGGAGAGCGTCGCGCAGGCGTGTTTGAACCAGAGGCGCATGTCGGTGGCGACCTGGTCGTTGCGGCTGCGGGCGGTGTGGAGCTTGGCGGCGGCGGGCACGCGCTGGGTGAGCGCCTGCTCGATGTTCATGTGCACGTCCTCGAAGCGGGTGTCCCACTTGAACTTGCCGGCCTCGATCTCCTTGAGGATGGCATCGAGCCCGGCGTGGATGGCGTCGCGCTCCTTGGCAGTGATCAGGCCGACGTGGGCGAGCATGGCGGAGTGGGCCTTGCTGCCCTGGATGTCGAACGGCGCGAGCCGGTGGTCGAACGAGACGGATTCGCTGAAACGGAGCATCAGATCGGCGGGGCCGTCGGAGAACCGCCCGCCCCAGGTCGCTTGGGATTTTTTGGCCATGGAAAGAGAAGGAAAAAGAGAAGGCTCAGCTCACGGGAGGCATCCGCCCTGCGCAACGTCGAAAGCGGATCGGCGCGCCACCCGACGAGGACTCATCGGAGCCCGGAAAACAAGGAGAACGGACATCCTTGTCCGTTCCGTGCCAGCGTGAGACGTGCCGCTCCGACGCGAACGGACAAAAAATGTCCGTTCTCCTTGTTCGGCGGCTCCCTTCCAGCCCAAACGCCAAAAAGCCCCGGTCGTGAAACCGAGGCTTTTAAAATGGCGGGATGGACGGGACTCGAACCCGCGACCTCCTGCGTGACAGGCAGGCGCTCTAACCAGCTGAGCTACCACCCCGTGAAGGGGAAAGAGCGCAGACCGTAGGTTTCAGACGGGGGGTGTCAAGCGTGGTTTGGGAAAGTTTTTGAACTTATTTTTCCAGCGCCCAGACCTCCCCCTTTCCCACCCTCAATCGCCCGGATCGGCCGGCGTGCAGCGTTGCAAAACCGACTCCCAGAGCGCGGCCTCGCCGAGATGTCCGTGCAGGGTCAGCTCCTGCGCGATGAAGTTCTCGATCGGCTCGACCACGTCGTGCTTCGGGTCGTTGGACCACTCGGGACGCACGCGGCGGGCGATGGCCCAGCAAGCCCACGCGCGCCACTTGCGCTGCTCCTTGCGCGGCTCGCCGAGACGGTCGGCGTAGTGCTGAAAGTGCACGCGGGGATTGCCGATGAACACCGAGCGCGGCGTGTGCGCCATGAACCAAGCCATGGCCGCGTAAGGCAACGGCCACTCGCGCAACACCGGTTCGTCGCCGGTCAGGTCGGCCCCCATGGCGCGGTCGAGGCAGAGCAACGCGCGCGCCGGCAACGTGCGCTGCCACAACGTCTGCGCGTAGGTGAGCGCGGTCAGGTAGAACTCCGCGCCCTGGTTGCCGCGCCACTCGTTCATCGCCCGCCAGTCCATGCCAGGCTTGGCGGGAGGCAGGTGCGGACAGGGCGGCAGGATCACGTTGGACGACATAAAGTCACCTTGCTGTCGCGACCGCGCCCCAGGCGCGAGGTGAATTTGTCTTACCCCGGGCCAATCGAAACGCCGCCGATCCTCCCGGTGCCAACGTGATGCCGCCATTGACTCGGCCGGCATATCGGTAATTACTTTTTTCGTGGAAAATACATACACAATCAAGACGTTGCAACGGGGCACGGCGGCGGCGGTCGAGCAAGCTGTCTCCGGCCGCCTGGTCACGATCACGAGGCATGAAAAGCCCGTGGCGGTCATGATGAGCCACGCCCGTCTCAGCGCGCTGGTGGAGACGATGGAGATATTGGCCAACCCCAAGGCGATGAAAGCGCTGCATGCAGCCAAAGCGGGCAAGGCCAACTATACCCCGCTCTCCAAGCTGCCTGACTGATGAAATACAAAGTAGAACTCGCCGAGCAAGTCGTGGCGTTTTACCAGACGCTGGGTATGAGTTATCGCCGCATGGTCAAACAGGCGCTCAAGCAGCTGGGCGAAGGCAAGGGAGATGTGCATCCCCTCCACGATGCGCTCGAAGGTTATCACCGGCTGCGAGTGGGGCCCTACCGCATCATCTATCGGCACGAAGCTCCGCAGCGAATCCTCTGCGATTACATGGAGGCCCGGGGCATTGTCTACGAATTGTATGAAACGGAGATTCTGCGTCGCATATCGGAACTGGGCTCGGATTAAGGTCAAAACCCGCCCCGCCTCGGCGTCATGCACGAGTGACCAGCTGGCATGCCCGGCGGGATTCGAACCCACGACCGTCCGCTTAGAAGGCGGATGCTCTATCCAGCTGAGCTACAGGCACACGTCGCTGTCAGGTAGACCGGTAGACAGCCCAAACGCCGCGGACAAGGTCAAAGCCCGCTCGCTTGGCCGTCTTCGGTCCCGGCCCCAAGACGCTGCGACAAAGCGACTGACAGGTCCTCGGCCTTCCAATACTCCGCGCTCACCTTTTGGAAGGCCGGCACAACCATCTGCAGAAGCAGCCGACCGGCGAGATTCTTGAGTTTAAAACCATGCGCCGCATCGGACCACGGTGGCGCCATTTCCGAGATGTGGTTCAGTTCCCGACGCGACGATTTGCCAGCCGCGTCCATGAGTATCTTCGCGTATAAATTCGCAGTGCTCCGAGGATTGTTCAGCCCCGCCTTGATGCCTGCGCCTGGAGATGAGTGCGACTCCATCGCCATGGTCACTTTCGCGCCGACCGCATACTCGCACCAAATCAAATGATAAGCTCCATCGACCGCCGGCTGGCGTTGCGCCAAAATACCTGCGAAGCGTGCGCGTGAATCCGGGGAAACCTCGGTGGTTTCAAGCACCGAGGCCGCGGTCAACAGCGCCATCTTTCGCAGCACGATCGCGATCATGCCGCGCACCAGTGTCCGGCTTTCCGGCTCCAGTTTCTGACCGACTTCCAAGATCTGACCGATCTCGGCCAGGGCTTCGTCGCCGCGTCCGTCCATGGCCAGCATACGGGCGTGCCAGGACATGAAACGCGACGCCTCGCGCAGATCGCGAAACGACGGGATCGGGTCTCCGATGCCCGCCGTCAGGTCAGCCAACCGCGGTGCTCCCGCCATCTCGGCCATCCACGCTCTACGGTCGGCCAACATTTCCCAGCCGCGTTCGATGTCGGCGCGGTTATCGGTCACAAATACCGTCCACTGTTCGGCAGTCGGCTGCACATCCGAACTGGAGCTGCGCGGTTCGCGCAACACCGGCAGGTCCTTCGGCAAGGTGGACCCGGCTCCAGTGCGATAGCGCAGCACCAGGTCATGGCTCGCCTGCGCGGCCGGATCGTCGAAAACCGTCAGGTAGTTCTCCGGCGGATACTCCAGCACGGGGTCATCCCAGGCGAGCCACGACCAGCCGCACACGGTCGCCGCCAACAGGCAGAGCGCGGTGCGCCAAACGGGACGCGGCCAGCGCAACCAGAGCATCAAAGCGGTCGCCGACAGGACCAGCGTCGCGGTGGTCAGCGCCACGCGACCGGCGCGTTCGCCGGCACCGGCTTCGTCGAAGGTCCAGGGCAGCTGTTCGCGAAACACCGTGATGAGTCCGGCCACCAGCAGCAGGCCGACCGTGATCCGGACCAATATTTTCAAGACCTTCACCAGCCGGCGCGCGCGTGATTCATCGGGGGTGACCATGCGCGAAGTTTTTTCAGGTCAACGCCTTCCGCGCCAGTCCAAAACAACCGGTTTCGCGTTTGCGAGTCGCTGCCGGGCACTTAGTTGTAGGCCCCATGGTCAAAATCACCGGCGAATACCTCGGCAACCTTCACTGCAACGCGGTCCACGGGCCGTCCGGCACCATGCTCGACACCGACGCCCCCAAGGACAACCAGGGCCGCGGCGAGTCGTTCTCGCCGACCGACCTCGTGGCCACCGCGCTGGCCACCTGTATCTGCACCACGTGGGCCATCGTCGCGCGCAAGCACGGCGTCGAGCTCGACGGCATCCGCTACGAGATCACCAAGGAGATGTCCACCGAGCCGCCGCGCCGCATCGTTCGCCTGGCCTCGCAATACTGGCTGCCGATCAAGCGCGACGCGCTGCCCGCGGGCATGCTCGAGGAAATCGCAGCCAAGTGCCCCGTGCACAACAGCCTCGACGCCCGTATCGAAAAACCGGTGACACTGCACTGGGCGGAGTGACGTGGTTTTTATCGCGGAAACGCGGAAGGGCTGAAATGCGGAGTTTTTGATCACGGAAGCACGGAGGCACGGAAGGAATCGACGTTGGGGAATTAGACACTCGTGAAAGCAGGAACGAAGGTTCGGAATCCCTGAATTCCGGATTTCCTCATTCAAAAAGTTCGGTGCTTCCGTGTTTCCGTGATCCCCTCGTCTCCGTTTTCGCGTTTCAGCTCTTCCGCGCTTCCGCGATTAAAATCCCCGCCCCCGAAGCGCACAAAAAAGCATGGGGCGCATTCGTGGTCCCGTGCTTCGGTGATGTTTAAAAATCGCGGCGCGGACCGCCGCAGTCAGGAGCCGTTTTCCAGCTCCTCCTCGTTGCCGCCGGTGGCCTCGGTGAGCTGCACGAGCTCGCGCAGCGAGGTGAAGTGGCGGCTGAGGTCGAAGTCGCCGCCGACGCCGTCGACGACCTTGGCGAACAGATCGCGCTTGGAGGCCTTGAGGGCCTCGATGCGCTCCTCGATGGTGCCGGCGGTGACCATGCGGTAGACGAAGACCGTATTGGTCTGTCCAATACGGTGCACACGGTCCACGGCCTGCGCCTCGACGGCCGGGTTCCACCAGGGGTCGAGCAGGAAGACGTAGTCGGCGGAGTGCAGCGTGATGCCGGTGCCGGCGGCCTTGAGCGAAACGAGCATGGCGGCGGCGCCCTCGGCGGCCTGGAAGGACTGCACGGGCTTGAGGCGGTCGAGCGTCATGCCGGTGAGCTCGTAACGGGGCAGGTCGGGGTAGGCCTTGGCGAGCGCTTCCTTCACGCGGTCCAGGAGCATGACGAACTGCGAGAAGATGACGACCTTGTGGCCGCTGGAGATGATCTCGGCGAGCTTCTCGACGAGCAGGGTGATCTTGCCCGACTCGTCCAGCGAGGCGTGGCGCCACGGGAGCATGTCGGGGTCGCAGCAGACCTGACGCAGGCGGGTGAGCAGCGCGAGGAAGCCGAAGGACTTTTCGCGCATGGCCGCGCCGACGTCGTCGCCGAGGCGGTTGAGACCCTCGGAGCAGATGCGCGCGTATTCGGCGCGCTGGATGTCGGTGAGGGGGCAGATGAGCTCCATCTCGACCTTGGGCGGCAGCTCGGTGGCGACCTGGGTCTTGGTGCGGCGCAGGATGAAGGGGGCGAGCTGGGCGCGCAGGCGGCCGAGAGTGCCGTCGCGGTCGGCGTTGAGCGCGGTCTCGAAGTTGGCGCGCGAGCCGAGCAGCCCGGGCAGCAGGTAGCGGAAGATGGACCAGAGATCGAGCTGGCGGTTTTCCAGCGGGGTGCCGGTGAGCACGATGCGGTGCTCGGCGCGCACGGCGAAGCAGGTCTGGGTGATCTTGGCGTCGGGGTTCTTGATGAACTGGCCTTCGTCGAGGACTGCGTAGCCGAAGTGGTTTTTGGCGAGCAGCGAGCGGTGCTTGCGCAGCTGGGTGTAGCTGGCGATCCAGACGGCGGGTTTCGACTCGCCGGTGAAGTCGTTGCCGGTCTTGAGCACGTCGGTGGTGAGCTCGGGGTGGAAGCGGGCGATCTCCTCCTGCCACACGGGCACGACGCTGGCGGGGCAGACGATGAGCGCGGGCTTGCCGGCGACGGGGCGGACGGCGAGGAGCGTGATGACCTGGAGGGTCTTGCCGAGGCCCATCTCGTCGGCGAGCAGGCCGTGGCAGTGTTTGTCGCAGAGGTGGTGCAGCCACTCGACGCCGCGGCGCTGGTAGGGGCGCAGGCGCTCGGGGAGCACGGGCATGGCGGCGGGCGCGGCGAGCACGGAGTCGCGCCAGGCGACGAGCTCGGGCGAGAGGGTGAGGTTGAAGCGCTCGTCGTTGAAGAGCGAGAAGACGAGGTAGGGCGAGAGCGTGCCGCCGGAGTGGGTCTCGGCGACGTTGGCCTGCCAGGCCTTGACGGTCGCGAGGCGCTCGGTGGGCAGCGTGACGATGCCGACGCTGGGGAGGATGACGGGGTTGGTGCTGGCCTTGGTGAGCACGGCGACCTCCTCGTCGGTGAGGAGGTGCTCGCCGGCCTTGAAGATCCAGCGCAGATCGAGACCGTTGCCCCCGCGGCGGGGCTTGGCGACGGCCTCGATGGTGATCTCGCGGGGGCCGTTGAGGAGGTTGAGCGCGCGTTCGTCGAGCTCGGTCGAGAAGAGTTTTTTCCAGGCCGGCAGGGTGACGCGCAGGAAATTGGGGATCTCGACCACGGACCCGAGCACGTAGCGGCCGGTCTCCTGCGAGTAGGCGAAGTGGGCTTTGCGGGCGTAGGCGGCGAGGCCGATGAGCTTGGCGCGCTCCGCTGAGCTGGCGTGGCCGGACGCGGCGGCGGCGGCCTGCGCGGCGGCACCGAGGGCGGGCACGCGTTGCTGGCCGGCGCGGACCCAGAAGGCCTCGAAGGTGAGGCCGTCGGTGGTGGTCTGGAAAACGAGGTGCAGCGTCCGCGAGCCGCCGGGCGCGGGAGCCGGGGCGCCGGCGGGGTGCTTGGCGCGGACGGGCGAACTGGCCGAGCGCACGGGGCGCGCGGCGGACGCGGAGGCGGACGAAGAGGCCGGCGCGGAGCTGGCGGCGGAGGCCAGCAGGGGTTCGTTGGCGGAGTCGGCGTTGGGCGCGGCCGTTGTCGGGAAAGGCGCGGACGTGTCCTCGGGCAGCGGCGAGATTTCGTCGGCGACGAGTTCCTCGATCTCGTGCAGACCGGCGACGGCGAGCGCGTGGGCCATGTCCTTGTCGGTGGACGAGGAGCGCACGGTGAAGCCCTTGGGGCCCCACTCGATGACGGCGTATTCGTCGCGTTTGTCGACGCGGCGGTGGATGATGGCGTCCTTGTCGGTCAGCTCGAGTTCCCGCACCTCGCCGTCGCGGTAGAGCGCGTGGCCGGCCTCAAGCTGCTCGGGGGTGAAAAAATCGTCCCAGTCGCGCTCCAGTTGACCAAACCAGAACTCAAGGGATTGCGGGGTATAGACTCGTTTCGGGCCGTGGGTTTGCATCCAACGAAAAAGCCGAACGTAGATTCGCGCGGGGGGTGGGCAACCCTTATTTGCCCATCGCCTGCAACAAGCGCCCGATCGCCTGCAAGGTTCGCAGCAACGCGCCGGTGTTCGCCCGGTGCCAGGCGATGCCGGCGTCCCCCATGGCCACCCGTGCGTCCTCGTCGACCAGCAGCGCCCGCGTCTCTGCGGTCAGCGCGTCGGCGTCCTCCACCCGCAGCGCCGCGCCGCATTCGAGCAGCTCGTCGACGATCTTGCGGAAATTGCCCGTGCCCGGCCCCAGCAACACCGCCCGACCCAGCGCGGCGGCCTCGACAGGCGTCTGCCCCTCGGTGTGCGGCGGCAGGGTCTTGCCGACGAAGACCACGGCGGCCAGTTGCAACAATTTCCGCAGCTCACCCGTGGTATCCGCCAGCACGATGTCCACCGGCCCCGGCGCCACCCCGCGCGAACGCACGTGGTAGGCCAGCCCGCTCGCGGCCAGCAGCGGCTCGATCTCGGCCCGCCGCTCCGCGTGCCGCGGCACCAGCACCAGCCGGCAACGCAGCCCCGCCGCCCGCGCCCGTTGAAACGCCACGATCAACGCCGCCTCCTCGCCCGCCCAGGTCGACGCGCCGAGGATCACCGGCTCGTCGCCCACGCCCAGCGACGCCCGCAGCGAGGCGCGCTCCGCCGCGTCCAACACCACCAGTTCCAGGTCCAGCTTGATGTTGCCCGTCACCTCGACGCGCTCCGACGGAAAACCCAGCGCGCGAAACCGCTCCGCGTCCCCCTCCGAGGCCGCGAGGATGCGCGACATGCCGCCCAGCAACGCCTGCGACAACCCCGCCCACGGCCGCATGCGCCGAAAACTCCTGTCGGACATCCGCGCGTTGATCGCCACCACCGGCACCCCGTGCCGCCCCGCCTGCCGCACGTGCTCCGGCCAGCGCTCGCCCTCGGTGAGCACCGCCAGGTCCGCCCCCACCGCGCCCCAGGCGCGCCGCGCACAGGGCCACGCGTCCAACGGAAAATACCCGATGCCGATCACCTTGCCCCGGTAACGCTCCTCCGCCAACGCCCGCCCCGTGCTCGTCGTCGTCGTCAGGTAAACCTCCACCTCCGGGTCCTCGTGCCACGCCTCGATCAGCGGCCCCACCGCCAGCAACTCGCCCACGCTCACCGCCTGCAGCCAGATGCGCTTCATCCCCGGCCGCTTCGCCGGCAGCGCCGGCACCCGCCCGAAACGCTGCCCGAAGTCCGCCCGGTAGCCCCCGCGCTTGCGCATGCGCGACAGGTAGTAAGGCGACGCCAGCAGCATCACCACGGGAAACAACACGCGATAAATCCAGATCATCGGGGCAAAATCCAAAACGACCACGGAACCCCATCCCGCCGCCCGGCTCAAAACATTTTCGCGCGACACTTTGCCCAACCCGCTTCCCAATCCACGCTTCTTGCGCCAAATTACCCGCTCCGCCCGCCGCTTCTTCGTTCCCCCATTCCGCCCCCTTTCACTTCCCCCGCCCTGTCTTCGCCCTCCGCTCCGCCCCCTGCCCCCCTTTCCCTTTCACTCCTCCCTTTCCCTTTCACTCACTCCCTTTCCCTCACTCCCTCCTCCGTCCCATGCGCCTCCTCCGCCTGCTGCTCGTCCTCGCCCTCCCCTTCCCCGCCGGCCTCGTCCGCGCCGCCGAGACCACGCAGCCGGCCCCTCCCGCCCTCGCCGCCGTCATCGCCGCGGCCCCCGCGCTCCGCCCCGATCCCGCCCTCGTCACCGGCACCCTGCCCAACGGCCTGCGCTACGTCCTCCGCGCCAACAGCGAACCCCGCGACCGCGTTTCCCTCCGCCTCGTCGTGCACGCCGGCTCGTTCGAGGAAACCGAAGCCCAGCGCGGCCTCGCCCACTTCCTCGAACACCTCGCCTTCAACGGCAGCAAACACTACCCGCCCGGCACCCTCATCGAGTTTTTCCAACGCATGGGCATGAACTTCGGCGGCCACACCAACGCCTACACCTCCTTCGACCGCACCGTCTACCAGCTCGAACTCCCCAACACCAAGCCCGAGACCCTCGCCGAGGGCCTGCGCGTCTTCGGCGACTACGCCGGCGGCCTCCTCCTCCAACCCGCCGAGATCGACCACGAGCGCGGCGTCATCCTCAACGAAAAGCTCGCCCGCGACTCCGCCGACTACCGCGCCCGCATCGCCGGCCTCAAATTCCTGTTCACCGGCACCCGCGTCGCCACCCGCCTCCCCATCGGCGAGGAGGCCGTCATCAAAAACGCCACCCGCGACGACTTCCTCGACTTCTACGACACCTGGTATCGCCCCGACAACATCACCCTCGTCGCCGTCGGCGACCTCGACTCCGCCGCCCTCGAAAAACTCATCGCCGCCCCCGACTCCCCCCTGGCCACCCTCGCCCCCCGCGCCCCCGCCCGCCCCGAGCCCGACCTCGGCGCCATCGCCGCCCCCGGCACCCTCCAGACCATCAACCACCACGAGCCCGAGGCCGCCGCCACCACCGTCAGCATCGAGACCATCGTCCCCCAAGGCCCCCTCCCCGACACCGCCGCCCACCGCCTCGCCCGCCTCCCCCGCGACCTCGCCGTCGCCATGCTCAACCGCCGCCTCGACATCCTCGCCAAGGCCGAAAACGCCCCCTTCACCAACGGCCAGGCCGGCATCCACGAAGGCTTCGACCTCTACCGCAACGCCGCCATCGAGCTCACCACCACGCCCGCCCGCTGGTCCGACGCCCTCGCCCTCGCCGAAAACGAACTCCGCCGCGCCCTCGAACACGGCTTCACCGCCGCCGAACTCGCCGAGGCCTCCGCCAATTTCCGCAACGCCCTCCAACAAGCCGTCGCCACCGCCCCCACCCGCCGCTCCCCCGACCTCGCCGCCCAGCTCGCCGACGCCGCCGTCGAGGACACCGTCGTCACCACCCCCGAGGACGACCTCGCCCTCTACGGCCCCGCGCTCGACGCCGTCACCCCCGCCGACGCCCACGCCGCCCTCGTCACCGGCTTCGACGCCCCCCAGCGCCACGTCTCCGTCATCGGCAACACCGACCTCGGCCCCGACGCCCACGCCGCCATCGCCGCCGCCTACGAAGCCGCCCGCGCCCTCCCCGTCGACGCGCCCGCCGCCTCCGACGCCGCCGACTTTGCCTACGACGACTTCGGCCCCGCCGGCACCGTCGCCACCCGCGAGCACATCGCCGACCTCGACGTCACCCTCGTGACCTTCGCCAACGGCGTGCGCCTCAACCTCAAGAAAACCGACTTTCAGGCCGACACCATCGTGCTCACCGCCCGCGTCGGCACCGGCCAGCTCACCGAACCCCTCGACCAGCCCGGCCTCGCCTGGTTCGCCGGCGTCACCTTCACCGCCGGCGGCCTCGGCCAACACTCCGCCGACGACCTCGCCCGCGTGCTCGCCGGCCGTAACGTCGGCGTCGGCTTCCGCGTCGCCAACGACGCCCTCCTCTTCAACGGCACCACCACCCCCGCCGACCTCCGCCTCCAACTCCAACTCCTCGCCGCCCACCTCACCGATCCCGGCTACCGCGACGAGGCCCAGCGCACCGCCCGCAAGGCCATTGACCAACTCTACAACCGCCTCGAGACCACCCCCTCCGGCCCCCTGCAAATCGAGATCCCCCAAAAGCTCGCCGGCGGCGACCCCCGCTTCGGCCTGCCCACCCGCGAACAAGCCCTCGCCCGCACCCTCGCCGAAGTCCGCACCTGGCTCGCCCCCCAGCTCGCCACCGGTCCCGTCGAACTCGCCATCGTCGGCGACCTCGACCTCGACGCCACCATCGACGCCGTCGCCGCCACCCTCGGCGCCCTCCCCCCCCGCGACGCCAAGCCCCCCCTCACCGCCGCCCGCCACGTCGCCATCCCCCCCGAGCCCATCGACACCGTCCTCTTCGTGCCCACCACCATCCCCAAGGGCGTGCTCGCCTGCTACTGGCCCACCACCGACGCCTCCGACGTCCACCTCGCCCGCCGCCTCGGCCTGCTCGCCGAGATCTTCGCCGACCGCCTCCGCCTCAAGGTCCGCGAGGAGATCGGCGGCGCCTACAGCCCCGACGCCGGCAGCCTCATGAGCGACACCTACACCGACTACGGCTGGCTGCTCACCAACATCACCATCGAGCCCGACCGCTCCTCCGAGATCGAGGCCGCCGTGCTCGCCATCGCCGCCGACCTGCACGACAACGGCGTCACCGACGACGAGCTTGAGCGCGCCCGCCGCCCCATCCTCAACGCCCTCGAGGAATCCGCCCGCACCAACGGTTACTGGCTCGGCTCCGTGCTCGGCGCCGCCCAGGAGCAACCCCAGCGCCTCGACTGGGCCCGCAGCCGCCCCGTCGACTTCGCCACGGTGACCAAGGCCGAGCTCGACGCCCTCGCGAAAAAATACCTCTCCCCCGCCCGCGCCTTCCGCTTCACCATCGTCCCCGCCCAGCCCAAGTAGGCCGCCTGCTTGCAGGCGCTCCGACGCCTCCCTCAGTTCCCTCCTGTAAGACCGGTTTGTTTTGAACAGGAGAAAATGACCTGACGCAGGGAAACTGGGCCGTTGCGGATGAGAGTTTGGGCAAGGAAAAGGAAGCCCAGACATGCCCAAAGGAAAGAAGCACACGCCGGAGCAGATCGTCGCGATCTTGCGTCGGATCGAACAAGGGGAGGCGGCGGAGGCCGTCTGCCGCAACGTGAACATCAGCGAGGCGACGCTCTACCGCTGGAAGCAGCAGTATGGCGCGCTGGAGCTAGACGAGGTGAAGGAGCTGAAGGCGCTGCGCGACGAGAACGCGCGGCTGAAGCGACTGGTCGCCGATCAGGCACTGAACATCCAGGTGCTCAAGGAGGTGAACTCAAAAAAATGGTGAGCCCGTCGCAGCGCCGCCACGCCGCCCAAGGCGTGGTTGCGGCGGGCCTGTGTTCGTCCCGACAGGCGTGCCGTTATCTGGGGCTGGCGCGATCCAGCCTCGCCTACCGGCGTAAGCCACCGGGCGAGCGACGCGCGCAAACGGAGGCGGCGATCATGGAGTTGTCGCGAAAGCATCCGCGCTACGGCTACCGTCGTGTGCACGCGATGGTGCTGCGCCGCGGGCTCTCTTGCGCTCGGCGAACGGTGCAGCGGGTGCGCCGGCGCGAAGGCCTGCGCGTGCTCGGTCCCGCGCGGCGCCCGCGCTGCCCAGCGCGCCCGGACGCGAAGATTAAAGCCGAAGGCGTCAACGACGTGTGGTGCGTGGACCTTGTGTTCGACGCCACCCGCTACGGCGTGACGCTCAAGTTTTTGGACCATTGTGGACGAGGGCAGCCACTACTGCATCGACATCGCGGTCGGGCGACGAATGACCGCCCGCGACGTGGTGCGCGCCCTGGACGAAGCGGTGCGGCGTCACGGCAAGCCCCGGCACCTGCGCAGCGACAACGGCGGCGAGTTTATCGCCGGTGTGCTCCAGCGCTGGCTTGAACAGCGCGGCATCGTCGCGCGCTTCATCGAGCCCGGCAGCCCCTGGCAGAACGGCGTCAACGAAAGCTTCAACGGCCGCTTCCGCGACGAATGCCTCAACCGCGAACTGCTGGATAGCGCGCTGGAGGCTCAGGTGATCGCCCGCGCCTTCCGCGACGAATACAACGACATCCGGCCCCACAGCAGCCTGGACTACCGCGCGCCGTCCGAGGTTCGCGCCGAACTTTTGAAGCAAGCTCCGGGCTCCGGTCAGGCCCGCCAAGCCGGGCCTTCCCTCCGCCCGGAGCTTGCTTCAACCGACATCACCAACCCATAACCGAAACCAACCACATCAACCCGCTCAGACTCTCAATCCGGGTGGCCCAGAAAAGTGCGTCCGGTCACGCGCTCATCCCGCGCAACACCTCGTCGCACATCCGCTTGATCGAGCGGATCGGATGATCCGCCCCAATCATCGTCTCCACGTTGATCAGACTCACAAAACTGGGTTGGGAGGGAACTTCGCCACGCATCGTGCCCTCTTCGACGCACCTCTCGCGCCAATTGTTCAACCGATCGCGGACTTTTTCAGCAGCCTGCAAGCATGCTACTGAAGAACGGGACCTTTCTCGAAGCAATGCGAGTTTGGAATGATTTTTGATATAAAGCTGGGCTCCACGAAGGCTTCACCGCACCGACTTCGACGCGGCCCACGTGGGTTGGCGGCGTTTTCGCGGTGTGCGGGGCAGACCAACGGGCTACGCCCCTGCGGTTTGGGCGGCGCGGTCATCATGAGTTTCGCCATGCGCGCCATATTGCACGTCGCCACGACGTATTGACCCTGCGCGTGCGTGCACTCGACGCCTGAAAATAATCACCCGTAAAGGTTGCTTCAAAACCGGGGACTAACGTCCGAACCACGCCGACGCGGCGTCGCGGTCGGCGGCGATGGCGGCGCGGAGTTCGTCGACTCCCGCAAACGTGCGCTCGGGGCGCAGGAAGTGCAGCCACTCGACCCGCAGGCGGTCGCCGGGGCCGAAGGGACAC
>JAUWBF010000018.1 GCA_030601755.1 Verrucomicrobiota bacterium | reverse complement strand
CCGGCCGTCCGCCCCCACCGTCACGAAATCCGCGCAGCCCAGCGGCGTGGCCAGGTCGAACAGCATCTGCTCCAGCTCGGCGTAGCGCTTGGCCGAGGGTTTGTCCGGTCCCTGCCGGCCCATGGCGATCTGCATGCCCATCCAGACCAGTTCGAGCAGCTTGGCGTATTCCTTGGGCGTGAAGGTGACTTTCATGACCAACCAGTGCATGCCCTCGCCACCCGCCCGCGCAAGGCCGGACTTCAACCGCCGCCGGCGGCCAGCAGGCGCGTCGCCTCCGCGGCGAGCTCGGTCGGGCTGAAGGGCTTGTTAAAAAACGCCGCCACCCCGATCTCGTCGGCCTGCGCCTTCACATCGGCCAGGCCGCGCGCGGTCAACATGATGACCGGCAGCGCCGCGCCGCCCTCCATCGCGCGCAGGGCCCGCACCGTCGCGAAGCCATCCATGCCGGGCATGCTAACGTCGATCACCAACAGGTCGACCGGCTGCGCGCGCGCCAAGGCCAGCGCCTCCTCGCCCCCGGCCGCCAGCAAGAGCCGCGCACCCGTGCGGGTGAGGCAAAACTTGAGCAGTTGCCGCATGTGCGGTTCGTCGTCCGCGATCAATATCGTCTTCATGTCACATCCTTTCCGGCGACCAGCGCCTCGATGGCCACCAGCGTGCAATCGTCGCGCGAGAGACCGCCTACCGACCGCGCGCGCAAGGCTTCCAGCACCCGCGCGCAGACGCGGCCCGCGCCGTCCGTCCAAGCCCCGCGAATGATCGCCGCCAGTTCGCCGGGCGGCAGTTGGCGGCCCTGCGCGTCCTCGTTCTCCACCGCGCCGTCGGTCATCAACAGGAGACGTCGTCCGCCCTGCACGCGCACCAAGGCCCCTTCGTAAACCTCCGCGTCGTCCACGCCGAGCGGCAGCCCGTTGGTGTCCCACCACTCGACCGCGCCGGCGGCGTTCAAGACGAAAATGGGACAATGTCCCGCGCTCGCGTAGCTCACCATGCCGCCCGCCGCGTCGAGGTGCAGCACCTGGGCCGTCATGAACATCTCCAGGCGTTGCAGGTCGGGGCCGAGCTGACGGTTGACCTTAGTTAACAGCGCCGCCGGATCGAGCGCCGACACCGCGTGCGCCCGCACCGCCGTGCGCAGCGTCGCCGCCATCAACGCCGCCGGCACACCCTTGCCCATCACGTCGGCGATCACCACCAAACGTCCTCCCGTCGGCAGGTCGATCACGTCGAAAAAATCCCCGCCCACCTCCGAGGCCTGCACGCACTCGCCGTGCACCGCCCAGGCCCGGTGCGGCGCGATGCGCTCAGGCAGGAGGCCGCGCTGAATGGTCGCCGCGATTTCCAACTCCCGCAGCTCCCGCTGCCGCGCCTGCCGCTGGGCGATCAGGTCGGCGTTGGCGCAGGCGATGCCCAAAAAATCCGCCAGCGTGCGCACGAGGCCCAGTTGGCCGGCCGTGAAAAACTCGCTCCGATCCCGCGCCACCACCAACACGCCGCGCCGACGGTCCTCGAAGGAAAACGGACACACGAACGCGCACCCCGTCGGTGCCGCCAGCGGATCGTCCGCAGCCAGCTCCGCGCGCGCCGCCAGCGTGCGCTCCTGGCCGTCCCGCGCCGAGGCCGCCTCGCAGCCCGCGCCGTTCAACGGCAACACCTCCGGCCCCACCACGCCCAGCCCGCCCGCGACCCGCGCCAAGCCGCCGCCGTCCGCCGAGAACAACCGCGCCTGCACCACGTCCGCCCCCGTCAGGTGTGCGAGCCGCGCGACCGTGCGACCGGCGAAATCCTCCACGTCGGTCGCCGTCGCCAGCGCCTCCGACATCTGCACCAGCGCCGCGATCGTCTCGTAGGCGTTGCCCAGCTCCTCGGTCATCGCGCCCATGATCGCGTCGAGTTCGTCCGGGGCCGGCGCGTCCGCCGCCTTGGTCGCCGCGCCCTGCAGCCGCTTGCGCAGCAGCAACCGATGGCGGCCGTCGCGGTTGCGATGCTCCACCGCGTCCATGAGCTGCGTGATCAAGAACCCGCCCCGGCCACCCTCGGCCAGATCGTCCCCCGGCAACTCCGCCCAATCGGACGGCGGGCAAAACTGGCCCGGCTCGGACACCTCGACCTCAAGGTCCGCCCCGTCCCAGCACCACCCGAGGCGCACCATCGTCGCGGGACCGCCGTGCCGGATCGCGTTGGACAGTGCCTCGCTCACCGCCAGCCCCACCCCGTCGAGCTCCGGCCCCTCGCTGACGCCGTGCGCGCGCAACCAGGCGACCAGCCCCTCGGCCGCCGGCCCCACCGCGTCAAGCCGCGCATCCACGACCAATTCCGCCCATTGGCGAAAACGCGCGCCGTCAAAATAGGGTGTTTCAGCAGTCACATCAGGTAACAACGGGCCTACTCAAGTATTTGTTCAGCAGGAGATGACAACTTCTGCTCGCATTAAGGACACACCCTCATCTTGGTTTTTCCAGCCTGAATGTGATGCCGCCCGAAACCGACATAATCAGCCTCGCCCAAGGAGTGCTCGTCCGCCCCGCCGGACCCCGCCTCGACGCCGCCTCCGCCCCCGCTCTCAAGAACGCCGTCATCGACCTCGCCAACCAAGGCAACACCCGCGTCGTCGTCAGCGCCTCGCAGCTCCAGCACGTCGACAGCAGCGGCCTCGGCACGCTCATCGCCCTGCACAAGACGCTCCAGACCGCCGGCGGCCGCCTCGTGCTCTGCGACGTCTCCGCGAAGGTCATGCCCATTCTCAAGCTCACCCGGCTCGACCGCGTGCTCACCATCGCGTCCGACGCCGACACCGCCGCCGCGCTGCTCGGCTCCGGCTGATCCGACGACCGCCATGCCGGACACCGAGGTGACATTGGCCAAACGCCGCCAGGCGCTCGGCATAGGCGTCTTCATGGCCGCCCTCGCCCTCGGCACCACCCTCGCCTTTCACGCTCTTCGCCGCGACGACATCGCCTGGCGCCGCGGCGAAATCGCGTATTCACGCGGCGACTACGAAACCGCCGCCGCCCAATACGCCCGCGCCTACGACCTCGGCCTGCGCGACCGCGACTTGCCCTGGCGATACGCCGCCGCCCTCATGGAGTCCGACCGCCAAGCCGAGGCGCTTCCCCTGCTCGAGGAACTCATCGCGAAAGACCCGCCCGACCTGCGCGCCGTCGAGGCCGCCGCCGGCATCGCCCAAGGCCTCGGCCAGCCCGAACGCGCCCGCGACTACTACGCGCGCCTCGGCTCCGCCCGCGAACTCTCGCCCGCCGAACTCGTGCGCCTCGCCGACATCCACCAGCAGGCCGGCCGCCTCGACGACGCCATCGACTGCTACCGCCGCGCCCTTGCCGCCGCCCCCGGCTCCGCCGACCTGCACACCGCGCTCGGCCAGGTCCTCGCCTGGGCCGGCCGCCGCGACGAGGCCCTGCCCGAGTTGCAAGCCGCCCTCCGCCTGAATCCGGCCCACCCCACCGCACGTATCTACCTCGCGCGCGTGCTCTCGTGGGAAGGTCGCCTCGCCGACGCCATCGCCGCCTACCGAACCTATCTCGGAGAATGAACACCATCCCCCGCATCATCCTCGGCATCGCGCTCGCGGCCACCGTCACCGCCCACGCCTCGCCGCCGCCTCCGCCGCCAAAGCTCCCCGTCCCGCCGATCGTCGGCGAGCCCATCCCCGAGTGGCAGGCCCGCTGGGAACTCGCGCGCATCCTGTCCTACTCCGGCAACTACGACGAGGCCGTCGCCGAATACCGTCGCGTGCTCGCCGCCAAGCCCGATCTCGCCGAAGCCCGCGCCGAATACGGGCAGGTTCTCGGCTGGACCGGTCGCAACGAGGACGCCGTGCGCGAACTCTCCGCGCTGCCCGCCGACGCCCTCCCGCCCGAGGCCGCCGTGCTGCTCGCCGACCTCCTGCTCGGGCAGCAAAAATTCGCCGAGTCTACCAAGCTCTACCAGGCCGCGCTCCAAGCCACCCCCGACGACGCCCCCACCCGCTTCAAGCTCGCCCGCGCACTCTCCTGGCAAAAACGCTACCCCGAGGCGCTCGCCGAGTTCGAGACCCTCCTGAAGAGCCACCCCGACGACATCCAGATCCGCCGCCATCACGCGCAGGTCCTCGGCTGGGCCGGACGCAACGAAGACGCCGCCAAGGAGTGGCGTCGCTCGCTCGCCCCATGACGCGTTCCCGCCGCCTCGCCCTCGGCCTCGCCGCCACCCTCGGCTCCGCCATGCCCACGGCCGCCGCCGGCGACATCGTGCCCGCCGACGCCGTCATCAACGACGCCGCCGCGCAGGTCGCGCTCGCCGAGACCTACGTGCGCCTCGGCGACTTCGCCGCCGCCCGCGAACTCTACGACCGCATCCTCGCCGCCACCGACGCCCCCTCCGCCGAGCTGCTGGTCGGCGCCGCCAACCTCCGTGTTTACAACGGCCGCCCCGCCGACGCCCTGCCCCTTTACCGGCGCGCGCTCGCGCTCGATCCGTCCGACCGCGAGGCCCGCCGCGGACTCGCCCTCACGCTCGCCTGGACCGGACAAAAGGACGAGGCCCTCCCCCTGCTTCAACAACTCGCCGGCGAACTCCCCGACGACGCCGACATCAGCACCGCGCTCACCTCGCTCGTGCCCACCACCGACAACCTCGGCCGCGCCCTTGAGCTCGCCCGCCAGCGCGTCGAAAAAAATCCCGACTCCACCTCGGCGCTCATCGAGCTCGCCGACCTCGAGGCCGCCCGCGGCCACGCCGCCGCCACACGTTCGCTTTACGCTCGCATCCTCGCCATCGACGAAGGCCGCTCCGTCACCGGCTTCGACCTCCGCCACACCCGCGCCCGCATCGGCTGGGGCGACTTCTACGGCGCCGAGGCCGGCTTTCGCCGCGCCCTCGCGGAACGCCCCAGCGACCCCGGCCTGCTGACCGAGCTCATCAACCTGCTCATCTCGATGGACCGGCTCGACCGCGCCGAAACCGCCGCGCTCCGCTGGCTGCACGACTCGCCCGACTCCGCGCAGGCCGCCGAGGTGCTCGCCAACGTGCGCGCCAAGAAGGACCCGCTCGCCGCCGGCGTTCCGCCCCACCCCGAGGTCCTGCCCCGCACCGACGAGGCCGTGCTCGCGCTCACCGGCGGGGCCGACGCCTACCAGGCCCGCGGCGAAACCCCGCCCGCCGGGCTCGTCATTCCCCGCACCGCCGCCGAGCTGCAACAATTCGCCGGACGCTACGCCGGCCA
The DNA here is from genome assembly GCA_030601755.1 of Verrucomicrobiota bacterium. Lineage (GTDB taxonomy): Bacteria > Verrucomicrobiota > Verrucomicrobiia > Opitutales > Opitutaceae > JAUWBF01. Next base: position 43,503 of record JAUWBF010000018.1, on the reverse strand, counting down.
GGGCGACTTTGCCATCGCCGTGCGCTGCCTGCGCGCCGCGCGCGTCGCCGATCCCGATTACTTCCCCGCGCGCCTCGACCTCGCCGAGTTCCTCGCAATCAACGGCCAATACGAAGAAGCCCACCGCGAGTTCGCCGCCCTCGCCGCCGACTTCCCCGAAAGCCGCCAAGTCCTGCTCAAACAAGCCCGAGCCCTCGGCTGGGACCGCCGCTACGAGGACTCGCTCGACGCCTACGCCGCCCTGCGCGAACTCAACTCCGCCGACCGCGCCACCCTGCTCGAGCAAGCCCGCGTCGCCACCTGGTCCAAGCAACGCGACCGCTCCGCCAACCTCTACGCCGAGGCTTGGACCGAGCCCGTCGACCTGCGCCTCGCGGAGGCCCTCGCCCGCTTCCCCAAGGAGACCCACCCGCTGCCCGCCACCCGCGAGCTGCTGGAAGACCTCGACGTCGAACCCGGCGCCCCCGACTCCTCCGAGCCCTACCTCGCCACCGAGGCCTTCATGCAGGAGGCCGTCGACTCCGGCGACGCCTCGCTCGCCGACCTCGCCTTCGACCTGCGCACCGACCTCTACCTGCAACGCGCCTTCTGGCTTGAAAACCGCGCCAAGCAGCTCGCGTGGGACGCCCGCTTCCTCGAGTCCGAAAAAACCTACGACCGCCTGCTCGCCGTCACCCCGGCCAACCAGGAGGCGCTCTTCGACCTCTCGCAGGTGCAGGCCGCGCAGGGCCTCGGCCACCGCGAGCGCGACACGCTCGGCAACCTGCTCGCGCTCGACGCCAACAACCGCCTCGCCGGCCGCGCCCTCTTCCGCCGCGACCGCCGCTCCGAGCCCACGCTCACCGCCGCCGGCGACCACTTTCGCGAAAAGGGCCGCGGCGACCTCTCCAGCATCCGCCGCTGGCGCGGCTCGCTCACCGGCGAGGTCACCATCGACGACCGCTTCCGTTTCCACGCCTCGCTCATTCGCTGGCTCGAGGACCCGGACACGCGCCGCAAAAATTATTATGCCGACGGCTTCGCGCTTGGCGGCGACGGCGTGTTCAACGAACGCCTGTCGGGGAGTTTTGAATACACCCACAAGGATTACGACAGCAACGCCCTGCCCACCCGCGTGACCGACACCGGCTTCGCCCAGGGCTGGCTCGCGACCGGCACGGGCACGCGCATCGGCCTCGGCTTCGAGCGCCGCGAGGAGCTGGCCAACGAGTGGGCGCTCAACGAGGGCACCACCTCCGATCATCGCTGGATCGGCGCCCGCTGGGACGCCACCCGCCGCGCCTCCGTCGAGGCGCGCTACGACTCCATCGCGTATTCGGACAACAACGACGGCTGGCACTTCAATCTCTCGCCCGCCTACGTCTGGAACGACCACCCGCGCACCTTCAAGACCACTCTCAGCCTCGACTGGCGCGACACCGACCGCGACAACGTCTACGTCTTCACCGGGCCGGTGTTGACCGACATCGTCCATCCCTACTGGACGCCGCAAAACTACTTCGGCGCCGCGCTCATCCTTGAGTGGCGCCACGACCTCGCCCGCGAGTTCTTCATTGGCGCGCCCGAGCACTGGTATGACATCCGCGTGAGCTTCGGAATCGGCAACGACGACAACGCCGGCGTCAGCCTCGCCGCCGACTACGCCCGGGAGTGGATCGACCGCTGGTTGCTGCGCGCCGGCGTCGACCTCACCGAGTCCAAGGACTGGGACGCCCTGCGCGCCCGCCTAAGCCTGACCTACCGTTTCTGACATGAGCATCGCGCCCGACAAAGCTCCCGCTCCCGCCACCAAGGCCTCGCTGTTCCTGTCGCTCGGGCTCGTCTGCACGCTCGTCGCGGTGTTCGTTTATCTGCTCACGCGCACGGTGCTGTTTTTCTCCGACGGCTATCCGTGGCACGACCGCATCGTCGCCGGCATCCTGCTCTGCGCCGAGGGCTTCATCCTCGTCCACAGCCTCGGCTACTTCGTCAACATCCTGCACGTCGTGCGCAAGGTCGAGCCCGCCAAGGCCAACGCCGTCGGCCTGCCCCGCCTCGAGTCCTACCCGCCCGTCGCCATCATCGTCTCCAGCTACAAGGAGCCGCTCTCCGTCATCGAGGACACGCTCACCTGTTTCTACAACCTCACCTACCCCAACAAGTATCTCTACTTCCTCGACGACACCCGTTACGACCTGCCCAACCAGGACGCGGCCAAGATGGCCAAGTATCGCGCCGACGTCGACGCCCTCTGCCAGCGCATCGACGTGAACTGCTTCCGCCGCAAGTGGCACGGCGCCAAGGCCGGCATGATCAACGACTGGCTCGAGTTCGCCGACGGCCAATACCGCGAGGGCTTCCGTTTCCGCCCGTATCAAAACAAGCCCCGCCCCGAGAAGGAGAAATACGTCGTCGTGTTCGACGCCGACATGAACGCCTTCCCCGACTTCGTGGAGACGCTCGTGCAGACCATGGAGGCCAACCCGAAACTGGCCTTCGTCCAGACCCCGCAATACTACACCAACTTCGACGTTAACCGCGTCGCCCGCGCCGCCGGCCTCCAGCAGGCCGTGTTCTACGAATACATCTGCGAGGGCAAGAGCAGTCAGGACGCGATGTTCTGCTGCGGCACCAACGTCATGTTCCGCCGCGAGGCGCTCATGTCGGTCGGCGGCTTCGACCACACCTCGATCACCGAGGACTTCGCCACCTCGCTCAAGTTCCACATGGGCGGCTGGAGCTCCGCGTTCCTCAACCGCGTGTGCGCCTTCGGCCTCGGCCCCGAGGATCTCGCCGGTTACTTCAAACAACAATTCCGCTGGGCCCTCGGCACCGTCGGCCTCTTCCGCACCATCTTCCTCGCCTTCATCAAAAACCCGCGCGCCATGCCCGCGGTCAAGTGGTGGGAATACTTTCTCTCCGGCACGCACTACTTCGTCGGCTGGACGTTCTTCGTGTTGGTGCTCTGCCCCATCGTCTACATCTTCACCGGCCTGCCCACGTTCTTCGCGCGGCCCGAGATCTTCGTGATGGTCTTCGCCCCCTACATCGCGCTCTCGCTGGGCATGTTCATCTTCAGCCTCAAGCGCCGCCGCTACAGCGGCCATGAGATCTTCATGGCGCTTCTGCTGAACAACATCAGCTTCCCCGTCTACATGAAGGCGTCGCTGCTCGGGGTGCTCGGCGTGCGCGGCACCTTCGGCATCACGCCCAAGGGCCAGAGCGCGTCGATGCCGCTCAAGACCTTCTGGCCGCAGCTCGGCCTCGCCACGCTGTCGTTCGTCGCGCTCGTCTGGGGACTCAACCTGCTCTACTACGTGCGCGAGCCGGTCGCCGCCATCGCGGTCAACACCTTCTGGTGCGCCTACCACCTGCTCATCCTCGCCACCGTGCTCTACTTCAACTGGCCCGAGGTCGAGATCGAGGACGCGCCGCTGGATTCATAAGCAAGGCGATTTGTTTTAACGCAAAGACGCAAAGGCGCGAAGGTCTTGGCTGACATCAATCCCATCGCACTCGCTTAAAGCCCCCTGCCCCAAACCCAGCGTCCGAAACTTTGCGGCTTTGCGCCTTTGCGTTAAAAAATCCAACTTTCAAATGGCAGCGGATATGAAACGTCAGCTCTACGTCCTGTTGACTGTGGTCCTCGCGCAGTGCGCCTGCGCCAACGTCACCACGCCCGCCTTCGGCGTCGCGCTCGAGGGCCACCCGATCACCCGCGAACAGATCGCCGCGGCCGACGAGGCCACCGGCGCCGACCGGAACATCGGCTACGTCGTCTGCTTTCTGCAATGGCCCGAGGACCCAGCCAAGCGCGACGACCTGCCGAAAATCGCGACGACGCTCGCCGCCGCCAAGTCCGCCGGCGCCATTCCCGTCATCACCTGGGAGCCGATGTATTACACCGCGCAGGGCGTCGAGGTCATCATTCCCTCCGCGCGCATCCTCGGCGGCGACTACGACGCCTACCTCGACGCCTTCGCCGCCACGCTCGCCGCGCACGACGGCCCCGTGATCGTGCGCCTCATGCACGAGATGAACCTCGGCCGCTACCACTGGGGCGTGTCCAAAGAAAACTACAACGCCGACGCGCCCGCAATCTACCGCGACCTCTGGCGCCATGTCGTCGGCCGCGCGCGCGCCGCCCTGCCCGCCGAACGCGACGACATCGGCTTCGCCTTTTGCCCCAACGTCGAGTCCGTGCCCGGCCCCTTCACCACGCGCAGCCACCCTTGGAATGCCATCGCCGCCTACTGGCCCGGCGACGCGTGGGTCGACGTGCTCGGCGTCGACGGTTACAACTGGGGCGACACCCAAACCCCCGCCAAGCACGGCTGGCAAAGCCAGTGGCGTTCCTTCCGCGACATCTTCGGCCCCGCGGTGCGCGAGCTGCGCGCCCTCTCGGCGGACAAGCCCCTGATCGTCTTCGAGACCGCCTCGGCCGCGACCGGCGGCGACAAGCGCGCCTGGATCGACGGCGCCTTCGCCGCCGCCCGCGAGTGGAACATCGCCGCCATCGTCTGGTTTGAGGCCGACAAGGAAATCGACTGGCGAATGAGCACCGGGCTGGACCGTCCGTGATCGGGCGCGTAGGGTGCGGCTCATGTCCGCCCACGACCAAGCCCGCTGGCTCATTGACACCGCCCACTCCGCCGACCCGACCCTGGCCGACAACGGCCGTCCCGCCGAGCTCGTCTACGCCGACCGCGTGGAGGCCTGGGTCGCCCGCCTCGTGCCCGACGCCTCGCCCGCGCTGCTGCTCGCCGCGCGCTGCCAGCACCTCGAGCGTTGGATGACCCCGCGCGCCACCTTCCCCGACGGCAAGGTCGGCTACCTCAACTGGCGCCGCTCGCTCTACGTCAAGCAGGCCGACCGCGCCAAGGAACTCCTCCTGGAAGCCGGCGTGTCCGCCGCCGAGGCCGACGAGGTCCGCACCTGGGTTTCCAAGACCGGCCTCAAGACCAACCCCGGCACGCAGGCCCTCGAGGACGCAGCCGTGCTTGTGTTTTTGGAAAACGAGATCGCCGGCTTCGCCGCCCAGCACGCCGACTACCCGCGCGAGAAGTTCGTGGACATCCTGCGCAAGACTTGGCGCAAGCTCAGCCCCGGCGCCCAGCAGGCCGCCCTCGGGCTCGACCTGCCGCCGGCCATCGCCGACCTCGTGCGCGAGGCGCTGGCCTGAGCCGCAGCCATTATTCGATCCGGAGATTGACCACGGATTCCACAGATCTCCACGGATGTTTCGAACGGATCAAAATCCGTGTTTATCCGAGTTATCCGTGGTTAAAAACCACGCGTCCATAACACCCGTCGCATAGGCTGACCACCAGACGGCTTTTACCCCTTCGTCAACTTGGTGGTTCATCCAACTCGCTCAACCGTCAGCCCTGTAGCTCGGCGGCGTAGAGCAGGACCAGCGTGTTGTAGTTCAGGCACAGCTTGCGCTCCAACAGGCGGATCGCGTCGAGGTATTGCTTGATCGCCGAGAGGTCGAACACCGTGCCGAAGAGCTCGTTGTTGATCTCCGGCTCGATCACCGCGCGCAGCGCCTCCATGTCGAGCCGGCTGACGATGTCGCCGGGACCGAACGTCTGCGCCTCGGCGGTCCATTTTTCGAGGGTCTCCACGTTGGCGAGGATCTTGCCGCGGATCTCCTCCAGCAGGACCGTGCGCAACTGGGCGTATTCCTCGGTCGGGAACAGCGTGATGCGCGAGAACAGCGGCACCAGGTGCTTGAAGTAGACGCGCACGCCCTGCTTGGTCAGCGCGCAGTCGCGCAGCAACGCCTGCACCAGCGTCAGTCGCTCGGCCGGACCGTCGCCCTCGTCGCCGAAGCGGATGCGCCCCTCGGCCACCGCCGCGCGCAGCGGATATTGCAACGGCGACCGCCCCAAGAGCCGCGCCACGGCCACCTGGCCGCCCTGCTCGGCGTCGGCGCGGGCCGCGATCACCTCGCCCTCGTCGAAAAAATCCGCGCGCGTGGCGAACGGCAGATGAAAACTCACGCCCGCGCCGACCTCCAGGTGCTCGCGCAGCGCCACCCAGCCCGGCACCGCGAACGAGGCCTCGTCGCCTGACACCCCGGTGAGCACGTATTGAAAAAGTGAATGCGTGTCGGTGCGCGCCCCGATAAAGGGCAGGTTGACCGAATCGACCGGCAGCGAGACGGAGGGCGACGGGACGGTGTTCACTCCGAAAATCTCGCCGCGCGCCGCGGCGACTGCAAGCCGGCTCGCGCCGCCGGCCGCGATTGCGGCTTTCCCCGACCGGCGGTTCGGCCCACGCTCGTCTCCATGCAGCCCGACCAACCCGCCCCCGACCTCAGCGCCGAGCAGGCCGAACTGATCTTCGGCGTCGCCGACGGCGCGGCCGAGCAGGCCGACCTCAAGGCTTTCCTCGACGAGGCCCTCGCCGACTACGCGCGCCAGCTCGACGCGTTCGCCGTGCGGCAGGGCACGATGGACGAGACCGAGGGGCGCCGCACGTGCCACGCGTTGCAGGGCTCGTTGCGCAGCCTCGGCCTCGAGCGCGCCGGCCTGCTCCTGCGCGGTTTGGAAGACCATTGGCCGGAGCACTCGCCGGACGCCCGCGCGGCGACCATCGCCGACGCGCGCGTCTCCATCGGACACGCGGCCGATTCGCTGCGCGCCGCCTACCCGTGGCTGGCCTAGCAAGGAGGTCTTGAAAGTTGTAGGCAGCCTGCGTGCAGGCGCGTTTGTCATTGTCCGTCGCATCACGTCCCTCGCGCCTGCAAGCGGGCGGCCTACCGGTGGAGCCGTTTATGCAAAGCACTGCCGTGACGGGACGCTAGGCGGCGGGGAAATACAGGCGGAACGTCGAGCCGCGCCCCGGCTTGGAGTCGACCTCGACCCACCCGCCGTGTTGCTGCATGACGCGGAACACCGATGCCAGCCCGAGGCCCGTGCCCTGGCCGGGCGGCTTGGTCGTGTAGAAGGCGTCGAAGATGCGCACCAGATCGCCCTCGGCGATGCCGTGGCCGTTGTCGCGGACCGACACCGCGACGAACCGGCCCGTGACCGGCTCGCGGTGCAGCAGCGAACGATGGCGGCGCAGGCGGCGCTCGGCCACCTCCACGCGCAGGCGCCGGTCCGCGCGCCCCGCCATGGCGTCGCGAGCGTTGATCACGAGGTTGAGCAACACCTGGTCGACCTGTGAACGGCACGCGACCACCGGCGGCAGGTTTTCCTCGATGTCGAGTTGCCACGCGACGCCCTTGCCGAGCACCCGCCGGGCCATCGGCTCGAACTCGCGCACCAGCCCGCCCAGGTCCAGCGGCTCGCGCTGCGGCGAGGCGTCGCGCATGAACATCGCCAGCTCCTGCACGATGCCGGTGGCGCGCACCGTGGCGGCCTCGATCTCCTGCAGGCGCGCGGCGACTTTCTCCGGGTTGAGCTTTTGCAGGTCGGCCAGCGCGGTCACGCCCTTGATGATCGCGAGCACGTTGTTGAAATCGTGAACGACCACCGCCGACAACGTGCCGAGCGCCTCCAGCCGCTGGGCCACTTGCAACATTTCCTCGATGCGCCGCTTCTCCTGCTCGAGGCGCTGCTGCCGCTCGAGCAACCAGGCGAGCGCGAAGTAGAGCCCGACCGCCGTCAGCACCACGAAGAACGCCTCCTTGTAGTTGTGCAGCGACATGCGCGCCACCGGCACCTGCTCGGTGAGGCTCGTCACGGCGGCGTTGGTCGCCACCACCCATACCGTGCCCAGCGCGAGGTAGACTACCGCCACGAGCAACGCGGTCTTTCGCAATGGTCGTGTCAGCGGAGGCATGGCGGTGTGAGCGGAAAATTAAAACAAACGCGCCGGATACTCGCCGGCGTCGACCAACGCCGCCAGCGCCGCCTGCACCCGCGGACGGTCCTCGCGGTAGGTCACGCCAAACCAGCTCGCCGTCGTCGGCCGCACCTCGACCGTCACCAGTCCGGCCGCGACCTGCTCCGAAACCGCCGCCGGCAGATAAAACTCCGACTTCGGCTCGCCGCCCCGCGCCTCGAGGAACGCCGTGAACTGTTCGTCGAGCGCCGTGAAGAGCGCCGGCGTGAACGCCCAGCAATTCATCGAGACCACCTCCTCGCCGGTGTATTTGTTGCCCGCGCCGACCTCCTCCGGGCGAATGCCGGTGTGCTCGACGACCTCGATCAAAAATCCCCGCGCGTCCACCGCGCACACACCGCGCGACACCGCGCCGTTTTCCGAAAGCGTGTTGGCCAGCCGGTAGCCGACCATCGCGAAGGCGGGCGGCGCCTCGTCGTTGACCACCGAGGGCCGCAGAAACCCGGCCAATCGCGCAAACGCGTCGCGACCGAAAAAGTCATCCGCGCCGATCACCGCGAACGGTCCCTCGACCACCCCGCGCGCGCACCAGACCGCGTGGCCCGTGCCCCAGGGTTTCTCGCGCCCCGCCGGCACCGCGAAGCCGGCCGGGAGGCGGTCCAGCGATTGAAAAACGTAGTCCACCGCGATCCTGCCCGCGTAGCGCGCACCGACCTGCGCCTTGAACTCGGCCTCGAAATCGCGCCGGATCACGAACACCACGCGGTCAAACCCCGCGCGAATCGCGTCGAACACCGCATAGTCCAGGATGGTCTCGCCCGACGGACCAACCGGGTCGAGCTGCTTGAGCCCGCCATAACGCGAGCCCATGCCCGCGGCCAAAACCACCAGTGAAAGCGAAGACGACATCGCTCTCCGAAAACAGTTACCTGCGCCCGACGCAACCAAGGAGGGGGGGCACTCCTGCCCACCCCGAGCGACGTCCCCTTCAAAAAAAACGCCCGCCCCCGCGAATACATCGCCCCACGCTGTTTCAACCACCACCCGATCAGCGGGCAAGAGTGCCCGCCCTCCTTCCAAACCCCCGCTGCCGCGCCACCGAAAGCCACCGCCCCCCGCCGACGGCAAACCCGCGCGAGCCGGACGCTCCGGCGCGCGCGGGCGAAAACCGCGTCAATCCTCCTCGGATTCGCCGGTGCCGGCCTGCTCCTCGTCGTCGCCGGCCTGCTCGCCCTCCTGGGCCTCGGTGGCGGAGACGAAGCGCTGTCCGTAGCCGAACCGCCACAGCCAGCACGAGCCGTCGTAGCGGTCGTGGATGAGGATGAAGTCCGGCTCGCCGTCCTCGGGACCGGCGATGCTGAACTGGCCCATGCTCATCGCCTCGACCGATTCGCGCAGCGTGGTCAGCTCCTCGCAGGCATCGAGCATGACCGTCCAGCAACCGGTGATGGCGATGGCGTCGTCGCCCTTGAAATAATAGCCGAAAAACCGCGGCGGTCGGAACGATTGGTCGGCATGCAGCCGCTCCAAATACCCGTCGACCATCTGAACAAAGTTCACTCGCCACGGCAGATCCGACGGCAGCGTCAACCCGCTGAGCGAGACCAACACATTGTCTGTGGTAGCCATGCCGTGGAGTTAAGCATACGGCCGGCCAACCGCAAAGTATTCCTCCACTATTTTGCGAACTCATGTCCGCTCCCCTCCCCGATCAGGCGGCCAAATCCCGCCCGCCGTCGCCACGCGATCGTCGCCGGCCGCGCCCGCGGGCGACCTTGACCGCGCGCCGGCCATCCGGTTGGCTCACCCCTCTTGTGCCCGCTGCCACGCACTCCGGCGTCGGTTGGTGGGCACGACGGGCGTCTTCGTCCCGCCCAACGAAGCAAACCAACACACCACATCGCAGTCATGTCCGCCGAATCCACCCCCAACCTCATGGAAGCCGTCGTCTCGCTCGCCAAGCGCCGCGGCTTCGTCTTCCAGTCCTCCGAAATCTACGGCGGCCTCAACGGCTTCTTCGACTACGGCCCGCTCGGCGTGGAGCTCAAGAAGAACATCCGCGACTGCTGGTGGAACGACATGGTCCGCCGTCGCGACGACATCGTCGGCATTGAGACCTCCATCATCATGCACCCCAAGGTCTGGCAGGCCTCGGGCCACGTAGACGGCTTCACCGACCCGCTCGTCGACTGCAAGGTCAGCAAGCAACGCTACCGCGCCGACCAGCTCTTCTTCGCGGCCGTCACCGTCGACGGCGAGGTCAAGGGCTACGTCTCCGCCCTCGAGTCCGAGGACACCGTGGGCGCCCTCCAGGCCGCCGCCGAGTCCTTCAAGCGCAAGAAGGCCATCCAGGGCACCCTCGCCCCCGTCGTCGCCGTCGAGTTCACCGAGGCCACCGAGGCGCAGATCCCACTCATCCCCTCTCCCGCCACCGGCGAACCCGGCAGCCTCACCCCGCCCCGCGCCTTCAACATGATGTTCGAGACGCACGTCGGCCCGCTGCGCGACTCCGCCTCCGTCGCCTACCTCCGCCCCGAGACCGCCCAGGGCATGTTCGTCGACTTCAAGAACGTCGTCGACACCGGCCGCGTGAAGCTGCCCTTCGGCATCGCCCAGACCGGCAAGTCGTTTCGCAACGAGATCACCCCGCGCAACTTCGTCTTCCGCTCCCGCGAGTTCGAGCAGATGGAGATGGAGTTCTTCATCCACGAGGACGACGACTGGGCCAAGTGGCACCGCCACTGGATCGACTGGTGCAAGGACTGGCTGCTCTCCATCGGCCTGCCCGCGTCACACCTTTCCGAATACGACCACCTCAAGGAGAAACTCGCGTTCTACTCCAAGGGCACCACGGACATCATGTTCAAGTTCCCCTTCGGCGTGCAGGAGCTCTGGGGCATCGCCGCCCGCGGCAACTACGACCTCGGCCAGCACGAGAAGGCCAGCGGCGTGCCGCAGGCGATCTTCGACGAGACCACCAAGAAGAAGTTCATCCCGCACGTCATCGAGCCCGCCGTCGGCCTCGACCGCATCTTCCTCGCCGTCCTCTGCGGCGCCTACGCCGAGGAGCAGGTCACCGATGAGAAGGGCAAGGCCGAGACCCGCACCGTGCTGCGCCTCAGCCCGCGCATCGCGCCGGTCAAGGTCGCCGTGCTCCCGCTGCTCAAGAACAAGGAGGCTCTCACCGAGCGCGCCAAGGAGCTCTACAAGAAGCTCCAGCGCCGCTACGCCGTGTTCTACGACGAGGCCGGCGCCATCGGCCGCCGCTACCGCCGCCAGGACGAGATCGGCACCCCGTGGTGCGTCACCATCGACTTCGACACCATCGAGAAGGACGGCACCTTCACCCTGCGCGAACGCGACTCCATGGAGCAGCGCCGCGTCACCGAGGCCGAACTCCTCGCCCTGCTCGACGAGCAGGTTTACTGAGCCGACCGCCGCCAACCCCTGAAACTCAAAAGCCCGCCGCAGAACACGGCGGGCTTTTTATTGTGCCCATACAGGCGCCCGCCATCGTGTGCCATCTCCCCATGGCCTCCTTCCACCCCAGACTCCACGTGCTCATGGCCACCGGTGCGCAGAAGCGCCGTGGTGATCCGTCGCGGTCCTCACAAGACCCAGCTGCACCATCGGTTGGGATCTGCGCAAGGACACCTTCACTACCGGGCAGTGGATGCGCGCCCGCATTTACCCGAAGCGCTCGGACCTGTCGCCCGACGGCAAGCACCTGATCTATTTCGCAATGAACGGTCGCTGGGACACCAAGACGCGCGGCTCGTGGACCGCCGTGTCGCGAGCCCCCTACCTCAAGGCCATCGCACTCTGGGCCAAGGGCGACTGCTGGCACGGCGGTGGTTTGTTTCGCAACGCCCAGCGTTACTGGCTCAACGACGGCCGCGGGCATGAGCCACTGCTGACCTCGTCCCGCATCGCCCGCATCGAGGACTGGCACCCCCGCAACAGCTACGGCGGTGAATGCCCGCACGTTTACTACAACCGGCTGCAACGCGACGGCTGGACCGTGGTGGATGACAGCTCAGATGATTGCGCCAACTGGTCCTTCGTGAAGCCGGTCAATACCGGCTGGATGCTTCGCAAAGACTGCGGCATCGGCAGCGAACTCGGCCAAAGCATCTACTTTGACCGCCACGCATTGGTCCGGACCGATTCCGACGTGAGGTTGGAGTTGCCCGACGCCGAGTGGGCGGATGTTGATCGCGCCCGCCTCGCGTGGGCCGCCAAGGGCTGCCTGCACGCCGCCTATTTGAACAAGGACGGCCTGAAGGATGCGCGCTGCCTGCACGACTTCAACGACATGACCTTCGAGGCCATCGCCGCGCCCTACTGACCGCGCTCAAAAAGGCTCGTGGTCGGGATCGCCTCCGTAGTCGCCCTCGCCGGCCTCGTCGTCTTCGAGCACGGTGCGCACGTCGTTGATCAGCACCTCCACGTCGACGAGCATCGCGTCGACCGCCTGGCGCATCTCGGCGCGCCACGCGGGCTCGGCCAAGGATTGTTCGTCGGCGGCGTCGAGGCCGGCCAGCGCGTCGCGCAGGTGGGCGCGGACCTTCTTGAGCCGCACCAACACGCCGCCCGCGAACAACGGCTCCGGCGGCCAGTCCTCGTCATCGTCCTCCGAGCCGAGCGCCCCGGCCAGCTTGGCGGTGGCGATCATCACGCCGTTTGCCAGCTCGCGCAACGGATGCTCGCGCGCGTCGTCGTCGGTCAACCAGCCGTGCTCCTTGCACGCGTGGCGGATCGTGTCCGTGACCGCGTTGCCCCGCTCGACCAGCGGATGCCAGCGCTCATCCTCGGGCTCGCCGTCGGCGTGTTTCCATTTCTCGGCGTTGAGCTCGGCCAGCGCCTCCTCGGCCGCGGCGTTCATTTCGTCGATCCAAGCGGCTTGCTCGGCCTCCTCTTTCGGCGTGCGCGGCGCGGGCTCGGGCTCGCCGCGCTCGCGGCGCAGGCGGGCGCGCTCCTCGTCGAGCACGCGTTCCAGATCCTCCGGCTGCAAGCCTTCGCGCTCCATGCGCGCGTTCACGCGGTCCAACAACAAATCCATGCGCGCCTGCTCCGCGTCGGCCTCCGCCTCGGCCTCGGTGGTGGGCGTGTCGTCGTCCGCATCGTCGTCCACGCAGGCGTCCTCACCATCGTCGTCAAACGACTCGGTGACGGCGTCGCGCGCCTCGGCCGCCTCGAGTCCGGCGAGCAGGCGGTTCATGAAGTCGATCATCGCGCGGTCGTTGGCGCGTCGTTGCTCCGTCTCTTCCGACTCGGACATCGTCCACGCGGCCTCGGGGTCGAGTTCCAGTTGATACGTCGCGCTCTCGATGACCACGCGGCCGTTGGGCGCGCTGTGCCATTCGAGGTGGAGGCTGTTGCCCCAGTGCCAGGGGAAGGGCTTCTTCGCCTCGTAATACTCCATCAGCTCGTCCATCGAGCACTCCGGCACTTTGACCTTGCGCGAGGCGGTGATGTCGCCGACCACGCCGTGTTGCAGGTCGGCCAGTCCCTTCAGCTCATCGGGGCGGGGGGCGCGCGGGGCGGGGTTGGTGAAGCACAGCACGTGTCCCGCGACGTCGCGCCAGGCGTTGCCAGCCAGATCGAGCGTCACCGGCTCGTCGCGCCCGGTGAACCACAGCCGCCCGGTCACGCGCCCGCGCACGCGGTTGTCCACTTCCCCTCGGATCAAGGTCTCGTCGATGCGCCAAGCCATGAGCAACGGCTAGCAGGCCACCACGAAGTCGGACAACCCATTATCCGCCCGATGCTGAAACGTGGCACAGGCATTCCTGCCTGTGCGGCAGCCGCACGAACACCAGCCACGCCTCCATCAGCCAATCCGGCTTTCCGTCGGCGCCCGCTCCCGCCACAGCCACACCGCCAGCGCGACCCACAGCGGCGTCAGCACCGCGACCTCCGTCCAGCGACCCAGCACCGCGGCCATCGGCAGCAGAAAGGTCACGACCTGCCACACTAGCGCGCCGATCAACGTCGTCACGTCGCGGCGATGCTCGGCCACATCAGCCGCTCGCCACTCCCGCGGCCACCAGCCCAGCGGTCGGATCTGCCGGTAAAAGTTCTCCAACGTCTCCCGCGCCACCGGCCGCGTGGCCAACGCGCCGGCCAGCGACGCCGCGAGCGACACGCCGGCGATCCCTAGGAAACGCGTCACCTCGTTCCAACCCGCCGGATCCACGAAGGCGAAAAACACCGCGCCCGCGAAGCCACCCGCCGTGCCGATGGCGAAACCTGCGCCGTTGAACCGCGCCCAGAACCAGCGCAGCGCAAACGGCACCAAGAACGCCGGAAACAACAGCATCACGATACCGACCCACACCCCCAGCACCGAGCCGCCCAGAGCCAGCGAGATCAACAGGCCGGCAACCACCAGCAGCGTCGACGCGATATAACCCGCCCAGACCCGCTGCCGGTCGGTCGCCGCCGGACGCCACACCTCATACAAATCCTTCACCACGTAGGACGCGCCCGCGTTGATCGTGCTGTCGAACGTGCTCATCGCCGCCGCCAGCATCGCCGCCAGCACCAGCCCGCGCAGCCCCGCCGGGAAAAACTCCGAGCCCAGCACCGCCGGCAACACCGCCTCGGCCTCCTCCAGCGAACTCACGTCGAGCCCCAGCTTGATCGCCAGGATCGCGAACCCCAGCACCATCGGCCAGCGCGCCGCGAACAACACCGTCCACAACATCGCGATCTTGCGGCAGTCGCGCTCGCCACCCGCCGCGTAGAAACGCTGCGCCATGTAGGCCGAGCCGCCGCTGCCGCCCAGTCCCTCCAGCACGCCCTTGAACGCCCAGATCAGCAGAAAAAACCAAAACGGCTCATACGCCGACAAGCCCTCGTGCCCCCCGATCATCGGGAAAAAGTTGTTTAACTCCGCCCCCGGCCACGCGGCCAGCAGCTCCGGCGAGACCTGCCCCGCCGCCACCACCGACACATAGACCGCCGCGCCGCCGATCAGGAACGCTTGGAACACGTCCGTCCAGATCACGCCATACAACCCGCCCACCAGCGTGTATCCAAACGCCAACGACGCCATGCCCACCGCGCACTGCGTCGGCGTGAACGGCAGAAACTCCGCCAGAAACTTCCCGCCCGCCGACAGGAAAAACACGATCATCGCCACCGTCAGCACCACGTAGGTCAGCGCCGCCGTCGCCCGCGCCGCGCGTCCGCCCGCGCCCCCGCCGAAGCGCAGCGTCATCCACTCCGCGGTCGTCATTACCCGCGAGCGCTGGTGCCACTTGCCCATGAACGCCAGGAACACCGCGATCGGCAGCACCACGCCGCCGCGCATCTCGATGAAAAAACCCTGCACGCCGAACACCGTCAGCAGCGTCACGATCGTCATCGTGCCCGCCACGTCCAGATTGCTCGACATGCCCGAGGCGCCCAGCGCCCACCACGGCAGCTTGCGCCCGCCGAGGAAGTAGTGCTCCGAGCTCTCGCCCGCGCGCTTCGCGAGCCAGACGCCGGCGATCACCAGCGCCACCAGATAAGACACGACCACGGCCACATCGAGGGAATGGAGCATGTCCGGCACCGTAACACGGCTGTCAACCCGCGCCCACCCGTCGCAAGCCCTTGCCATCGCCTCAAAAACAGCCCCCGTGCCTTGACCCGGCGGCGTCCCCATAACTACGGTTGCACCGCCCGCCGGAACCGCCGGCACCATCCGTCCTACCAAAAGCACTACACGTGAGCACTCCAGCGCCCATCCGCCTCTTCAGCACCGACCTCGACGGCACCCTCCTCGGCAACCCCGAGTCGACCCACCGCTTCAAGCACGTCTGGGAGTCGCTCGACCCCGCCGCCCGCCCCCTCCTCGTCTACAACAGCGGCCGCCTCGTGCCCGACATGCGCGACAACCTCGTCGCCAAGGGCCTGCTCCCCGTGCCCGACTACTACATCGGCGGCGTCGGCACCCAAATCCAGGAAGGCCACAGCTCCACGCCCCTCGCCGACCACGCCAACCACCTGCGCGACGGCTGGGACCGCGCCGTCGTCGAGAACCGCCTGCTCAACGTCCCCGGCATCCGCCCCCAGCCCCCCGAGTTCCAAAACGAATTCAAGTCCAGCTGGTTCCTCGAGAACGCCACCCCCGAGGTCCTCGAAAACATCCGCCAGAGCCTGCGCAAGGCCGGCCTGCGCATCAGCCTCGTCTACTCCAGCAACCGCGACCTCGACATCCTTCCCGCCAACGCCAACAAGGGCGGCGCCCTCTCCTGGCTCTGCCAGCGCCTCGCCATCCCGCTCGAGCACGTGCTCGTCGCCGGCGACACCGGCAACGACGCCGGCATGTTCAACCTCCCCGGCGTGCGCGGCCTCATCGTCGAAAACGCCCAGCCCGAGCTCTTCGAGGCCACCGTCGAGCTCCCCACCTACGCCTCGCGCAAGATCATGGCCGACGGCGTGCTCGACGGCCTCTGCCACCACGGCATCGTCTGCGCGATCCCCCCGTCCGGCCAGGCCGCCATGCCCGCGCACCAGATGGACCCCGAGTTCCGCCAGCTCTTCACCGGCACCAAGCTCGGCACCCTCACCGACACCGAGAAAAAGTTCCTGCTCACCGCCTACGACAAGGCCCTCGCCGCCCTGCGCAAGAACATCACCCCGCTCGGCTTCTCCGCCTGCTCGCTCGACGACAACACCGTCACCGGCACCGACGCCAACTACCGCTCCGTGTGGGCCCGCGACGGTGGCGTCACCATCATCAACACCATCGACCTCGACGAGCCCGACATCCGCCGCGCCCAGCGCCGCACCCTCGACACCCTCCTGCAGGCCGCCGCGCCCAACGGCCAGATCCCCGCCAACGTGCGCATCGACGACGGCGTGCCCGACTACGCCGGCGTCGGCAACATCTGCTCCATCGACAGCGGCATGTGGGTCATCATCGCCTTCTACAACTACGTCTCCAAGACCAACGACCACGACTTCCTCCGCCACCACGCCGACCGCCTCCAGGCCGCGATGAACTGGCTCTCCGCGCACGACAGCAACAACGACGGCCTGCTCGAGATCCCCGAGGCCGGCGACTGGACCGACCTCTTCGGCCGCAGCTACAACGTGCTCTACGACGAGGTCCTCTGGTATCGCACCAACGTCTGCTTCGGCCACCTCTGCGAGATGCTCGGCGAGCACACCAAGGCCGCCGACTACCTGCGCTGGTCCCAGCGCGTGCGCGCCCGCGTGCTCGACGTCTTCTGGCCCAACACCGCCGAGCCCTCCACCCCGCGCGGCCACGCCCACTTCGCCAACCGCCAGTTCAGCATGGGCGACACCCAATACCTCATCGCCGAGGTCACCCCCTTCGCCTTCAACTGGCGCTGCGACGTCTATGGCAACGTGCTCGCCTACCTCATGAACCTCCTGGATGTCGACCGAGCCCGCACCGCCTTCCGCTTCATGTGGGGCGTCGGCGTCAACGAACCCCACCCCGTCGCCAACCTCTACCCCGTCGTGCAGGCCGGCGACCCCGACTGGAAGGCCTACTACACCGTCAACCTCCTCAACCTCCCGCACCACTACCACAACGGCGGCCTCTGGCCCCTCGTCGGCGGCATGTGGGTGCGCTTCATCCACCGCCTCGGCTTCCACGACGTCGCCTGCCGCGAGCTCGTCCGCCTCGCCAAGCTCAACCAGCTCGGCCGCGACCAGGAATGGGAGTTCAACGAATGGGCCCACGGCCAGACCGGCCGTCCCATGGGCAAGGCCTTCCAGGCCTGGTCCGCCGCCACCTTCCTGCGCGCCTGCCAGGAGGTCGAGGTCGACCCCGCGCATCTCAACAACGACTGAATCATGTAGATGTATGATGGGAGATGGGCGATGGTCAGACCCGATCCTCAACCGCAGGCACGCCCACCCCATCAGCCATCTTCCATCTCCCATCATCCATGTCTTCCGCCCCCACCATCCTCTGCTTCGGTGAAATCCTCTGGGACTGCCTGCCTGCCGGCCTCTTCGCCGGCGGCGCGCCGTTCAACGTCGGCTACCACCTGCACCGCCACGGGGCCGACGTGCGCATCGTCTCCGCCACCGGGCGCGACTTCCTCGGCGACGAACTCGACCGCCGCCTGCGCGCCTGGGGCCTCAGCACCGAGCTGATCACGCGTCACCACGGATTGAATACGGGCACCGTCATCGCCGCCATCGGCGAAAAGGGCGACGCGCACTACGACATCACGCTCAGCGTCGCGTGGGACCAGATCTTCGTCACCCAGGACAGCGTGCAGGCCGCCATGGGCGCGCGGGCCCTCGTCTTCGGCTCGCTCGCCCAACGCTCGCAGTTCAACCGCACCGCGCTCGACCGCCTGCTCGCCGTGCTGCCCGCCGACGCCCTGCGCGTGTTCGACGTCAACCTGCGCGCGCCCCACGACGACCTCCCGCTCGTGCGCGAGCTCGCCGGCCGCGCCGACGTGCTCAAGCTCAACGCCGCCGAAGCCGCCCGCCTCGCCGACGGCGGCGACGAGCAACCCGGCCGCGAGGAACGCGACGCCCGCGCCCTCGCCGCGCAGACCAATTGCCCCGTCGTCTGCATCACCGCCGGCGCCCGCGGCGCCGGCCTCCTGCGCGACGGCCGGTGGACTTGGGAAAACGGCCGCGACGTCGAGATCGCCGACACCGTCGGCGCCGGCGACAGTTTTCTCGCCGCGTTTCTGACCGGCCTGCTGTCTCCCGAAAAGCCCGCCGACGCCGAAATCCTGCGCCGCGCCTGCCGCCTCGGCGAGTGGGTCGCCACCCAGCGCGGCGCCACCCCCGATTACGTCGACGAGACACCCTTCACGGCGCTGAAAAAGTAGCGCAGGCTTCCAGCCTGCCGTCATTTTCAGAATGCAGGCTGGAAGCCTGCGCTACTCATACAAAAAAGGCGCTCCATCACGGAGCGCCTTTGCGTTTTCAGAGTGCGAACGACGCCAAGCTCAGCGGCGACGGCGGCGGAGGACCGCGGAGCCGAGGGCGCCGAGACCGAGCAGCGCGGCGGCGGAGGCGGGCTCGGGGATCGCCGAGGGCACGGTCACCGTGAAGAGCGCGACCGAACCGGAGATGCCGTCCTCGGTCTCGCCCTCGTAGCCGACGATGATGAAGGCCTCGCCGGTCGGGCTGTCCTCGGCGGAGACGAACTGGATCGACTCGGGCGAGACAAACGTGCCGAAACCGTCGTCCTCACTGTCGGTAAAGGCGTTGTAATAACCCGCGATGAAGACGTTCTCGAGGTCCGTGATGTCGAACTGGAAAATGCCGTTCTGACGCTCGGCGCCGACAAAGATGTAATCGTGGCCGCCCAGGCTGCCGAAGGCGATGGCCTCGGGCTCCGGCCCCTTGTCGTCGGAGCGATCCTGCAGCGGCGTGAGCGACTTGTTGATGTTGAAGGTGAGGGCGTCGTTTTCGAGCACGTATTGCTCGATCATGTTGCCGCTGTCGAAGACGACCAGGCCGGTCTCGGGGTCGATGATGCTGAAGCTGCGGCTGCCAAACATGACCGGGTCCTCGATCTGGCCGTCGCCGTCGACGTCGCCCAGGTCCTGGATGATGCGCAGGCGGCTGATGCCGTCATTACCGGTCTGGACGTTGGCCACCACATCACCGTTGCCGTTGTCGACCGTGTCGATGGGCGAGGAGCTGACGCGGGCCATGTCGTCGTCGTCAGGCCGGGCGTCACCCTCGTTGGCGGTGGCGATGTAGGTCTTACCACCGCGGGTGAAGGCGGTGATGGTGTCGGGCATGGGCAGACCCTTGACGGTGTCGTTGAGCGCGGTCTCACCGCGGTCGGAGGCGTCGGTGGTGATCGTGCGGGTGCCGAGATCGTGGATCGCGGTGATCTTGCCGGCGTTGGCGCCCTCGAGGTCGATGACGGCGAGGGCGTTGTTCTCCTGCAGGGAGACGTAGGCCTTGGTGTTGTCGGTGGTGATGTATTCGGGCTCGATGTCGAGGGCGTCGGCGGTCTTGACGGTGAGCGTATCCAAACGGGCGTTACGCAGGCCGTCGATGGTGACGCCGGCGGCGAGGCCGGTGGTGAAGTTGACGTCGGTGACGTTGCCCGAGGTGAGCGCGGCGACACCCGCGGCGCCGGCGCCCACGCCGGAGACGTTGACGATGCTGACGGAGCCGGCGGACTGCGGGCCGGAGGAAACATACTCGCCCTCGTTGGCGATGAGAATGTTCTGCCCGTTGCGCGAGAAGGTGACGGCATCGGGGTGATAACCGACATCGAGGGTGTTCAGCACCGTGCCGGTGGAGAGCTGGAAGAGCGCGATGCGCCCCGAGGTGACGTTGCTGCCGACCGGGATGATGGTGGCGACGCCGAAGTCGCGGCCGAGCGGATCGACGGCGACGCTGGAGACCGAGTAGGTGTTGGCGACCGCGCCGAAGGTGGCGTTGAGGTCGATGGTGCGGGTCAAAGAAAGCGCGCCGCCGGCGGACACGCCGTAGACGCGGATGGCGTGGTTCTCAAGGCCGGCGCCGTCGAACGAATCGGTGACGAGCAGCGAGCCGCTGTATTTGTCGAAGGCGACGATCTCGCCGCCGTGGGTGATGTCGAGGCCGGACAGGAAGGAGATGTCGGCGTGCAGCGAGCCGAGACCGAGCAGGGCGCAGGACGCGCCGGCGAGCAGTGCCTTGGAGTTGGTTTTCATGGGAAGCGATGGACGGCGGCCATGAGAAGCGGTCGCACGAACGGAGCGCCAGCGCGGCACTGTAAAGCTTCGGTGACGCCGTAATGCCGTCGTAACACAGCCATCAAAACACCCGTTGACTTGCGGGGCACATGCCCTGCTGCACTGTGTCGACGGCATTCGTTGTCATTCCCTCATCCGCATAAACAACCACCCATCGCATCATCATGACACTCGACGATCTCATCGCCTATTTTAACCAGCACTTCCCCGCCGTGATCTCGGCCCTGCCGGTCGCGGCCGCGGTCGTGCTCGGCGGCATCGTGCTCAACTTCATCACCGGTCGCGCGCTGCTGCTGATCGCACGCCGCACCAACCTCACCGAACTGGACGTCCAGCCGGTGCGCCGTCTGGCGCGCTGGCTGATCACGCTCATCACGATCCTGCTGGTCGCGGGTGTATTCGGCTTCGAGCTCGGCGGCGTGTGGGGCTTTATGTCGACCGTGCTCGCCATGGTCGCGATCGGCTTCGTGGCGGTGTGGAGCTTGATCAGCCACACGTCGGCGACGGTCCTGCTGTTGTTCACCCGCCCCTTTCACATCGGCGACTGGATCGAGCTGAAGTCCGAGGACGTGCAAGGCCGCATCGTCGACCTCAACTTCTTCTTCACCACGCTGCAGGTCGACGAGCACACGGTCTTCCAGGTGCCCAACAACCTGTTTTTTCAAAAGGTCATCCGCCGCGTGAGCGGTCCCTACCACCACTCGCTCGCGCAGCAGCTCAGCGCCAATTATCCGGCCAAGCTGCCGCCCTTCCCCCACCCCACCGGAGCCAAGCCGAAGGACGACGAGGAGAAATCCCCCAAGCCCGCCTCGGAGGACGCCGCCATGAAGGCCATCCCCGACCCCGCGACGCTCAATCCCGCGCGTTCCCGCTGAGTCTTTGGCGACTGGCGATCGCCAAGTGTTCGCGGCTCAGGACGTCGGCGCGACCACGGCGGGCGGCGTCTCGGTGGCCGCACCGGCTTCGGCGGGTTTTGTCGCCGGCGCGGGGGTTGGCGCGGGCGTCGGAGCCGGGTCCCAGGTTTTTTGCAGATTGAGGGCCGCGGTGTCGTCGGGGGCCAGCTTCAGGACCTCGCGCACGGCGAGCAGGGCCGCCTTGGGTTGATCCGCCGCGTGCCACCGAGCGGCGAGTTCGAGCAACGTCGCGCGCCGGGCCGGCTCGCCGCGCAGGTATTCGCGCACGCGCAACTGCAACATCGAGAGGTCGCCGGTCTCGGCGAGCAACGTCAGCTCGCGGCGCGCCACCGGCTCCTGGGCGGCGGGCCACCACGACGGCGCCTGGCGACGGGTCGTCGCGATCAGACGCAACGCCTCGGCTCCCTGCTTTGCGGCGACCAACCGGTCGACCTCGGCGAGCAACGCGCCGGCGTCGTCATAGGTCGGAACGGTCTCCGCGGGGGCCGGCGCGGCCGGCCGCGCGGCGGCGGCCTCGGCCAGTCGTTGGTCGATGCGCGCGGTGAGTTCGGCAAGTTCGGTGCTCTCGGGGAAATGACCGCGGCCGAGCGTGGCGATCTCGCGGGCGGTCTCGGCGCGGCCGGCGGCCAGCAGCCCCTCGATCACCAAACGCAGCGAGCTCATGCGGTAGCGGGGCGAGCGGAACAGCGTGACCAGTTGTTGCTGCGTGCCGCCGCCGCCGTCGACGCAGGCGTTGACCAACGCCTCGGACAACTCGAAGACGCTCTTCTGGGTGGGCTCCAGCTTGTCGACCCGCCCGGCGAGCAAGCCCGCCAGATCGGCCGCACGCGCCCACTCGCGGCGCAGGATCCGCACGTGCAGGCGCCAGAGCAATGCGTCGGTGGTGTCGAAACCGTGGTCCGTCATGACTTCCTCGATACGCAGGAGCAGCGCCTCGTTCTCGCGCGCGGCGATGAGCGGCAGCCAGCTTTCCAGCGCCTTGCGTTCCGAGCTAAACCACAGAAATCCCTCCTCAAGCAGTTCCTTGGCGCGCTCCTCCATGCCGGCCTGCAGGTAGAGTTGCACGCCTTGTCCGATGACGCGGCGGTCCAGCGGATTGAGCTCGCGCAGACGGCGCACGTTGGCGTGCAGCCCGGCGCGGTCGCCGGTCTCGGCGTGAATCGCGGCCACGTAGAAAAGCATCACCGGATCGTCGGGCGCGGCCGCGGCCCACTCGGCGCAGAGACGCACGGCCTCGGCACGGTCGTCGCGCTTGAGGGCGGCGCGGATGAGCGACATGCGCAGGTTGGCGTCATCGGGCGAGAACGCCTCGCGGGCGAGCGCGACGGCCTCGTCGGGCCGGTCTTGCGAGAGCAGCAGTTGCACGCGCCAGATGTGGATCTGTCGCAGGTCGGCCGCCGGACCGTCCGCACGGGCATGAGCCTCGCGGGCGAGCGTGAGAAACCGTTCCTGCAACTCGGGACTGTCGCTGTCGGCCATGATGCGTTGCAAGGCGCGCAGGCGCTCGAGGTCGGGATAACCGTGGGCAAAGCCCTCGAACACGAGCTTGTGCGCGGCGGCCGGCGCGCGCATCAGCGTGTAGAGTTGCGCGAGGATGTGGCGGTGCTCCCAGTCGGAGGGCAGCTTGGCCACGCCGATGCGCAACAGCGGCAGCGCGCCGCCGATGTCGCCGGCGGCGAGCTTGTCGTCGGCCTGGGCGAGAAACGTGGCGCCGCGCAGACGATGCAGCTCGGACCAGCGCCAGGGAAAGACGATGTCGGTGAACGCGACCTGGTTGTGCGGCTGCCGGCTTTGCGTCGAGTAGAGCAGGACGGCGGCCGACAGATAACCTACCACCGCGAGCGACACCGACCACACGACCAACCCGCGCACGCTGAGGAAGACCGCCGAGATCTTGAGCTGGCGACGCAGTCCGTCGGTCTGCCGGTTGACGACGACCTCGCTGCCCTTGCGGGTGCGCTGCAATGCGAACAGGCCCAGACGCCACTTGGCGTTGGTCAGCTTTTGCGGTTTCCAGACGAACCTCAGCGGCAATGCGGACATGCCCAGACCTCAATGCATGCGGCCGCCGCACCGCAAGCGCCGAAGATGTTACAAGCCCGCTTCAGCGCCGTCCGGCCCGCTGCGAAGCAGGCCGGACGGACGGACAGAAACCCGGCTCAGCGCAGCAACAGCCAACCAGCGACCGGGCCCTGATAAAGGCCGAGCACCACCGAGGCCAGTGCGAGCAAACCGAGGGTCAGGCGCATCCAGCAGGCGACCGGCGTGCGGGCGGGGGTCGGATCGGTCTCGCCCTCGAGCAGCGGCGCGCGCCAGGTGTCGAAGTAGGCGGCCTTGATCCAGCCGAAGTAGTAATAAATCGAGATCACCACGCCGACGATGGCGACGCCGAGCAGACCGTAGTAGCAACCGGCGGTGAGCGGACCGACCGGCGCGCCGGCGGCGGCGAAGACGGTCATGAACACGAGCAGCTTGCCCATGAAACCGGCCAGCGGCGGGATGCCCGCGAGCGAGCCGAGACCGATGGCGAGGATGCCACCAAGGAACGGGTTGGTCTTGGCGAGGTCGGTGTAGTGGTCGAGTTCCTGATCGGCGTCGTTCTCGCCGGCGACGTGGGTCATCACGCCGAAGACCGCGAAGGAGGCCAGCAGGTAGGCGAACAGGTAGAAGTAGATGGCGCTGGCGGCGACCGGCACGGTCAGCGAGGCAAGCACGCCGATCAACAGGTAGCCCGCGTGCGACACGCCGGAGAGGCCGAGCAGACGCTTGACGTTGTGCTGGGTCAGCGCGGCGAGGTTGCCGAAGAGAATGGTGGCGGCGGCCATGATCGCGATGACCGTGGCGACCAGACCGGCATAGGGTGAGAACACGTTGACGAGCGTCAGCAGGATCGCGAAACCGGCGGCCTTGGAAGAAACGGCGAGGAACGCGGTCACGGGAGTCGGCGCACCCTGATAAACATCGGGGATCCAGATCTGGAACGGAACGGCGCCGATCTTGAACGCCACGCCGGAGAGAACGAGCACGATGCCGAGCGAGGCGAGGAAGTTGCCCGGGTTGGCCTGAAGGAAGCCGTAGAGCGCGTCGAAGTTCATCGAGTCCGCGCTGGAGCCGGGGAGCGTCGGATTGCCAGCCACGCCGTAGAGGAGCACGATGCCGAAGAGCAACAGGCCGGAGCTGAGCGCGCCGGTGATGAGGTATTTGAGGCCGGCCTCGAGCGTGAGCGGGTTGGTGCGCACGTAGCTGACGAGGATGTAGAAGCCGACGGTGACCGTCTCGAGCGCCACGAACATCAGCACGAAGTGATTGGCCTGCGAGAGGAGCATCATCGCGGCGGAGACCACCTGCACGATGACGAAGAACTCGACCTTGGGCATCTTCTGCTTCGCGAGGGCGACGACGCCGAGCACGCTGACCAGCAGCGACGAGGCGACGAAGAACGCGCGCAGGAACTGGGTGTGCGCGCCGGGCATGAGCAGCCCGTTGAAGAGCGGCTGGCCGACGGAGGCGCCGTTCCAGTTGACGAGCAGTCCGACCAGGATGCCAAGCTGACCCGCCACCGAGATGGAGGGCACGAGACCGTGCTTGGACTTGGGCAGGAAAATCTCCGCCACGAGCAGGAGCAGGGCGAGGCCGGCAAGGGCGATCTCGGGAGCGATCGCCATCCACGGATTGTCGGCGGCGGCCTGGATAAGTTCGGGATTCATCGCGTCAGAAAAGTCGTTGGTTTCAGCGGGAGAGGGCGGCGGTGTCGACCGCGGCGGCGGGAGCGTTGGCGAAGGTGGCCTCGGCGGCGGCGGTCACGGGACCGGAGATGGTCTTGGGCCAGAGGCCGATGGCCAGCAGCGCGACCAGAAGGATGAGCGCCGGCAGCTTCTCGCAGCAGGTGAGATCGGCGGGTTTTTGTTCGGCGGCGACCTTGGCGAAGGCCTCGCTCTCGGAGCCGAAGAAAACCTTGGCCGCGGAGCGCAGGCCGTAGATCGCGGAGATGACCACGCCGGAGACGGACACAACCGTCAGCGCGGGCGAGAAGTCCCAGGCGGCGACGAAGATCGCGAGTTCACCCCAGAAGTTGGCCAAGCCGGGCAGGCCGATCGAGGCGAAGGTCGCCGCGACGAAGAAGGCCGCGAGCACGGGCGCGTGTTTCACGAGGCCGCCCATGTCGGACATCTCAAAGGTCTTGGTGCGGTGGTGGATGCTGGTCGAGAGCAGGAAAAGCAGCGCCGCGGACAGACCGTGGGCGACCATCATCATGACGACGCCGCCGATGCCGACCGCCGAGTAGCAGGCGAGACCGAGGAACGCGTAGCCCATGTGCATGACCGAGCTGTAACCGACCATCTTCTTCAGGTCGCTCTGCGCGATGGTGACGAGGCCGATGACGATCAGGTTGCCGAACACGGCGAGCGCGGCGAAGAGGCAAACCCACTTGGCAAAACCTTCGGGCAGCAGCGGCAGGGCGATCTGGATCAGTCCGTAGAGACCGAACTTTTTCAGCACGCCGGAGTGCAGCATCGCGGCCGAGCTGGGAGCCTCGGAGTAGCCGAGCGGCGCCCAGGTGTGGAACGGCCAGAGCGAGACGAGGATGCCGAAGCCGAAGAGCAGGAGGGCGAAAATGTTGGACTGGACGGTCTCGGAGAGGCCGTTCGCGAGCACCGCGCGCTGGAGCTCGATGATGGTGAAGTTGTCCGCGCCGCTCTTGAAGTAGAGGGCGATCAGGCCGAGCAGCGAGAGCATCGCGCCAACCGTGAGGTAGATGGTCATTTTCATCGCCGCGTAGCCGCGGTCACGTCCGCCCCAGATGCCGACCATGATGAAGGTCGGGATGAGGGCCAGTTCGTGGAAGAAGTAGAAGAAGAACACGTCCACGCTGGAAAACACGCCCATCAAACCGGCCTGCATGACCAAGAGGAGCCCGAGGTAGAGCGGCTGGCGCTCGGCCTTGGATTGCAGCGCGTAAAGACCGGCGGCGAGGCCGACGATGCCGGCCATCAGATAGAGCGGCATGGAGATGCCGTTGAGGCCGAGCATGAGGTTGATGCCGAAGTAGCCGAGGCCGGTGTCGTAGCCGGTGAGGTAAGCGTAGTCCGCGCCGGTGGCGTCGAAATAGAACCAGCAGTGCAGCGCCAGCAGGGCCGGCAGCACGAAGCCGACGGCGGCGACGGCCTTGCCGAGCTTGGCGGGCAGCCCGATCGCAAGCAGGCCGGCCGCGAGCAGCGGAGCGACGATGGAGACCAGAAGCGGGTCGAAGGGAAGAGGGTTCATGGCTGAAAAGAGGTCGAAGGTCTTAAGGTCCAAAGTCGAAGGTCGCTAGCGGGCCGCGGAGCGGCCGATCAACCTGTCGATTTGGTGATGAGCGAAGCGAGTGGTGGTGACGTTGGACGTTGAGACTTTTGACGTTGGACGGATTGAAAGGTGTTAAAGCGTGCCGGCCGCGAGGGCCCAGAGGATGACGGCTCCCGCGAGGAACCAATAGACGTAGACGTGCAGGTTGCCGGTGTGCAGCGCGCGGGCCGCCAGACCGAACAGTCCGACGACGCCGGAAAGGCCGCGGACGATCAGACCGGCGATCAGGATCTGGTCGAGGAAGTTGAGCAACAGGGCGAAACGCTGCTGGACCTTGGCGACGTAGTAGCCGTAGGCGGAGTCGAAGGAGGCCTTCAAAACGTTGAGGCCGGCGAAGGCGCCGGGCACCTTTTGCTGAAGCGAGTCGGCCGGGCCGGACTTGTAGAACAGCAGCGCGCCCGCCGCGCCGACGATCATGACGGCCAGCGAAACGATCAGGATCGTGACGTGGGCCGCGCCATGCGGGTGCGCGACCTGCTTGAGCACGCCGTCGAAGTGGCCGCCGTAGATGGCCTCGTAGCCGCCCGCGACGGACAGCAGACCGAGAACGAGCAGCGGCAGCGTCATGCTGGCGCCACCCTCGTGGGCGTGGTCGGCGTCCTCCGAGCGGGTGCCGCCGAGAAAGACCAGCTTCCACATGCGCACCATGTAGAACGCGGTGAGCACGGCGGTGACGGTGAGGATGACGAACACCGGGGTGTTGTTCTCCATGGCGAGGTAGAGAATCGCGTCCTTGGAGAAGAAGCCGGCCAGACCGGGCATGCCGATGATCGCGAGCACGCCGATGGTGAAGGTGATGAAGGTGAGCGGCATCTTCTTGGACAGGCCGCCCATCTTGAAGATGTCCTGCTCATGGTGGCAGCCGTGGATGACGGAGCCGGAGCCGAGGAACATGAGGGCCTTGAAGAAGGCGTGCGTGGTCAGGTGGAACATCGCCGCGCCGACGCCGGCCGAGAGGATAACCACCGTCTTGGTCTCGTCGTGCAGGTGTTCGATGGAGCCGAGACCGAAAGCCGCGACCATGTAGCCGAGCTGCGAGAGCGTCGAGTAGGCGAGGACCTTCTTGATGTCGCTCTGGGTGATCGCGCAGAGCGCGGCGTAGAGCGCGGTGCCCGCGCCGATCCACATGACCGTCTGCAGCGCGACCGCGGGTGCGGCGGCGAAGAGCGGCTCGATGCGGCACAGCATGAATATACCGGCGGCGACCATCGTGGCGGCGTGGATGAGCGCGGAGACCGGCGTGGGGCCTTCCATCGCGTCCGGCAGCCAGACGTGCAACGGGAGCTGGGCGGACTTGCCTACCGCACCGCAAAACAGTAGCAGCGGGATGGCCGCGGCGACCACGGTGCCGGCGGTCGAGGCGTGGCCGATCTCGACCAGGTTGACCGTGCCGAAGGCGTAGTAGCAGAGGATGATGCCGAGCAGGAAACCGAAGTCGCCCACGCGGTTGGTGATAAAGGCCTTCTTCGAGGCGTCGGCCGCGGACTGCTTGAGGCAGTAGTGGTTGATCAGCAGGTAGGAGCTGAGACCGACCAGTTCCCAGAAGATGAAAATCATGAACAGATTGTCCGCGAGGACGATGCCGATCATGGAGAACATGAAGATCGACAGGCCGCCGAAGTAGCGGGCCTTGGCCGAGTCGTCGTGCATGTAGCCGAGCGAGAAGACGTGCACGCACAGGCCGACGACGCCGACGATCGAGAGCATGAGCGCCGCGAGGTCGTTGTAGAGGAAGCCCAGCGAGATGGAGAGGTCGCCGAGCTTGAGCCACTCGATGGCGACGGGCGCGCCGAGGTCGGCGCCGAAGCGCGAGCCGCCGAAGGCCAGCGTGAGCGAACCGGCGGCGACCACGGCGGCGGCCAACGTGGAGACGATCGACGCGAGCGTGCCCTGCTTGCGCAGGAACAACGCGATGATCGCGGCCGAGGCCAGCGGCGTCAAAAGCGTGAGGAGGGCGATGAACTGGACGGACATGTGGGAAAAGGGTGTCGAAGGTCGGAAGGTCTAAAGTCTAAGATCGCGGAGGCTCGGCGGTATGCGGTAAGCGGCGGGCGGCGATTAGTCGGACGAAGGTTTGAAACCTATGCGGCGGCGGTTTTCGGGGAGCACGGGTTCCGCAAGTTGGCGAATGGCCTCGATGATCGCCGCAAGCTGCTCGTCGTGCTCGCCGATGCGGGCGTCGAGTTCGGCGAGTTTGGAGGAGATGGCCTTGTGGTTGATCACGAGCTCGCGCAGGCGGACGAAGGCGCGGACAACTTGCACGCTCATCTGCACAGCGGCCTCGGAGCGCAAGATGTTGGCGGCCTGGATGGCGCCATGCTCGGTGAATGCGTGAGGGATCTTCCTCCTGCCACCATGTCTTGATGTCGCATTTTGCGATTTCAAGTCCACATCCCCTTCCTGATCAACGCGCCGAGCCTGCAAGAGACCTGCCGCCAAAGCCTCGTCGCGTGTCAGTTCAAACATGAAGTCCTCAGGGAACTTCGACTGATTGCGTTTGACCTGCTCCATGAGACGACCGGTTGTCACCCCGTAGATTTCCGCCAAGTCGCTGTCCAAGAGCACGCGCTGGCCACGCAGCACGATGATGCGGCTTTGGATGCGCTCTTGGGGGATGATGGCGGCGGTGGACATTGGGCGGAGGAACCGGTCACAAATCGTGACCGGTTCCGGAATGGATTCAGTTCTTCAGCGCGTTGAGCTCGCCGACCTCGATAGTCTGGCGGCGGCGGAACAGGGCGACGATGATGGCCAGGCCGACGGCCACCTCGGCGGCGGCGACGGTCAGGATGAAGAACACGAAGACGTTGCCGTCCATGGTGCCGTTGAAGCGCGAGAAGGCCACCAGCGCCACGGTCGAGGCGACCAGCATGAGCTCGAGGCACATGTAGATGATCAGCGTGTTCTTGCGCACCAGCACGCCGAGGAAGCCGATGGCGAACAGCACGGCGCTGAGGTAAAGGTATTCGTTGAGTCCGACGGTCATTTGATGTCCTCCAGGCCTTGGAATTTTTTGCTGAGCACGATCACGCCGAGCATGGCGATGAGCAGCAGGAAGCCGACGATCTGCACCGGCAGCAGGTAGGTGGTGAAGAGCTGCTCGCCGTAGGCCTTGAGCACCGAGCCCGAGGCGGCCGCGCCGGCCGGCAGCTCGGCGGTGGTCTGCGCGCCGTGCTTGGTGAAGCTGATCAGGCCGACGACCAGCAGGCCGGCCGAGATGATGCCGGAGAAGACGGTGGCCTTGCCGAAGGGCTTGCGCTCGCCGCCGCTGACATCAAGCAGCATGACGATGAACAGGAACAGCGCGACGACCGCGCCGGCATAGACCAGCACCATGAGCACGGCGAGGAGGAAGGCCTCCAGCAGCGCGAAGATGCCGGCGACGCCGACCAGGGCCAGCAGGAGGCAGAGCGCGGACGCGATGGTGTTGCGGTTGAACACCACGCCGAGGGCGCACGCCACGGTGAAGATGGCGAAGAGGTTGAAGAGGATGGCGGACATGGACGGAAATTTCGGAATGGGCCACGGAGTTCACGGAGCCCGGACACAGAGGTCACGGAGACCGGAGAAGACAGGGCTATGAAATGGCGTTGGTAAATAAGGTCTGTGGATCGGAAACTCCGTGTTCTCTGTGTCGGAGCTCGGTGTTCTCTGTGGCAAAAAATCAGTGGTGACCGTTGCCCGCCTCCTCGGCGGCCTTCTTTTTGTCCCACTTGAAGTGCGCGTCGGGCAGCGTGCCGCCGAGCTCGTAGAGACGTTTCTTGTCGTTGACCATCTCCTCGCGGGTGTAGCCGGACATGGAGAACTGGTTCTGCAGCCAGATGGCCTCCTCGGGGCAGACCTCCTGGCACAGGCCGCAATAAATGCAGCGCAGCATGTCGATCTTGAACTCCTCGGGGCGCTTCTCGACGTGCGCGGTGGGATCGTCGGAGGGGATCTCGCCGGGCGTGATGCGGATGGCCTTGGGCGGGCAGACAAACTCGCACAGCTGGCAGGACACGCACTTCTCGCGACCGTTGGGATCGTAGACGAGCGTCGGCACGCCGCGGTAGCCGGCGGGAATCTCGGGACGCTGCTCCGGATACTCCAGCGTGATGGGCTTGCGCACCATGTGCTTGAGGGTGGTCTTCAGCCCGCTGATGATCTGCGGGATGTAGGTGCGCTCCGCGAAGGTGAGCGGCTTGCGTTCGACAGGGATGACGGCCATGGCGCGGTAAAGGTCGGTGGTCGGTTACTTGGTCAACAGGGCGATGCCGATGACGTAGGCGATCAGGTTGGCGATCGAGAGCGGCAGCAATCTGCGCCAGCCGATGGCCATGACCTGGTCGTAGCGGAAACGCGGGAGCGTCCAGCGCACCCACATGAAGAAGAAGATCATCGCGAGCACCTTGCCGAGGAAGATGCCGATGCCGACGATGCCGGTGACGAGCGGCAGGTGCGCGAAGCCGAGCAGGTTCGCGAAGTCCGCGAGCGTGACCCAGGGCAACGGGTTCCAGCCGCCGCCGAAGAGCAGCATGAACACCGCCGAGCCGACGAGCATGTGGCAGTATTCGGCGACGTAGAAAAGCGACCACTTGAACGCGCCGTATTCGGAACCGAAGCTGTTCACGAGGTCGGCCTCGGACTCGACGGTGTCGAACGGCTGGCGGTTGGTCTCGGCGAAGAGCGAGACGAGGAAAATGAAGGCCGAGAGCGGCATCAGGAAACCGAACCACAGGCCGCCCCAGAATCCGGACTGGCTCTGAAACTCGACCACGCGGGCGAGGCTGAGCGAACCGAGCAGGCTGTCGGCCGTCTCGCCGCGCAGCGGGCCGTTGGTCCAGAGGAAAACCGGCAGCACCGAGAGGGTCATCGAGAGCTCATAGGACACGAGCTGGGCCGAGGCGCGGACCGAGCCGAGGAAGGGATACTTCGAGTTGGAGGCCCAGCCGGCGAGAATGATGGCGTAGACGCTCAGCGAGGAGATCGCGAAGACCGCCAGCAGACCGATGTCGACGTTGGCCAGCATGATCGGAATGACCTGACCGGCGGCATCAAGATAGGCGCCAAACGGCACCACGGCGACGGTGGTGAGCGCGGGGATCACCGCGATGATCGGCGCGGCGATGAAGTAGAACTTGTTCACGTGTCCGGGCACGGCGTCCTCTTTGAAGACGAACTTGCCGCCGTCGGCCGCGAGCTGGAACAGGCCGAGCTTGCGCAGGAAGCCGATGCCGGGAATCCACGCCAGGATGGGCGCAATGGTGCGGTTGGGGCCCGGGCGGTCCTGCACCCAGGCGGCGATCTTGCGCTCGGCCATCGAGCAGGCGGCGCCGATGGGGAACATGACCAGCATCACGGCCAGGCCTTGCACAAAAAGGCGGATCCAGAGCGGGAGGTCGAAGTAGAAGTCGAACATTTGCGGAAAACGGGAAAGGGAGGAATCGGAGTTTGGCCACAGAGATCACAGAGCTCGGACACAGAGGTCACGGAGGTCGGAGATGAGGCGCTAAAAGTTAAGTGATCGGTCGGTTTGAAACTCTGTGTTCTCTGTGTCGGAGCTCCGTGTCCTCTGTGGCTAAAAATCAGGCGGAGGCCGCGGCGGCGGGTTTGTGGTGGAGCGTCTCGCCCTCGACGAAGGGCAGGCCCTGCCACGGGGTGGCGTCGAGGAGCAGGCCGGTCTCGGGGAGGTTGGCGTAGGTGATCGTCGCCAGCGCGGGCACCTCGGCGGCGAGGGTGTTCCAGATCGCGCCGACGGTGGCGCCGGGGGTCTGCGCGCCGAGGGCGGCGGTGAGCTTGGCAAGGACCGCGAGGTCGTCGGTCGCGCCCGCCGGGCCGGGGACGGCCGTCGCGAACTTCTGGATACGGAACTGCTGGTTGACGAAGGTGCCGCTCTTCTCGAAGGCGGTGAGCGTCGGGATGACGACCTTGGCCGCGGCGGTGGTCGCGTCGGCGTGGGTGGCGAGCGCGACGACGTTGACCTTGGCGAGCTGCGCGGCGGTGAGGCCGGCGGCGACGAGGTCCTCGCCGTGGGTGAGGATCGTCTTCACCTTGCCCGCGTCGATGTCGGCGGCGAGCGCGGTGAGTTGCGCCGAGGGCAACTGGGTGATGAGCCCGGTGACGAGCGCGCCGCGGACGTTGGGATTGCGGTCGGCGGAGAGCAGGAGCTTGTCGCCCTCCCCCACCCGACTGACCAACGCGACGGAGGCGCCGGTGGCGGCGGCAAGTTTCTTGAGCGCGAACTGCTCCTCGACGGTGGCGCGGCCGGAGCCGACGATGGCGACGGAGCCGGCCTTGAGGAGCTTGGCGGCCTCGGCCACGAGCGCGTCGAGGGAGCCGGCGGTCTTGAGGCGGTTCTCGGCGGCGACGGCCTTGTAGAGCAGGCGGCCGGAGTCGGTCATCCAGGTGTCGTTGACCTCGTCGTTGCGGCGAGGGGTGATGCGGTAGATGACGCCTTCGCGGGACCAGACGACGGTGTTGGCGCCGACGGAGGACTCGGTGCAGATGGCCTTGGTCTGCTTGAGGAACCAGACGCGCATCTTGAAGCGGAAATCGGTCGAGGTGAGCGCGCCGACCGGGCAGATGTCGACGGTGTTGAGCGAGTAGTTGTGCTCGAGCTTCTTGTCGGGGTGGCAGGTGAGCGTGGAGTAGCTGCCGCGGTCGACAAAGCCGAGGACGTCCTCGCCGGCGACGTCGCGGGAGAAACGGATGCAGCGCGAACAGAGCACGCAGCGCTCGTCGTCGAGGGTGACGCGCGGGCCGAGCTGGGTGCGCTTGGGCTTCACGTTTTTCTGCTCGATGAAGCGGGAGTAGCCGCGGCCGTAGGCGGTGGCCTGCTCCTGGAGCTTGCACTCGCCGGCCTGGTCGCAGATCGGGCAGTCGAGCGGGTGGTTGATAAGGAGGAACTCCATGACGCCTTCGCGGGCGTCCTTGACCATCGGGCTGGTGGTCTTGATGTGCATGCCCGGGGCGACGTTGGTGCCGCAGCCGATCTGGGGACGGGGGATCCAGTTGATCTTCTGCTTGCCGGTGGCCTCGTCCATGATCGGGGCCTTGGTGGCGGGATCGACGGCGGGCATGCCCATCTCGACAAGGCACATGCGGCAGTTGCCGACGACCGCGAGCTTCGGGTGGTAGCAGTAGTGGGGGACGTCGACGTTGAGCTGGCGGGCGGCCTCGATGACGTTGGTGCCCTTGGGCACGGCGATCTCCTTGCCGTCGATGTTGACGGTGACGAGGTCAGGTTTGGCGGGCTGGATCATTGCGGGAGAGTGAGAATTTGTTTGGCCCACGAAACACACGAAAAGACACGAAAGTCAGTTCGGCGGGTTGGGCGGATTTCAGTTTCGTGCTCTTTCGTGTGTTTCGTGGGCTATATCTGATCAGACGATGGTCAGGCGGTCGGCGGGGAGCGTCTTTTTCTGCTCCGAGTAGCCGTCGAACTCGTCCTTGAACTTGAGATAAAAACTCTGGGTGGGCCACGAGCAGGCTTCGCCGAAGGCGCAGATGGTGCGGCCGGGGATCTGGTCGGCGACGGACTTGAGCAGGGCGCCGTCCTGCGGGCGGGCGTCGCCGTGCACCATGCGGGTGGTGATCTTCTTCATCCACAGGGAGCCTTCGCGGCAGGGCGTGCACTGGCCGCAGGACTCGTGCTGGTAGAAGGCGTTGATGTTGGCGAGGGCCTCGACCATGTTGACCGAGTCGTCCATGACGATGACGCCGCCAGAGCCGCCCATGGAGCCGATCATGGCGAGCGAGTCGAAGTCCATGGGCACGTCCTCGACGCCCCAGTCATACTCGACCATCTCGGCGCCGACCTTGCGCTTGCCCTTGTAGCGTTCGCCGAAGCGCAGGACCTTGGCGGAGGAACCGCCGGGGATGACGGCCTTGAAGGTGCGGCCGGGGAGCGGGCCGCCGCAGACGTCGTTGAGGAGCTGGCCCATGGTGATGGTGCCGGCGGGGAACTCGTAGTAGCCGGGGCGCTGCACGTGGCCGGAGACGCAGAAGATGCGGGTGCCGGTGTTGTTGGGCGTGCCGATCTTGGCGTAGGCCTCGCCGGTCATGTCGACGATGTGCTTAACGTGGCAGAGGGTCTCGACGTTGTTGACGATGGTGGGGCACTGGTAGAGGCCGAGCACCGCGGGGAAGTAGGGAGGCTTGATGCGGGGGTTGGCGCGCTTGCCCTCGAGGGACTCGATGAGGCCGGTTTCCTCGCCGCAGATGTAGGCGCCGGCGCCGCGGTGGACGTAGATCTCGCAGCTGTAGCCGGTGCCAAGGATGTTGGGGCCGACGAAGTTCTTGGCCTTGGCCTCGGCGATGGCCTTTTCGAGGATGCGGGCGCCCTCGGGCATCTCGCCGCGGATGTAGATGTAGGCCTGCTTCACGTCGTTGGCGAAGCAGGAGATCATGATGCCCTCGATGAGCTGGTGCGGGTCCTGATGGATGATGTAGCGATCTTTAAATGTGCCGGGCTCGGATTCGTCGGCGTTGACGATGAGGTAGATGGGCTTGCCGCTCTTGCGGTCGACGAGCGACCACTTGAAGCCGCAGGGGAAACCGGCGCCGCCGCGGCCGCGCAGTCCGGCCTTCTTGACCTCCTCGCGCAGGTCCTCGGGCTTCATGCCGACGGCTTTCTTGAGGACCTCGTAGCCGCCGTTGCGGAGGTAGCACTCGATGTCGTTGGTGTAGCCGGTCTCGTCGATGTGCTTGAAGATGATGCGGGTCTGGGCGGGTGCGGACATCGGAAATTTAGGATTTGAGAATTAGGATTCAGGGTTTCCCAACGGGCCTTACTTGCGGGCGGCGGCCTCGGACTTGATCTGGTCGGCGAGGGCCTTGGCCTTCGCGCAGTCGACGTTTTCATGAAGGACCTCGTCGATCATGACGACGGGGGCAGTGCCGCAGGAGGCGAGGCACTCGACGAACTCGACGGTGGCCTCGCCGTCGGCGGAGACCGCGCCGAGCTCGACGCCGAACTCGGACTTAAAGGTGTCGCAGGTCTTGTAGCCGCCGCGCAAGGCGCAGGAGAGGGTGCGGCAGACCTTGATGTGACGCCGGCCGATGGGGTGGCGGCGGAACATCGGGTAGAAGGTCACGACCTCGAGCACGTTGATGGGCTGCAGCTCGAGTTTTTGGGCGATCCAGGTGATGGCCTCGTCGGAGATGTGGCCGACGTCCTCCTGGATGAGGTGGAGGAGCGGCAGGGTGGCGCTGCGCTTGACCGGATAGTGCGTAATGACTTCGTCGATACGCGCGGTGGTTTCGGGCTTGAGATTCATCGAGACGGAAAGAGGAGGAGGGTTGCCCACGAAACACACGAAACGACACGAAAGGTCGGATCGGCGGCTTGGCCTGGGCGGATTTTGCTTCGTGTCAGTTCGTGTGTTTCGTGGGCTTAAACTCAGGGTTCGGATATCAGCGGTCGCACTCGCCCATCACGAAATCGAGCGAGCCGAGGATGGCGACGACGTCGGAGAGGAGGTTGTTCTGGCAGACCTTGGGCAGGATCGAGAGGTTGCAGAACGAGGGGGAGCGGATCTTCATGCGCCACGGCACGCCGCCGCCCTTGCTGATGACGAAGAAGCCGAGCGCGCCCTTCGGATTCTCGGCCTCGAAGTAGACCTCGCCGGCGGGCATCAGAGGGCCTTCGGTGACGATCATGAAGTTGTTGATGAGCTCCTCCATCGAGGTGAGGACCTTGGCCTTGGGCGGCGCGAAGATGCGCACGGCATCCTTGGCGTAGTAGTCCCCGGCGGGCATGTTCTTGATGGCCTGGCGGACGATGCGCACGGACTGCTTCATCTCCTCGCCGCGGCAGAGGTAGCGGTCGTAGCAGTCGCCCTTGGTGCCGACGGGGACGTCGAACTCGTATTGCTCGTAGCCGGAATAGGGACGGTCCTTGCGGAGGTCGACGGTGACGCCGGAGCCGCGGGCGTTGGGGCCGGTGAGGCCGTAGGCGATGGCCTCGGCCTTGGTGATGATGCCGACGTCGACGGTGCGGTCGGTGAAGATCTTGTTGCGGGTCAGCATCTCCAGCATCTCGTCGAGGATGGGGAGGAACTGGTCGCAGAAGGCGAGGACGCGGTCGGTCCAGCCCTCGGGCATGTCGCGGGAGACGCCGCCGATGCGGGTATAGCTGGTGGTAAAGCGGGCGCCGGTGAGCTCCTCGAAGAGCTTGTAGAGCTTCTCGCGCTCGGTGAACTGATACATGAACACCGTCCACGCGCCGACATCCATGGCGAAGGCGCCGAGGCCGAGCAGGTGGGACGAGATGCGGGCAAGCTCGCAGCAGATGACGCGGATGGCCTGGCAGCGGGCGGGCACCTCGAGGTTGGCGAGTTTTTCAACAGCGATGGCGTAGGCAACGTTGTTGGCCAGCGGGGCGAGGTAATCCAACCGGTCCGTGTAGGGCACGAACTGGTTGTAGGTCATGTTCTCGGCGATCTTCTCGTCGCCGCGATGCAGGTAGCCGAGGACGGGGTCGCACTTGGTGACGATCTCGCCGTCGAGGTCGAGGTTGAGCCGGAGCACGCCGTGGGTGGACGGGTGGGAGGGGCCCATGGCGACCGACATCTTCTCGGTCTGGAATTCCTGGGAGGCGTCCGCGGTCTTGGCGGCGTTGTCGGGAAAGGCGTATTCGGTGGCCATCGAAAAATCGGGTTGGGTGCTTGCGGTGTCGGCTGCGGCGGCGCGGGCGGTGGGCGGCGGTGCGGCGGTTACTCGGAGGCGGGCTTTTCGCGGGCCTCGTTCCAGCTCTCGTCCTTGGCGCGGGGCTCGGCCTCGGAGAGGTTCATCTTGCCGCACTTGGCGACGAAGGGGCCGCCGGCCATGGGCACGGGCTTGGCGGTGGCGCCGGTGATCGCGCCGACTTCCTCGTCAGGGAGCGGGGTGTCGATGCCGGCCAGGGGGAAGTCCTTGCGGAGCGGGTGATACGGATAGCCATCCCACATGAGGATGCGGCGCAGGTCGGGGTGGCCGTTGAAGGTGACGCCGAGCAGGTCGTAGGTCTCGCGCTCGTGCCAGTCGGCGGCGGGCCAGAGGTCGGACACGGTGGGGGCGGCGGGCTCGACGTCGTTGACGCAGTCGGCGGCGACGCGGAGGTAAGCGCCGTCCTTGGTGGAATACAGGTGCCAGAAAACGCTGAAGCGCGGGGAGACCTCGACGCCCCAGTCGGCGGCGGTCACGTCGACCAGAAAATCGTAGCCGAACTCATCGCGCAGGACGGCGAGCAGGGCCTTGGCGTCGGCGAGGGGCGCATTGATCGCGGGATGATCCCCGCTGGCACGGGCGGTGACTTGCGGGAACTTGCCCTGAAGGGCGGCGGTGACGTCGGCGGTCGCGGTCATTGAAATGGGAGAAGGTCGTGGTCGGGTCGGGCGGTGCGGCAGGCTCTCGGCGTTGGTCGGATCAACCGAGGAGCTGCTTCGCGGCGGGCTCCGTGCGGATCTTCGACTGCATCTTCATGAGAGCGTCGAGGAGGGCCTCGGGGCGCGGGGGGCAGCCGCTGACATAGACGTCGACGGGGATGATGCGGTCGACGCCCTGCAGGGTGGCGTAGCTGCGATACATGCCGCCGGACGAGGCGCAGGCCCCCATGGCGATGACCCACTTGGGCTCCGCCATCTGGTCGTAGATGCGGCGGACGTGCGGGGCCATCTTGTAGGTGACGGTGCCGGCCACGATCATGCAGTCGCACTGACGGGGGGAGAAGCGCATGACCTCGGAGCCGAAGCGGCCGATGTCGAAGCGGGAGTTGCCCGAGGCCATCAGCTCGATGCCGCAGCAGGCGAGGCCCATGGGCATCGGCCAGACCGAGTTGCTGCGGATCCAGTTGATCACGGCATCCGCCCGGGAGACGATGACTTCTCCTTCGATCTTACTGTTGTAGGCGAGTTCGGTGTTGGCGGAAACCATGGCAAGAGGCTGGGTTGAGCGTGCGTAAAACAGGGGAACCTGTAGCAACGGCCCTCCCTCGCGCAAGACGCTTTTCGGCAAAGCGCATCCCTCCTGACGCGAGCGCAAACCGCTGGCGGATTTCGCGCCAAAAACGCGGATTTTAGCCATTGACCCATGCCGCCCAAACACTCTTCCTCTGCCCTTCGCCCACCGGAGGCGGCCCTGCGGCCGTCGCCGATGCAACCCAAGGAGAGGTGGCAGAGTGGTCTAATGCGCACGCTTGGAAAGCGTGTGTAGGGAAACCTACCGAGGGTTCGAATCCCTCCCTCTCCGCCACTTTACTCCTTAGCAATAAGGAGGTTAGTTGCCGGTCAAAGCTAGGTTGCCCAGTTGACCGGGCAACCTAAAACATGAGTCACCCAGTGTTCGCCGTCAGCCGGTTTGAAAACCGCAACGGCGCTATCTCATGGCGGGTCGATGGCCGCCTCAACGGCCTGCGCATTCGCCGCAACTTCAAAACCCAAGAGGAAGCCGCCGCTGAAAAGGCGACGCTCGACCTCAAAGCCCTGCAACTCGACTCGGGCATGAGATCGGTGCCCACGTTCCTCACCGAGGACCAGGTGCGCGAGGCCGAGACGGCTTTCAGCCGTCTCAAGGACAGTTCGCGCACCCTCTCCTTCTGCGTCGATTACACCCTCGCAAACTACCAGGAGCCGGAGAGCCAGAAACCGCTCAAGGACGCGGTCGCAGCCTACCTTGCCACAAAGGATCACGAGCTCGAACAAGACCACATTTCAGAATCCCATCTCGTATTCCTGAAACGCTCCTTCAAGCGCCTCCTACGCCATTTCCCCAAGGTGACCGTGGCTGAACTCACGACGGAGCGACTGATTGTTTTTTTCAACCTCGGTAACCCGAGCAATCACCAACCAATCAACCACGGAGGCGCTTCCGATTGGACTTCTAGCCGTCCGCGCTCCACGACAGCCGGCAATATGGAGGAAGGGGATTTTCTTCACGTAAAGGCTTGGTAAAGGCTCGCATTACTCCTCCGTCACATAATGCTCAGGGTTATGCGCCCAACCCCGGCCAAGCATTGGCATTCCGCCAAAAGACGCGAGATCAAGCCCATACTGCGTGGGCATGGCCCACTTTGTTCACTTTGTCTCTATACATGCAGAGCAGCGCACAGGGATCGTTGAACCGAAAGCCGCCTTTATGCTAGTCAGACCCGGGGATTGTGCCCACCAAACCCACCTCAACTACGACTATACAACGTTAAGAGAAACGCCATGCATCCCGCTACAAAATTCTATACACTAGTCGCCAGTGGCACGGTTGCCGTAATGCTTGCTTTGCTCACGTGGCTTCTGCCCCTACTACAATCCATTGCATTATGGCCCTCAATTGGCAGCTGGGTAGCGGGTATATTAACCTCGGTTGGCATCTACCGACTAATCGGAAAGGGAGCCGAGTGCCTGATCCAACACTGCACGCGGGTGCGTCGATGGATTTTTGGCGGAACATACCTTCACGGAACATGGGTCGGGTATTTCATTGGTCGCGCAGGCGACAAACGCTATATATTTGAGCATATCGACCAAGACTTGGATGGCGTCGTTATCAATGGACAGTCATACACAGTGGATTTAGTTCCACATGCGGATTGGACTAGCGTCTCCGTTTCCATTGAGGCCAGAACAGGAAGATTAATTTTTTCCTACACTCTGACGCTTCATTCGCGCCAAGGAACCATTGTCGGAATTAATTCCTCTCAGCTCGAAAGGAAGTCGCATCGCCATGCGGCGACAATGATCGCTGGTCATTCGCAAGACCTAGGAGACCAAGTGCGCGTTCAAGTCCGAGAGGTAAAAGTATCAGATGAGCTCCTTCCGTGGGACGAGGCACTAAAACTCGCCCAGCAGAAATTCGGTGAAATGCCCGAAAAAAAAGCCTAACAAAACGACTACCGAAGCCGATTTCCTGTGCCGATCAGTGCTGTTTCCGTGCTGTGCACGGGCACTGATCGCGCCAATCAATCCTCTTAGTAGTCTTGAGCGAAAGCCACATCGAAGTGATAACCACATTTATCTTTGCCATCGAAAATGCGCTGCTTTGGTTTGTAGCGCCAACACTGGTCTTTTTATTGCTCGTAAAGCCCTTCGTATTACTCCGAGGCTACATACTCCTCGGAGTATCCCATGTGACCGCGCGCTTTCTTGCATGGCGAAAGCCCGAAGTAGAAAGCTTTATTGTATGCGCCTTCCCCCCGCTCTTCTCGAAGCGCCTTCGCAAAGGAATCTGGCCGGAAAACGATATGTCGTTTATGTTCTCACGTGGATCGGTTCGCTTCATGTTCGTTATCTGTGAAAACATCCGAAATGAAGAGGAATCACCGTGGGTTGTTCCTGCCTTTAAGCGCCAAATGCAGAATTATCTGTTTTTATATCACAAACCGTGGCTGACGCTTCTCTTCGATTGGTTTGGGTTTACGGGTGCCTTCCGTGAGGGATTTGGTCAATTTGCGGTCTGCGCAATTCGACGTGGAAAGAACGGCCTAGCGACAGAATCTTTTGTGGTGTCACCTAAGCGGATAATCGGTGCTAGCCGCAGCGAGCGCATGCCCACTCCCGTTCGTAAGCCTAATGTGCCATTTACTCAAAAAATCGAAACCGCACGCGCGGAAATCGAGAAAGCAAAAGCGGAAATTAAAAAGAGATACGGAAAAGAGCCCGACTACAACCATCCAGCACTTCTGCTAGAAGAGGCTAGGATAGCCGGCAGCCTTGCAGACACAGAGGGCGAGTCGATTCGACTGCTTAGATCTATCGGTTCAGATGATCGAACCATACAAGAATTCTCGGAGCAGCTCACTATATGCTTGTCCAGAGTATACCGATGAAAAACGAGGTCAACAATGCGGATACCCAAGCCGATTGCTTGGGTAGTCTTCAGGATTAGGCAGAAATCATGAAATCCCTTATCATCACTGGAAACGGACTCGGTAGAGCTATCGACAACGACTGGTTTAACCTAAGCGCTGCTATTAAGCGCGTATGGGAGGATGACGCACTCGTCGATGCAGACACAAAATCTGCCATACGGTCATGCATTCCTCTTACGCGTGGCATTGATATATTCGAAGGAGAAGATGATCTTGATCTATTGCACCGTGCGCGAGTCTCATGCGGTGTGCTGCGAACCATCGCTCCAGACAAGAACCCCTGGCTCTCTCCCGGTGGACTAAATTTCCCTGAGCGGACGGCGCAATTCATCACCCATATAGCGGCTTCATTTCAGAATACGGGGAGAGAGTTACCGAACTCATTCATTGATCCACTCGTTTCATATCTGCAAGAAACCAGGTCACACATAGCCACGCTGAACTACGATGACCTCCTGTATATCCCTTTGATTGATCGGGGTGTTCTCAATGGGTTTTCGACATTGGTTGACGGATTCTTCGTGAAGCAGGGCGGCTTTGCAGAAGACAATCTGAAGAGGAAAAATAGTAATGATTTTGGCTATTATCTTCATCTGCATGGATCACCTCTTTTCGTTAGGAATAATAAGCTGGCGCATTCACGCGTTGGGGAAGAGGTATCGGAGCACATTGTCCTGACACATATTAAGCATAAAAGAGAAGTAATCTCCTCGTCGGATATTCTTTCTACGTATTGGAGCTACCTCGACTTTGCCCTTTCGGAAGTTTCCGATATTGTCATTTTGGGATACGGAGGTCTTGATGATCACCTGAACGACCAGGTATCTAGATATGCCAGCAGAAGCGGCATAAAGATAAGAGTTATAGAACGGAGAGCCGATGGTAGCCTGCAGGATAGATCGGTATATTGGCGCCGCGCTCTGCGATGTGAGATTCAGGTAATCCAACTCGAAAGTATTCTATCGTTCAATAACTGGAAAGGAGCCTGACTCTGCTTGAGCGTTGAACAATGAATACATGAAAACCGTCAACATCGACTACGGCCGCATTATCAACAGTGCCCAAACCGGAATCCGACGCTCGGCTATTTTCATGGGGCTGGGCGTGAACGCGGCAGACAATATTGAAGCGAATAAATACCAACTGGTGAAGGAAACCCGAATTCAACTACTCCCGAACGAAGTTTCTGGCCACATATTAAACGATTGGAAGCTGGAGTTCCGTTCTTGGGTGGTTGCAGGTGGATTCCGCGAGCTTGTCGAGCACCTGTGCCTTTTCCTCGACCGAATTTATGATGTATCGAAATTGATACAGAAGACCCACAATCTAAAAGATAAGAAAAAATTCGAGCGAGGGGGACTGGACGAAAAGATCAAACTACTAGATTCACAACTCGGAATACGTTATATTCACGGCGATGCCCTCGGCTCCTTATACCCCCTTCGCAATTGTCTTATTCATCGTCTTGGCGTAGTAGGCGAAAAAGACATCTTGAACACTGGCACGTTAGACTTCTCTTACCTGCGGATGAAATTGGTTTTTACTGCTGACTCAGGAGGTGTTATTGATCTGCCTGATGATGAACCATTCAGCAGTGAAGAAAACGGAACCATTGGATTGAAGTTTCACATGCAGAAATTATCTTTCACAAAAGGACAGAAGATCGATTTATCACCGAGAGTGTTGACGGAGATTCTTTTTTTCTCGGATTTATGCGTCCGAGAATATGCAAAGCAGGCCATAGAGTTTGCCCGCAATAATGGAGTTATTATGAAATAAATAATGAGTCGGCCCTGAATAACTCCCAAGTTATTCTCTATTAATATATTGATTGCAATTTAGGTGCTGTTATTTTCCCGGAAACCGTCGATTTAACATAAGCAAACTGGGAAAACGTGATGAAGCCGAAGAAGACCGAGCATGAGCCGCAGCGTGAGTTGTTTCGTGTGGA
>JAUWBF010000107.1 GCA_030601755.1 Verrucomicrobiota bacterium | reverse complement strand
CGCTTGGAGCGCCACATCGAGGCCGTCGCCAAACGCTGCCTGCTCCCCGCCAACGTCGCCTCCCTCATACACGACTGGCTGCGCGATCAAGTAAACAATGGCGCCTCAGCATAAAGTCTAAAAGCTAGAGGGATTTGGTATAACGTAGCTGGTTAGTCTTTTTACGGCGGCGCGCCTTTCCCAGTCGTGAAAGGTGCTGAATAAAAACTAACGTAT
Source organism: Verrucomicrobiota bacterium (assembly GCA_030601755.1). Taxonomy (GTDB): domain Bacteria; phylum Verrucomicrobiota; class Verrucomicrobiia; order Opitutales; family Opitutaceae; genus JAUWBF01. The sequence goes on along the minus strand of JAUWBF010000107.1, from coordinate 7,958 downwards.
CTGGTTAGTTTTTATTTTTTGCCGTCAGGTCAGGCGTGTGCCGAAGAGCAGCACGGCGAGGACCCACGCGAGGGGAAGCAGCAGGCCGGCGCCGAGCGGGGACCACTTGCGGGCGTAGCCGAGTGCGATCAAGGCGACCGTGACGGCGATGGCCGGTGCACCTAGCTCGGGCCAGCGGAGTTTCGCCGGAAACGACATGCCGGGCACTTGCATGCCGAGTTCGACCAGGGCCTGCATCCACCACGCGACCAGCGCCGCGGCGTGCGTGAAAATCGTCGCGATCCACGTAGCCCCGACCAAGCCCGTGAGCATCGCGCCGACCGCCGCCATCAGCGTCAACGACGCCAGCGGCACGAGGACCAGATTCGCCACGAACGCGCCCGGCGTCAGCACGCCGAAGAACGCCACGCCGCCGAGGATGCCCACCAGCGCCGCGGCCACTCCCAACGACACGCTGTCCAGCAGGCGTCGCCAGATCCAGTCCGTCAGGTGATGCCCGCGCGCCCACGCGACCTTCGGCAACGCCGTGAACAACGCCCACCGCTCCTTCAGCCGCTCGGTCAGCGGCAACCCCAGCATCAGCAACGATGCCACGATCCCATACGACAACTGAAAACTCGCCGAAAAAATCTGCTCCGGCGCGACCAGCAGCACCGCGAGCGCCGCCGCCGCCAGCGCAGCCAACGCGTTGCTCGGAACCCGCCACCGCCACGACGCATGCACAAAAAACACCATGATGAACGCCCGCACCGCCGACGGCGGCGCGCCCGTGATGTCGACGTAGAGCCACAAGAGCGCCGTCCCGATCCAGAATCGAAGCCATCCCGGCATCCGCGTGAGCACGAGCAGTAACTCAAACACCCCCGCGATCACGCCGATGTGCAGCCCGCTGATCGCGAATAAATGCATCGTGCCGCTCTCGCGAAACAACGTCTCCTGGCCGTCGTTCAACTCCGCCTTCTCGCCCAGCGCCATCGCGCGCACCACGCCGACCAGCTCCGGACGGTCCTCAAGACCGAGCCCCAAGATGCGCACAAACTTCGCCCGCATGCGCTCGCACCAACGGTAATACGCCGGCGCCGCCCGCACCGTGCGCAGCTTCTCCGCGCGCCTTAGCGAAAACGTCACGCCCGCGTTTTCCAGGTAGGCGTCGAACGAGTCCGCCTCCGGGTCCGTCGGCAGCGGGGTCAACACGCCGAGCAACTCCACGATCTCGCCGCGCACCGGCGCCACCGCGTCCATCGCCCAATAAACCCGTTGCCCGCGCAACGCCACCAGGTGCGCGTCCGTGCCCACCACCTCGCCGAGCCCGATCGAACGATCCGCCTCATCGACCGGAAACACCCGGTCGACCCGCACCTCCAGTCGCGCCTCGCGCGGCGGCAACTCCGCCCGTTCCGGCACGCCCGCCCAGCGTAGCTGACCGTAAACCACGCCGAGCAACATCATCGCCGCGCACAACGCCGCCGCCCACGCCACCGGCCGACGCGCCAGCAGCAACGCCCCGAGCAACAACCCGCCCGCCGCCGCCAGCGCCCAAGCCGTGTCGAGCCGCACCCACTCCGCGTGGGCGAGCGCGAGTCCCGTCATCGCGGGAACGACCAGCCACAGAAGCGGAGCGCGGTGGCCGGTGCTGCGGGTCGACATGCCTCGGAAGAAACGATTTCGCCGCCATCACCGCACGCCGAAAATCATCCGCACCATAAAGTAGCGCAGGCTTCCAGCCTGCCATCGATGTGGAGACGGCAGGCTGGAAGCCTGCGCTACTCAATCCGTGCGATCCGCGAAATCCGTGTTTCGAAAAATCATGCGGGTTGCCCCATCGCGCCCGTTGGTTGAACGTCTCCTTCTTCGACATGGCCAACCCCGCGCAACAACCCGACCTCTTTGGCGACGAGCCCGCGTCCGTCTCGCAGGCGCCGCTGTCGTCGGCCGCGCCCGCCCCCGCCGCCGTGCGCCCCTTGGCCGCGCGCATGCGGCCGCGTTCCATCGACGACATCGCGGGGCAAAAACACCTCACCGCGCCCGACGGACTGCTCGCGCGACTCATCGCGGCCAACCGTTTTGGCAGCCTCATTTTCTACGGCCCGCCCGGCTGCGGCAAAACCAGCTTCGCCGAGGTCATCGCGCGCGTCACCGGCAGCCGCTTCGTGCGCATCAACGCCGTCATGTCCAACGTCGCCGAGCTGCGCGCCATCCTCGCCACCGCGCGCCAGCGGCCCGACGAACCGACGCTCCTCTTCATCGACGAGCTCCACCGCTTCAACAAATCCCAACAAGACCTCCTCCTGCCCGACGTCGAGGAAGGCTACGTGCGGCTCATCGGCGCGACCACCCACAACCCCGGCTTCTACGTCAACCCGCCGCTGCTCTCCCGTAGCCACCTCTTCCGACTCGAGCCGCTCGCCGCCGCCGACGTCGCCACCGTGCTGCGTCGCGCGCTGCACGACGCCGAGCGCGGCCTCGGCAACACCCACTGCACCGCGTCCGACGAAGTGCTCACCGACCTCGCCGTGCTCTGCGACGGCGACCTGCGCCGCGCGCTCAACGCCCTCGAAGTCATCGTGCTCGGTCTGCCCGCCGGCAGCGAGGTGACGCCCGCCGAGCTCGAGGTCTTCGCGCGCGAGCGTCGCATCCGCTACGACGCCGACGAGGACGAGCACTACGACACCATCTCCGCCTTCATCAAAAGCTGCCGCGGTTCCGATCCCGACGCCGCCATGTATTGGCTCGCCAAGATGCTGGCCGGCGGCGAGGACCCGCGCTTCATCGCGCGCCGCCTCGTCATTCTCGCCAGCGAGGACGTCGGCCTCGCCGATCCGCTCGCGCTGCCCATGGCCGTCGCCGCGCACCACGCCTGCGATTTCATCGGCCTGCCCGAGGCCGAGCTGACGCTCGCGCACGCCACGCTGCACATCGCCTGCGCACCGAAAAGCAACTCCGCCACCATGGCGCTCGCCGCCGCGCACGCCGCGCTCAAGTCCGCGCCCGTGCAACCCGTGCCGTTGCCCCTGCGCGACAAGAGCGGCGCGGCCAGCAAGCAGAACAACCACGGCAAGGGCTACCGTTACTCGCACGACTACGCCGAGAACATCAGCGGCCAGGACTACCTCGAAAAACCGCTGCACCTCTACGAGCCGAAGCAGTCCGGCTTCGAGGCCAAGACCGCCGAGCGCCTCGCCCGCTGGAAACAACTCAAGGCCGACCTGCAGCGCCGCGAGCGCGCCTGACGCGAAACAAGGAAAACGGACATTCCTGTCCGTTCCAACGCGCGGTGTGATTCCCATGTTCTCGAGTGAACGGACAAGAATGTCCGTTCTCCTTTGCCGGGCCTTCCGACGCTTCACGTTTTCTTGACCGCCCGCGGGCTTGCCCGGCGCGGCGGCGCGGGTAGGGTGGGCGGTCATGAAGTCGTCCCCGCTCCTGGTCTCCTTCCTGTTGCTTGGTTCCGCCCCGTTGGCCAGCGCCCAGTCGCCGGCCGCGCCCGCGGCGACGACCACGGCCGCCACCGAGGCCGAGGTGCCCATGGGCGCTATCGTCGGCCAACCCATCGCGCGCGACGACGGACGTTGGCTGGGACTCACGATGGTCGGCCCCAAGCTGCAGCTCAATTTCTACGACAAGAACAAGCAGCCCGAACCCGCCGACCGCATCCGCGGCATCGTGCGCATCAGCCCTCCGGGACGCGACGATGAGCGCGATGTCATGAATCCCACCGGCGACGGCACCGCGTTGATCAGCAACAAGCCGGTGCGCGCCCCGTGGGTCTTCAAGGTCATCATTACCCTGATCGGCGCCGACGGCGAGGCCGCCGAGACGCTGGTGCAAAACTTCAACCGCACCGAGGCCGACGCCCTCACCGCCAAAGCCCAGGCCGAGGCCGCCGCGGCCGCGAGCGCGCCCAAGGCCGTGCCCGTTCCCGCCGCGCCCTGAGCGGCGCTTGGCCGCGCGCCACGCACGTCGCGGGCTCAGCCCTTCTTGAAGATCACGCGCGGGGCGGCGTCGAGCTGGCCGCGGGTGACGCCCATCTGGTTGATGAGCTTCAGCTCGCGCCAGAGGGTCGCGCCGTCGAGGTCGCCGCGCAGCAGGCGCTCGTAGGCCGCGATGGTGCGCAGAACCTCGGCGGGGCCCTCGTTCATGAACTCGACGCGGAAGTGCCGCGCGCCGAGTTCGATCAACCGGTGCGCGTATTCGGCGCCGGTCTGGGCGCGGTTGTTGTAGACGGTGTTGCGGCAGCCGGCGTCGGCCTTGAGCGGGAACTCCGCGCCGACACGGTCCTTCAAATGCACGCGGTGCTTTTCGCACGGGCGGCCGCAGTCGTGGTAGTCCTTGCCCTTGCTTAGGAACGCGCAGAACACGCAGTGCTCCATGTGAAACATCGGCATGTGCTGGTGCAGCGTGAGGTCGAACCAGCGCCCGGGCGCGGCGCCGAGCAGTGACTGCAACTGGTGGATGTTGAGATCGTAGCTGGCGGTGACGCGCTCAAGATTGTAGTTGGATAACAAATACTCGGCCGTGAGCGGGTTGGCGGCGTTGAGCGAGAAGTCGCCGCGCAGGCGCGCGCCGGCGTAGTGGCGCAGGTGCTGGTGGTTGCGCACAAGGTAGCCGTCGGGCTCGGCCGAGGCGACCTGTTTGAGGATCCACTCCTCGCCGGGTTTGAAGACGCGCGGCGGGGCGATCCAGATCGACGGACGCGGCGGAGCCGCGTCCGTCGATCGGTCGAAGGTCGAAGGTCCGAAGTCGACGGTTTTGGCGGCCTGCCACGCGCGGAAGGCCTGCACGGCGTCGCGGTAGTGCTTCGGGTTCTCGAACTCGCAGTAGACTTCGCGCGTGCCGGGGTGGGTGAGCACGGCGTCGAGCTGCTCGAGGCTGCGCACGACGAGCACGAGGTGGGGCGTGGCGGGTGCGGCCGGCACCGATGCGGGCGAGCCGGAGACGGCGCAATTGGGCGCGTCCTCGAGGAGCGTCCAGCGGCGGGGCGCGGCGCGGAGTTCGTCGAGCCTGGCGGCGGCGTCGCGGCGCACGCGGTTGAGCTCGCTCATGGGCAGCATCACCTCGCCCTCGAGTTTGCTGACCAGTTCGCCGAGGTGAAACGGCGTGCCGCCGAGACGACCGAGCTGATCGCGCAGGGAGTCGGGCGTGAGCGGGCGCTTTTGCGCGGGCTCGAGGTTGATCTCGGAGTCGACGCGCACCTGATGGCCGGCGCCGTCGTCGAGGAGCAGCGTGAGGGGCGCGCCGGCGTGGCCGTGGACCTCGGCGTTGATGGCGCGGGTGTGGCGGATCTTTTCGCCTTCGAAGGTGGCGCGCAGTTCGCGCTCGAGCGCGGGGTCGCTGTTTTTCCAGAGCTTGTGGCCGGCGCGGATGCGCTTGAAGTCGAGGTCGCCGCGACCGAAGCGCAGGCGGGTGGTGCCGTCGCGCTGCGGCTCGACCTGATAGACGCGTCCGCCCTCCTCGCCGGCGGCGTGGTTGCCGGCGTCGAAGACGACGCCGTCGCCGGGCTTGAGCGGGGCGAGCAGCTTGATCGCGACGAAGTCGGGGCCGACATGGGCGATGTCGCCGAGGAACACGCCGCGCTTGGTGCCGAAGCGGCCGTGGGCGAGTTCTTGATTGTTGATGCCCTTGAACCAGCCCGTGTAGAGGCCGCGCGAGAAGGCCATCTGCAGCTCGTAACGCGCGTCGTTGGTGGGCTCGGCCGCGGCGGTGGCGGGGCGGGTGTCGCCAAAGATCTTGTCGAGCGCCTGGCGGTAGACGCGGGTGATGCTGGCGACGTATTCGGGAGACTTGAGACGGCCCTCGATCTTGAGCGAGGCGACGCCGGCTTTCACGAGCTCGGGCAGCACGTCGAGGCCGGCGAGGTCCTGCGGGCTTAGCAGGTATTTGCGGTCGCCGAGGTCGACCTTTTCGCCGTCGGAGTAGAGGTCGTAGGGCAGGCGGCAGGCCTGGGCGCACTCACCGCGGTTGGCGGAGCGGCCGCCGAGCGACTCGCTGGTGAGGCACTGGCCGGAGTAGGCGACGCAGAGGGCGCCGTGCACGAAGACCTCGAGCGGGAGCGGCGGCAGGCCGGAGTCGCGTTGGGCGGCCTGGATGGCCTCGATTTCCTTGATGGAGTTTTCGCGGCCGAGCACGACGAGTTCGGCGCCGAGTTCGCGGGCAAACTCCACGCCGGCCGGGCCGGTCACGGTCATCTGCGTGGAGCCGTGGATGGGGAAGTCGGGCGAGAGGCGGCGGATGAGGCGGCAGATGCCGATGTCCTGCACGATGGCGGCGTCGACGCCGGCCGCGATGATGGAGCGGAGGAAGTCGGCGGCGTCGGGGAGTTCGTCGGTGAACACGAGCACGTTGAACGTCACGTAGCCGCGCACGCCGCGCCGGTGCAGGTAGGCCATGAGCTCGGGCAGGTCGGCCTGCGTGAAGTTCTTGGCGCGCATGCGGGCGTTGAAGCGTTCGAGTCCGAAGTAGACCGCGTCGGCGCCGTTCTCGACCGCCGCGCGCACGCATTCCCAGTCGCCGGCCGGAGCGAGCAGCTCGGGACGGGCGAGAGCCTTGAAATCGGTGGCGTCGGCGGCGGGTGCCGGAGCGTTGGCGGAGGAGACGGGCATCGGTGGTCGGGCAACGTGGCCGGGGCGCGAAGGAGGCGCAAGCGCCGCGATGCACCGGCGGTCGGGCGGTGCCTTGACTCGTCGAAAAATGATGCTTTGATGTCTTCATGCGCACAACGGTTACATTGGAGCCTGATGTGGAGTCGCTTATCCGGGAAAATGTCCGCCGGACGCGGCGGCCGTTCAAGCGTGTGCTGAACGAGGCGATTCGGAGGGGACTGCGGGATGCCGCGGCGGGCGGGGAGGTCGCGCCGTTTCGGGTGGAGGCGCGTCCGTTGGGTTTGTTGGCGGGGCGCGATCCGCAGGCGTTGGGCAAGCTGGCGGATGATTTGGAGGCGGAGGCGTTTCTCGAGGTGACGCGGCGTTTGGAGTCGAGGGGCGCATGATCATCCCGGACGTTAATCTGCTGCTCTATGCCTACGACGCGACGAGCCGGTTTCATCCGGCGGCGAAGACGTGGTGCGAGGGCATGCTGTCGGGCGACGAGCCGGTGGTGTTGTTGCCGGTGGTGATTTTTGGATTTGTGCGGGTGAGCACGCATGCGCGGGTGTTCGCCCGGCCGCTGCAGGCGGAGGAGGCGGCGGGGTTGGTCGGGCAATGGCTGTCGCGTCCGCAGGTGTCGGTCGTGGATATGCTGGCCGAGGATGTGACGCGGGCGCTGGGTTTGTTGCGCGAGGCGGGCACGGCGGGGAATCTGACGAGCGACGCGCAAATCGCGGCGGTGGCCATGCGGCTCAAGGCGCGGGTGCACACGGCCGACCTGGACTTCGGGCGCTTTGCGGGAGTGCGCTTCACCAATCCGCTGGTAAGGTAGAGGGGTTGGCGGGCACCGTATTGTTCGCGGGCCAGTCCGCTCGAGGGTCACTCAGTCGCGGGTGTGGGGATCGTCGCGGTCGACGGCCCGCTCGGCAGGTTGGGGGTGAGGTTATGGCTTTGAGAGGGCCTCTTCATTGAGGTCCAGCGGCATGTAGTCGAGCATCTCGAAAATTTGGCGGGCGTGCTCGCTAACCAAGCGCAGATGCGCTTGGGCGGCCTTGATGTTCCACATCGTTCCTTCGCGTTGCGGTAGCACCGACCATAGCGCGGCGGTTTGTGCTTTGCGGAAGTGGTGCCATGCTTGCCGGGCGGCGCGGACGGTTTGCCGTTCATGCGGAGTTAGTCCGGGCAGGGCCTCAAGTTTAGCGTAGGCGCGGGTGATCTCAGTTTCCCATTTCGGGATACCTGAACATGGAGCCCCTGCGCGAATCCATCCGTCACCGCCACACCAACGCCGCCTAAATCCAACCCGGGGGAGAGCGGGGAAGGGGCAAAGCCCCTTCCCCTGCACCCCATCCCAAAAATCCTTTTTCCTCCAGACCC
>JAUWBF010000075.1 GCA_030601755.1 Verrucomicrobiota bacterium | reverse complement strand
CGTCGGCTCGAAGGTGATGCCCGTGCCCTCCGACGAGCCGTCGTCGATGTCGATCACGGTGTCGACGAGACCACCGACCCGCGACACCAGCGGCACCGTGCCGTAGGCCTGCGAATAGAGTTGGTTGAGACCGCACGGCTCGAACTTCGACGGCATCACGAAAAAGTCGGAGCCGGCCTCCACCAGGTGGCTCATGGCCTCGTCGTGCCGCGCGCTCAGCGCCACCTTGCCCGGATGCGCGAAGGCGAGCTTGCGCAACGCGTCGGTCAGCTCGGGGTCGCCGGTGCCGAGCACGATCAGCCGGCAATCGTTGGCCGCGAACCAGGCGGCGTTGGCCAGCACGAGGTCGACGCCCTTTTGTTCGGTGAGGCGGCAGACCATGCCAAAGACCGGCCCCTTGTAGGCCGGGTCGAAGCCGTGGCGCGTGAGCAGTTCCGCGCGGCAGATCGCCTTGCCCGACAAGTCGTCTACCGAGTAGTTGGCCGGGATGAGCGGATCGAGCGCGGGGTTCCATACCTTGTTGTCGATGCCGTTGATCAGGCCGACCAAGTCGTCCGCGCGCGTCGCCACCACGCCGTCGAGGCCGCAGCCGAACTCGTGCGTCTGGATCTCCTGCGCGTAGCGCGGGCTCACCGTGGCCACGCGGTCGGCGAAGAGGATGCCCGCCTTCATCATGCTCATCTGGCCGTAGAACTCCACGCCGTCGATGCCCATGAGCTCGTCCGGCAGATTGGTCCGGTAAAACGACTTCATCGGGAATATGCCTTGGAACGCGATGTTGTGGATGGTGAACAGGGTCTTGTCCGCCAACGTCTCGCCATGACGCGTCTCCGCGTGGCGCAGCAGCAACGGCAACAGACCCGTCTGCCAGTCGTGGCAATGCACGATGTCCGCCTGCAGGTTGAACGCGCGCATGGCCTCGACCACGCCCTTGGCGAAGAAGATGAAGCGGTTGTCGTTGTCCTCGTAGTCGCGGTTGCCGTTGCCGTAGGGATTGCGCCGGTCGAAATACTCGTCGCGGCAGATCAGGCACACCGTGAGGTTTTCCTGCACGACCAGCTTGCGCACGTCGCCGCTCATGAACTGGTCGCCCATCTCGATGCGCAGCTTCAACGACGGCTCCACCAGCGTCCACTCGGGCAGGTCGACGACCTTGCGGTAGCCCGGCAGAAACACGAACACCTCGTGACCGCGCCGCGCCAGGGTCGAGCTCAGCGCACCCACCGCGTCGGCCAGGCCGCCGGTTTTGATGTAGGGGTAGACTTCGCTGGCAACATGGACGATTTTCATCGCGAAACCGTAGGCCTGCCCGTTGCGTAATTCCATCGCAAAAAACGGCCCGACCGAAACCCGCCGCTCCCCATGAATCTACGCGCCAGCATCCTGGAACAGTTAGCCTCCCCCGACTACCGCCCCGCCAACGATTCCGCGCTCATGCGCGCGCTCCACCTCCCGAAAAAACTCCGCGGACGCCTCCACCACGAGATCCGCCTCCTGCTCTCGCAAGGCCGCATCCAGATGGTGCACGGCGATCACATCGTCCTCGCCGGCTCCGGCGGACGTGACGGCAAGAGATCCGGCGGCGGCAACGGCGCGCCCGACACCATCCTCGGCCGCATCCAGTTTCGCATGGGCGGCAACGCCCTCGTCATCCCCGAGGCCGGCACCGCCAAGCTCCAGACCGGCGACGCTGTGCACATCCTCTCCGAGGACACCGGCACCGCGCTCCACGGCGACCGCGTCGAGGTCTCGCTGAATCCCCGCCTCTCGCTCCGCCGCGACCGCAAGGGCGAGGAACAACGCGGCCGCGTCATGCGCGTCGTCGAGCGCGGCCGCGAGACCGTCGTCGGCACCCTCAAGCGCATCCGCTCCACCTTCTACGTCGCCGCCGACGATCCGCGCTTCTTCCACGAGATCGCCGTCGGCGATCCGTCCGCCGCCCGCCTCGAGTCCAAGCCCCAGGTCGGCGACAAGGTCGTCGTCAAACTCTACGCCTGGACCAACCGGCACCAACTCCTCGAGGGCGAGATCACCGAGGTGCTCGGCCAGACCTTCGAGCCCCGCGCCGAGCTCCTCGGCATCTACCGCAAATACAACCTCGACCCGACCTTCCCCGACGACGTGCGCGCCGAGGTCGCCGACCTGCCCGACACCGTGCAGTCCGAGCAACTCAAGGGCCGCCGCGACTACCGCGACATCCCGACTTTCACCATCGACCCCGACGACGCGAAGGACTTCGACGACGCCCTCTCCATCGAGGAGTTGCCCAACGGCCAGATCCGCGTCGGCGTGCACATCGCCGACGTCTCCACCTACGTGCACCGCGGCACGGCCCTCGACAAGGAGGCCCAGCGCCGCGGCAACTCCACCTACCTCGTCGGCACCGTCATCCCGATGCTGCCGGAGAAGCTGTCCAACGGCCTCTGTTCGCTCGTCGAGGCTCAGGACCGCCTCACGAAGGCCGTCTTCCTGCACTTCGATCAAAAGGGTCGCCTCCAGCACACCGAATACGCCGCCACCGTCATCCGTAGCCGCAAGCGCCTCACCTACAAGCAGGCCTACGCGCTGCTCTTCACCGACGACCTCGAAAAAATCCGCGCCCTGCCCCTGCCGCCCAAGCACCAGACCGGCTCCACGGGTCGCGCGCTCAACTCCCTCTCCGACCGCGAGCTCGCCGACCTGCAAAAGTGGATACGCCAGCTCTGGTCCATCGCGTCCGTCCTGCGCAAGGACCGCATGGAGCACGGTTCGCTCGACCTCGACATGCCCGAGACCAAGATCTTCGTCGACGAGCAGGGCTACGCCGACCGCCTCGAACTCATCGAGAACGACGAGAGCCACCAGCTCATCGAGGAGTTCATGCTCGCCGCCAACGAGGCCCTCGCACGCCTCACCCGCACCCACCGCCTGCCTTCGCTCTACCGCGTGCACGACGAGCCCGACGAGGACCGCCTCCGCGAGCTGCGCGAGCAACTCGCCACCCACGGCGTCATGACCGGCGACCTCACCGTGCGGTCCGAGATCAAGCAGCTTCTGCGCACGCTCGATGACCACCCGCAGGGCCACCTCCTGCGCACGCAGCTCCTGCGCTCGTTGAAAAAGGCCTGCTACCGCGCGTCTCCGGACGGCCACTACGGCCTGCACAAAAAGGACTACACCCACTTCACCTCGCCCATCCGCCGCTACGCCGACCTCGTCGTGCACCGCGTGTTGGAATACCACCTCATCCAGACCGGCCTCTTCCCCAAGCCCCCCGGCTACGACTTCAAGCCCACGCCCGCCGGCATGGACAGCATGGGCGAGCACATCAGCCTCACCGAGACCAACTCCCAGGAGGCCGAGCGCGAGAGCGTGAAGATCAAGCAGCTCGAGTATTTCGAGCGCGAGATGCAGAAGGCCGAGCCCGCCAGCTTCGAGGCCATCGTCACCGACGTGCGCTCGCAGGGCGTGTTTGTCGAGCTGACCAAGTCGATGACCTTCGGCTTCATCGGCACCTCCGGCCTCGACGGCGACTTCTTCCTGCTCAACCCGGCCGGCGACGCCTTCGTCGGCCGCAAGACCAGGCGCGTCGTCGGCATGGGCTCAAAGATCCTCGTCAAGGTCGCGCAGGTCGACCGCGTGAAGCGCATGATCGACTTCCGCCTCTGTATCGAAGAACCGGTGACAACCTCCGCCGAGGAAGCGCCTCGCCCCCCGCGCCAGTCCGAGCTCGGCCGCAACCGCCCGCCGCGCCACCCGAAAAAATCCGACCGGAAGGGCAAACCACCGCGCCAGCCCGCCCTCTCCGCGCCGGCCAAAACATCTTCGGCCAAACCCATCGCCAGCGAACCGGTCAGCCGCACCGACGCGCGCCCCGTTTTCCGCCTCAAGAAACACGCCGAGGCCCCTGAAACCGTGCCCGAGTGGGCCAAGCCCGTCGCCGGCGGCGGCTACGCGTCACCCGGCAAAAAGTCCCGAAACGGGAAACCCGCGAAGCCGGCCAAGGCGCAGTTCAAAAAACTCAAAAAGGGCGGCAAACCGAAGTCCTCGGGAAGCCTCGGCAAGCCCGCCAAATCGAAGGGTTCCGCCAAGCCCGCGCGCCCAGCGCGTCCCGCACGTCCGTCCAAGAAACAACGCCGCGACTGAGCGGATTGAACCACGAAGTTCACGAAGGGACACGAAGTCGGAGCACCCCACTTCCGCGTGTAGCCCCGAGCGTGAGCTCGGGGACCGGCGGCGGCGTTGCCGCCGCCGAACCGGTTGGGGACAACCAGTTCCACCTCCGTCAGCCTGCGGGCGGGCAGTTTATCCACCGAGGACCAGCCTTGCGCAAAAGACCGGATCGAAAATTTTGCGATCATTCGCGCCTTTTGCGGTTCAAATAATCAGTGGCTCCCACTTCGTGCACCTTCGTGTCCTTCATGGCTCAAAACACCATCCCGGCCTTGCCATCGTCCGCCGGTCGTTAAGTTCCCTTTTTCACCATGACCCACTACGCCTTCGCCCAGACCTTTCGTGAACTCTACGAGCAGGCCGTCGCCGCCTATGCCGGCGGCAGTCGTGGCGCCGAGAACTTTTTCGACGCCCGGCAGACCGCATGGCTCGCCGCCAACGGCCTGACCGCCCAGCACCTCTACGACTACGCCGAGGACCACAACAACTACGGCGAACCCGGCTACGACCACGCGCTGACCATCGAGACCATTCGCCGCGACTACTTCCTCAACGTGCAAAAAGGCGTCGCTTCCACCGTCGTCGCCGATCCCGACACCTGGCCCGCCAAGACCGCCGAGATCGACGGCATCGGCTGGCTCCCGCGCATCCTCCCGAAGGTCCGCGCCAAGCTCCGCGGCGAGCTGCCCGCCTCGATGATGTATGGCTGCGGCGGCGACCGAAAATTCTTCAAGGCGCACGACATCCTCCCCGCCGAGTTCCTCGCCCTCGCCTGGCGCGCCGGCGACGACGACCAAGTCATCATCGACTGGGTCAAGGCCCGCGCCCGCGCCTGAGCGCCTTCCGTGCATAATGTTGCTGGCGCACGGTGAAACGTAGGGGCCGTGCTCGCACGGCCCGTTGCACGCAGAGCGTGCAATCGACCCAATCGGCAAGTCCGTGCTCAACGGGCTTCGCAAGCGAAGCCCCTACGTGCCCCCTCCGGTTACTCCAGCACCAGGTCCATCGGCTCGCCGGGATCGGGCGGGATGTCGAGAAAAGGCGCGTAGCGCTCCAGCCAGTCGGCGAGTTTTTTCAGGTAGTAGTCGGGATCGTAGGGCTCGGAGGCGGCGTCATAGGCGGCCAGCGGGCGGGCGCGCTGCCAATCGGCGGTTTTGCCCTTTTCCTTCTTCGTGATGTAGTAGCTGACGCGTTCGCCCATGCGCGGACGCGGCTCCATGCGAAGCGCGACCTCGGCGGAGGCACGGCGGGGTTTGCCGCCGGACTCGATCAGACGTTCATAGGCGTCGGGGTTCATGCCGAGGATCTCCGACTTGGCGAGTTCGGCCACGGGCACCTCGTGCCGCGGCAGGCGGCGGCGGTAGTCGTTCACCAACTCGACCGGCGACACGGGGTCGGCGCCGAGCAGGAACCGAATGAGCTGGTCGCCGAGTTTTTTCAGGAACGGCTCGATGCCGCGCGAACGCAGCGCGCTGCCGCGGATGACGACTTTCTGTCCGTCGTTGAGCGCGTAGTTCTTGGCCTTGTAGCAGAACATGGCGACGTAGCGGCCGTCATATTCGAGCTCGATGCCCTTGGGCAACACGCCGGCGACCTTGGCGAGCAACTGTTCGGGTTGGTCGAAGTATGGCTCGGAGGCGAGGTAGATGCCGTCGGTGTCGGCCTCGAGGATGGTGCAGCCCTCGGCGATGAAGGCGTCGATGAGCGTCTGCAACAGCTCGCGGCCGCGGCGCGTGACCTCGGCGGCGAGCTCGCCGTCGCCAAAGCGCGCGCCGGCGAAGCCGAGGTAGCCGTAGAAGGAGTTGATCAGTATTTTGAAGTTGGCCTGCCGCGCCTGGTATTCGGCGCGCAGCTCCTCGGTGTCGGCGGTGCGGGCGAGCTGCTTGTAGCGCAGGCGGTATTCGCGGAGTTGCGACAGCAGCGGGATGAAGACGCCGAGCGCGTCGTTGCGAGGATTGCGCCCGATGGCGAGCAGGAGGCTCGGGTAGAGCGAGGCGACGTCGAAGTGCAGGACGTTTTTGAAGACGCCTTCCTGAAAGCTCCGCGTGTATCCACCTTCGAATGACGCGACCTCGGCCGGCACGGGGACCGACTGGCGGGCGTGGTAGTAGTGCTCGAGGAAGAGCAGGTCGATCTTGCCGGTGGTGCCGCGCAGGGTGGCCTCCTGAAAGAGGATCGGAAAGGTCTTGGTCTGCTCGAAGTAGGTCGGCAGCAGCAGGTCGGCCACGCCGCGCGTCTCGCGCAGGTCGTCGGCGAGGTAGGCGATGAAGCGCTCGCGGTCGTGCGTGTAGGCGGCGTGGATCTCCGAGCCCGGCAGGTAGGTGCGCTCGTCGTCGTCGGAGGTGATGCCGAAGTAGACGGCGACGTCCTTGAGTCCGTAGGACGTGAGCTCGCGGGTGGTGATGTCGTAGACCTGCACCAGCAGGTAGGTGTCGATGACGGTGCGGCCCGGCAGGTCGCAGCGCGGGAAATCGATCCAGCGCTCGGCGATCTTCATGCGGCTGCTGCGGAAGGATGCCTTCTGGCCATAGCGCCCCCAGGCGCAGGGGACCTTGTGGCGCTTGCAACGCACACGCAGGTAATCGAGGTCGAACTTGAAGAGGTTGTGACCCTCGATGGTGTCGGGGTCTTCCTCGGCGAGCACGGTGTTGAGCTCGGTGAGCAGGGCTTTTTCGGCTTCGTCGGTGGGCTCGGCGAGCACGAGGATACGGTTGCGTTCGCCGAAGCGCAGGCCGATGGCGAGCACGCGGTCGCCGGGGTTGTCGGCGTTGCTGAAACCGCCGTCGGTCGAGCCGGTTTCGATATCGAGCTGACAACGGCGGAGCTGGGCAAACGTGAGGTCGGCAAAAAGGTGTCGGCGCTGTTGCAGCAGGTATTGGCTCTCCAGCGGACGGATGGCGTCGACGCCGCCCGACGAGCCGGCGCGAACCTCCTTCAAAAAGGCGTCGTAGGTCGCGAGGTCGTCGGCGTGCGCGAGTCGGGTGAAGACGCCGGGACCGTTGAGATCCTCGATGGCGAGGTCGGCGACCGAGGCCGGCAGCGTGGCGTGCGCGGCCAGCCAGGCGAAGGGTCGCAGGGTGGCGGTTTCCTCGCGCCGGCCGCCGTCGGGCGTGGCGACGCTGGTGTGAACTTGGCCGGCCTTGTCGACCCAGACGCCGCAGAGGGTGGGTTCGCTCATGGCCGGAAACGCCGGTTCAGAAGGGGCGCACGTAGACCATCACCAGCGCGATGGCGGTGAGGGCGAGGCTCAGATTGATCCAGAGGCCGGCCTTTTCGCGCTTGCGGTAGGCGATGCCCGCGAAGGCGGATAGACCGAGCCAACAGACGATCTTCACGATCGGCCAGATGCCGGCGAAGGAGTAGATCGCCTGCCACATGCGTATGCCGGTGAGCAGGACCAGCAGCGTGGCGATGCCGCTCCACATCATGACTTTTTTCTTCGACTCGACCGAGCCGGCGGTGGCGAGGAACACGGTCGCGACCATCACGATGGCGGCGAAAACGTGGATGACGTGAAGGGCGTTGTATTCGGCGGGATTCATTGAGGATTTGGAAAAAGAGAGATGACACTCCACCTGCGCCGTATGCCCAAAGGCTCAGGACCTTTTTAGGTTTAGGTGGGCACCGCCAGACGACTTTGCGCTGTCCGATTTACGGCCTAGCACGCCGCCGCCAGATTCGCGGCTCCCGGTATAATTCAAAGGAAAGAGCAGTTATTGAAAGCAACTCGAACGCTGCAGAGTGTCAGCGGAAGAAGGTAGGTCACCCCACCCCTCCGTCAATGGCCTTCGGCGGGATTTTTGACGGGCGATTTTGGTGGCGTTGGCCGTCTCGGCCAAACGGCTGGTGGTCATGCGCCGGGGACGGCGCAAGCTACACTCGGCGCCGCCGGAGGAATCCGCGCAGCGTCCAGAGCGTCAGACCAATGGTCGCGCCGGCGGCGCAGGCAGGCGAACGGGTCGCCAGGCCCAGCAGGATGCCGACGGCGGTGAGCGCCAGGACGACCACGTCGGCCACGGTCCGGCGGCCGCCGACGTTGAGCGCCCAGACCAGCAGGCCCCAGATGGCGGCGCCGAGCGCGATCGAGGCGTAGCCCGAGGCGACCGAAAGCGCCGCGCGGTCCTCGCCGCGCAGGAGAACCTGCAGCAGCCAGAAAACGCCTTGGTTGAACAACGCGAAGCCGGTCAGCCAGGCGCCGGTCTGCAGCGGGGTCAGATCGCCCTCGGCGTCGGGCTTGGCGGCGAGCCGATGGGCGAAGGCGCAGCCGGTGCAGCAAAAGACCGCGCGGGTCGGGTCCGCCGACGCGGGCACGAAGGTGGGCAGGCCACAGTGTTGGCAGGGTTGCTTGGGCATTGGGGGGAAAAGGAGGGTGGACATTCCTGTCCGCCCCGTTGGACGAGAGTGCGCTGAAGAGGCGTTATGAGTTGTATCGCATCGCTCCGGGCGGACAGGAATGTCCACCCTCCTTCAGGAATCCAAGATGGCCGAGTCGAGGTGCTGAATGATCAGCTCCTGCACGGTGGCGAGGAACAGGTAGCACATGAAGGCCTTGCGAACCTCGTCGTCGAGGACGGACAGCTCGACGTCGCCGCCTTCGAGGATCTCGTCGGGCAGCTTGGTGAGGTAGCGCTCGCGCAGGCGCAGGCGCACGGCCGAGCAGGCGCGCACGATCACGATGGCGTTGGACTCGTCGAAGCCGACCACGCCGGTAGCGAAGAACTCGCTGTCGAACAGCGCCAGCAGGGTGTTGATCTCGGCGGTTTGCTCGGCGAGCAGTTCCTCGCGCCACTCGCCGCGAAAGGCGGCGTCGACGTCGTCGAGCGTGATGGGCGTGGCGAGGCGGTCGCCGAGGTTATCGGCGGTGTTCTTGATCACGTCGAGCAACGGCGCGACCACGGGCAGGCTGAGTTTGACCTCAATGCGTTTCATCTTGGGGTTCGAGGATGGCGCTGAGGTGCCATTGTTGAAGGGTGAACGCGTAGTGCTCGGCCTGCTCGCGCAGACCGGTCCACACGACGGAGCGGCCGGCCTCGTGGACCTCGAGCATGTGCTTGCGCGCGGTGGGCTCGTCGAAGCCGAGGACCTTGCGGAACACGAGCACGACGTAGGACATGAGGTTGACCGGATCGTTGAGCACGACCACGCGCCAGAGTCCCTCCGGCTGGACGGCCGGGACGGTCTCCTTGCGCGGCGCGATCTGCGGCGCGGTGCCGGTGTCGACAATGGTCATCCCTGCGAAGCCGCCTCCTGGACGGCGGCGACCAGCGCGGACTCGGCGTCGGCGAGGGCGATTTTGACAACGTCTTTCTTGGCGCGCCATTTGAGTTCGACAATGCCTTCCTTGAGGCCCTTGCCGCCGATGGTGATGCGCAGGGGGATGCCGATCAGGTCGGCGTCCTTGAACTTGAAACCGGGACGCTCGTCGCGGTCGTCGATCAGCACGTCGGCGCCGGCGGACTCGGCGGCCTTGCCGAGTTTTTGCGCGAGCTCGGCGGCCTCCGGCAGGCCCGGGTCGAGCAGGCAGACGAGCACTTGGAACGGCGCAACCGCCCAGGGCCAGACGATGCCGTTCTCGTCGTGGCTTTGCTCGATGACGGCCTGCAGGGTGCGGCTGATGCCGATACCGTAGCAGCCCATGACCATCGGGTGGTTTTCCTTTTTGTCGTCGGTGTAGACCGCGCCGAACTTTTCGGAGTATTTGGTGCCGAGCTTGAAGATGTGGCCGACCTCGATGCCGCGTTTGCTTTGCAACGGCTGGCCGCACTGCGGGCAGGGCTCGCCGGCGCGCACGCGGCGGAAGTCGCCGAAGCGGGTGATGGCGAGGTCGCGGGCGACGTTGACGTTGCGCAGGTGGAAGCCGTCCTTGTTGGCGCCGGTGACGCCGTTGCCGATCAGGCGGATGGCATGGTCGGCGAAGATGCCGGCGAGCGCGGCGGGATTTTTGATGGTGCCCTTGACCGCACCGAGGCTGCCGGGCTTGGCGCCGAGCACGGGCTCGATCTCATCGGGCGTGGCCGGACGCAACAGGCCGAAGCCGAGCGAGCCGAGCTTGGCCTCCTCGAGTTCGTCGTTGCCGCGCAGGATGACGAGGAAGGGTTTGTCGTCGCCGATGTAGACGAGGGTCTTGAACTGGGTGTCACCAGGAACTGAATACGGCTCCTTGGACAACGCGTTGATGGTGACGACGCCGGGCGTGGCGAACTCCTCGACATCGCCGGCGGGGGCGGCGTCGGCGAGGTCGGCGGGAACGAGACCGCTGGTGGCTTTCTCGCGGTTGGCCGCGTAGCCGCTGGTCTCGTTGTAGATGACGTCGTCGTCGCCCACCTCGGCGGGCACCATGAACTCGTGCGAGAAGCTGCCGCCCATCACGCCGGTGTCGGCCTCGACGGCGATGGCGGTGACGCCGATGCGCTTGAAGAACGACTCGTAGGCCGACTTCATGTTGAAGTAGCTCTTCACCGCGCCCTCGTCGTCGGCGTCGAACGAATACGCGTCCATCATCACGAACTCGCGGGCGCGCATCAGGCCGTAGCGCGGGCGGATCTCGTTACGGAACTTGGTGCCGATCTGATAAAAGTTTTTCGGCAGGTCGCGGTAGCTGGAGATCTCCTGCTTCACGAGCGGGGTGATGATCTCCTCGTGGGTCGGGCCGAGCACGAACTCGGGGTCCTTGGGGGCGCGCTTGCCGTCGCCGGCGTGATCCGCGCGGAACATGATCTCGCGGGCGGCGGCCCAGCGCGGCCCCTGTTCCCACAGCTCGACGGGGTGCACGTGCGGCATCCACAGCTCGATCGCGCCGGCGGAGTCCAGCTCTTGGCGGCAGATGTCGGAGATCTTGCGAAACGCGCGCAGTCCCAGCGGCATGTAGGTATAGAGGCCGCCGCCCAGCTTGCGCACGAGGCCGGCGCGAACCAGCAGCTTGTGCGAGGCGATTTCCGCGTCGGCGGGGCTTTCCTTGAGCGTGGGGATGAAGAACCGGGACCAAGTGTTCATTGGGAAAAGTCGGACCGAATCAGCCCCGCCCGACGGCGGCAACCCGTATTTGCGCCGCCACGCACACCGGTCGCCGCGCGCTTGCCCCGCGCCGACCGCCGCCCCTTACTGCGCGGTTCCCATGTCCGCGCCCAACAAAAAACCCTGGCCCATGAAGTGGATCGTCGTCGCGATCCTCGCCTGCATCGTGCCCTACACCTGGCTGACCGTGCACTACCGCAAGATCGACAAGCCCTTCGAGCCCTACGCGGACATGAAGAACGAGGCCAACGTCATCCGCCTCCTCGCCCACGGCTACCAACGTCTCACCGTGCCCGCCGAGCGCCTCGAGACGCCCCCCGCACCGCCCGCCTCCGGGGTCGCCCGCGCCGTCGCCGCGCCCGCCGGTTATCCGGCCAAGCTCGCCGAGGCACTCGCCGATGCTCCCGCCCTGCCCCTCGGCTACCGCACCGTCGCCGCGCCCGCCGCGACCAAGGCCGGCGAGCCCTTCGCCATCGCCTTCACCTGCCGCCTGCCCGACGACCACCATGTCGTCGCCGCCATGGAACTCTACGTGAAGGACGGCCAACTCACCCTCGTGCCGGCCTTCGAGTCGGTCGGCGGCCTCAGCACCCGCACCCGCGATTTCTCGGCCCGCATCACCGTGCCCGGCCACCTGCTGCCCGCCGGCTACTACGCCATCTTGCTGCCCGGCACCGAGTCCTCCCTAGGCTGGACCCTGCAAGTGCATTGACGCACCCGCCCGCTTCGCCGACAAACCACGGCAACCCAATCTCGATGAGCAACGGTCCCGCCCAGACACCCGCCGCCAGCGCCCACACCGCCGTGATCAAGCCCACCGATCTGCGCGGCATCCTCAAATACGTCCCGCGCTTCCAGGGCCAGATCTTCGTGCTCGCGCTCGACGGCTCCATCGTGGCCGACGAGAACCTCAGCAACCTGCTCGTCGACGTCGCCGTGCTCCGCAGCCTCGGCATCAAGGTCATCCTCGTGCACGGCATCGGCCGCCAGCTCCAGGAACTCTCCGAGGCGCGCAACATCCCCATCTCCAACATCGACGGCTCCGGCGTCACCGACGCCGCCACGCTCGACCTCGCCCTGCGCGCCTCCTCGCGCGTCTCCAACGTCATCCTTGAGGGCCTCACGCAGAACGCCCTGAAGTGCGCCATCACCAACGCCGTGCGCGCCCTGCCCACCGGCATCCTCAAGGGCGTCGACCAACTCCACACCGGCAAGGTCGAGCGCATCGACAAGGACTTCATCGGCCACCTCCTCGAGAAGGACATCATCCCCATCATCCAGCCCATCGGCTACGGCATCGAGGGCCACTCCCTGCGCATCAACTCCGACCTGCTCGCCGCCGAGGTCGCCGAGGCCCTGCACGCCTCCAAGATCATCTACCTCACCCCGCACGCCGGCCTCGAGATCGACGGCCAGGTGCGCCGCGACATCTCCGGCGACCACCTGCGCCTCGTCCTGCGCGACCACCTCGACGCCATCGCCGAGCCCGGCCGCAGCAAGGCCGCCAACGCCATGCGCGCCCTCGAAAAAGGCGTGCCCCGCGTGCACATTGTCGACGGCCGCATCTTTGACGGCCTCATCAACGAGATCTTCTCCAACGAAGGCGTCGGCACGCTCATCTACGGCAACGACTATCAGCAGATCCGCCAGGCCGCCAAACGCGACGTGCGCATGATCTACAACCTCACGCGCAACGCCGTGAAGCGCGAGGAGCTGCTCTATCGCACCCAGCAGGCCATCGAGAAGAACATCGACCAGTTCTACGTCTTCGAGATCGACGAGAACATCGTCGCCTGCGTCACGCTGTATTTTTATCCCGACCGTCCCGACGTGGCCGAGATCGGCTCGCTCTACGTCATGCCCTACAACCAGAACCGCGGCATCGGCAAAAAGATGGTCCAATACGCCTGCATGAAGGCCAAGGACCGCGGCGCGAAGACCATCGTCGCCCTCTCCACGCAGAGCTACAGCTTCTTCATCTCGCAGCTCGGCTTCGAGGAAAGCACTGTCGAGATCCTCCCCGAGGCGCGCCTCAAGTCCTATCAGGAAAGCGGCCGCAACCCCAAGGTGATGATCAAGCACGCCTGAATTGTAGAGTCAGCCGTCCCCGGCTGATTGATCGACATCCCCGATGCGCCGAGGACTGCGCACGCTACAGCAAGCCGGACTTCCCGATCCGTTCCACAGGAGAAAACGGAGTTAACGGAGGAGGCATCGGAACCGCGGCTCCGTTCCCTCCGTTGCCTCCTGTAGAAAATAATTCCTCCGACTCTTCGTGCGCCTACAGCACCGTCGAGATCCTCCCCGAGGCGCGTCTCAAGTCCTACCAGGAAAGCGGCCGCAACCCCAAGGTGATGATCAAGCACGCCTGAATTGTAGAGTCAGCCGTCCCCGGCTGATTGATCGACATCCCCAATGCGCCGGGGACGGCGCACGTTACAGCAAGACGGATTTCCCGATCCATTGAACAAAAGGTAACGAAGTTAACGAAGAGCATCCGGTCCTGACCAGAGCCTCTTCGTTCCCTTCGTTATCTCTTGTAAAATCCGCCGACCTCTCGTGCCCGTTCGTGTGTTGTCAGGCCTCTCGCTTTGCTCGCAACATGGGCACCACCCAAATCGCCTTAGGCAACTTCGACCACCAGCTGCACCTCGGTCGTCGAGTTCTTCGGCAGGCCGGCCACGGCGACCGCCGCGCGGGCATGCTTGCCGGCCTCGCCCAGCACCGCCACCAGCACGTCGCTGGCGCCGTTGATCACCGCCGGGCTGTCAGCGAAACCGGCCACGCCGTTCACGAAGCCGTTGACCATGACCACGCGCTTCACCTTCGAGAGGTCGCCGAGGTAGGCCTTGATGTTCGCCAAGGAGTTGAGCGCGGCGATCTTGGCCGACTCGTAACCCTCCTGCACGGTGCGCTCGCCGCCGACCTGACCGGCGTGGGTCATCTGACCGTTCACCATCGCCAACGTGCCGGCGCAGAACAGCAGGTTGCCCGTCTGCACGATCGGCAGGTAGTTGCCGGCCGCCGGAGCGGGCACGGGCAGTTCGATTCCAAGTTCGGCCAGACGTTGTTCGGGAGTGCTCATGGTATGGGTGGGTTGGGTTTGGGATTACCCTCTAAAAGTGGACTTGGTGCGCAGCGGGTTGGTTTTCAGTTTGTCTGGTTTTCGAAGTCAATCGGCGAAAGGTAGCCGATTGAAGAGTGACGGCGGCGGAGGTTGTAGAAGGCCTCGATCCATTCGAAGACGACTTGGCGGGCGTGGTCGTGATCTTGGAAGTTGTGGCGGTAAGCGAGTTCGATTT
>JAUWBF010000031.1 GCA_030601755.1 Verrucomicrobiota bacterium | reverse complement strand
CGGCCCTTATGCGGATTGTATTTTTCCGCCAATTTTGACCGCTCCGGCATTCGGAACGGTTTTTTCGTTTTCATCACCGTCGTCGCGGCGCGTGCGCGGGTTTGGGCCAGCCGATGCCACCGATCTCCGACCGTTTTTCGGTAAGCGTCCTCCGAGGTGCCCCCCTTGACGGAGGTTTGAAGCCAGTTGGTTCGTAGACTGGTGACCACTACGAAGAGAGAACCGGTCGTAGTGGTGACCAGTTGGTCATCAACTGGTGACTACTACGAGGCAGGTCTACGAACGGGGTTTCCAGCGGGAGGGCAGGAGCGGGCCGAGGTCGTCCCGGTTCGTCATAGTCGGCAGGCAGGTGAGCAGGTCGCGCAGGTAGGCGAGCGGTTCGACGCCATGGCGCAGGCACGAGACGATGATCGAGTAGAGGATCGCGGAGCGTTGCCCGGCGTCGGGGTGTCCGACGAACAGCCAGTTTTTCTTGCCGATGGCGGTGGGCCGCACGGCGTTCTCGACCAGGTTGTTGTCCAGCCGGGTCTGGCCGTGTGCAACATGCAGAGCCAACGCGGTCCACTGGCTGAGCAGGTAGGCGGCGGCGATCCCGAGCCCGGACTTGGGCCGGTGTCGCGAGCGCAGCGCCAGAGCCAGCGCGCGCAACCAGCGCAGACTTCGCTCAAAATGGATTTCCCTCAATCGCGCCCGTGAAGGCGGATCGCGCGGTCGCTCAGCCTTCGCGTCGGCCTCATCCCATTCGCGTTCCAGCCGGTAGAGCCGGCCGATCAACTTGAGCGTGACGCGCACCGCCTTGGGGTCCTCGCGCTGCGCGTCCGCAAACTTGCGCCGGGCATGCGCCCAGCAGCCCACCCGGACCACCTCGGGAAGTTCCTCGGCATACGCGTCGTAGGCGGGGTAGCCGTCCGACTGCAACACGCCCGCAAAGTCTTTCACCAAACCGGTCAGTTCCCCGTGCCGGCGCGACAGCTTCCAGTCGAAGACCACGTCCCCGCCCGGACGGCTGATCAGCCAGAGGTAACCTTGACCCACCGCCCCTTTGCCCGCGTCCGGGTCATGGCATTTGATCGGCGTCTCGTCGGCCTGCAGGTATAGGTGGAGCGCGATGCTCCCCATCGCGCCGACGCGGCCCGGAGGTCCGCATCCACCTTGCGTCCTTTGCCTCTCCGCGCCGACGCCGCTTGGCAAGCGGCGCTCCTTGGGGCAGCGACGTCGGAGAATGTTTGCCGAAGTAGCGCAGGCTTCCAGCCTGCCGTCGAACTCAGATGCAGGCTGGAAGCCTGCGCTACTCACTCCCTTTCACTTTTCCCTCCCCTGCGTTCCTTTGCCTCTCCGCTCCTTCGCCCGATACTTCGGACGCACGATCTCTCGCTTGGAGAGCTGCGGCGGGGTGATTTCCACCTCGAAGGTCCGCTCCTCGCCGATCCGCTCGAAGGCCTCCGGCTCCGACTTCACCTCCTCGGGCTCGATGACGACCACCTCGGTCACCGGCAGCTTCGCGTAAAGCTCCGCCGGCGCTGCGCGAACGCCGCCTGCGAGAGCCCGCTGCGTTCATATTCGTCGAGCAATTGCTCGCGCCGCTCCCTCGGCCAACTCACCCGGCCTCGCCGGTCCCTGTGTTGGCCATCATCTACGATCTCGGTTGTCTCAGTGGCGGTATCCATCCCGCCAGATTATCACCGGCGGACGATTCTGACTACGAGGTCCCCGGGAGGACGCTTACCGATAACTGTCAGGAATTTTGGGGATGAACGGACAGGAATGTCCGTTCTCCTGGGCTCAGCCGAGCGAGCGCAGGATGCGGGTGGTGAAGGACAGGCGGCGGGCCCAGCGGCCCCAGCGGCCGGGGATGAGTTTGGCGATGTCGAGCACGTCGCCGACCACCGGGGGAATGACGGGGGAGCGGGGTTGGCGGGCGCGGCCGATCAGCAGGCGCACGCGGGCTCGGTCGAGCTCGCAGAGCAGGCTCAGCCGGTCGATCTCGCGCTGACGTTCGGCGGGGGTGTGCATGGGCGGTTGGGCGGACGGGGGCGGTGGGGTCAGCGGTCGGCGGGTTCGTCGTCGGCGTCGGGCATGAGTTCGCCGACCAGGCGGCAATCGGCGCAGAGTTGTTCGCGGGTGACGGCGAGGGGCTCCCAGTCGCGCCAGCGTCGCCAGACGCGGCGGGCCAGGAGGCCGGCGGCGGCGAGCAGGGCGAGGGCCGCGCCGCCGAGGATCCAGCCGCGGGCCTCAAGGTGCCATACGCTGGCGGCGAGGGTGAAGGTGAGGGCGATGCCGGCGAGCAGGGTGAGGGCAAACGCGCACGCGGAGACGAGCAGCGTGCCGGCGAGGTGGTCGCCGGCCGCGGCCGTCTCCAGCGCGGCGAGGCGTCCGCGGTGGTTCAGGCCGCGCAGAATCAGGCCGAGCTGATCCTGCACGCCGGAGGAGGACTGCGGGGGAGCGGACATTTTTATGGGATTGGACGTTTGAACCGTGGATTTTGGGCCACGGGTCGCACGGACTACCACGGCTGCGGGCCGATCAATCCGTGCCGATCCGTGTCATCCGTGGTGGAAATCCGGATACAGGCGATTCGCGGTGAACGAAAAGCGCTCGTGCGCGGTCAGTCGCGGCGGCAGCGGCAACCGGCGGCAAGCACGCCGGCGATGAGGCCGAGGCCGGCGGCGATGCCGACGGCGACGTAGGGCTTTTCGTGCACGAACTCGTCGGCGTGCTTGGCTTGCTCCTTGGCGGCGTCGAGGGCGCGGCGGGCGAAGGGCGCTCCGCTGGAGAGGGCCTCGCGGAGGCGGTCGCGCAGACTGGTGATTTCCTCGGAGGCGGAGTCGCCGGCGGAGGAGAGGGCTTTTTCGGCGTCGGCGAGCAGGGTCTTGAGTTCGTCGACGGAGGATTCTTCGGCGGATTTGAGGGCGCGGGTGGTCTTGGACATGATTTTTGTTGGGTTGAGGGTTGGGTGTGAGGGTTCAGGTGTCTTGACGGAGTCCCGGCACGGAGGGTGCGGGACGAAGGAGGGCGGCCAGCCCGTCGTGCAGGATTCTGGCGAATCCGACGACCAGCAGGGTGGTGAGAAGCAGGACGGAGGTGATCAGGCGCATGGCGGCATGAAGTCTGGCTGGCGGGTTGTTGGGTTACCTCAGCGGGTTTTGGCCGCGGACGAGGCGGATGAGCACCGCGATGATGGCGATGACGAGAAGGATGTGGATGTAGCCCCCAATGGTCGTCGATGAGACGAGGCCGAGGAGCCACATCAGCAGCAGAACGATGGCAATGGTTTCGAGCATGATGGGAGCGGGTTTGCCCAGAGGTTTCGCAGGGCATGGGCCAGCCGGTGCCGGGAAAACGCTTAGCCACTCCCGTGGAGTCGGTTAAAAATTTTCACGGTCGCGGCGGCGTGCGTTGCCCCTTGCAATGTGCAAGGTCGTGCGTCGTCGGGCCGGTGCAGGATGCAGGGGATGGCGCGGCCGGGGATCGTAACCCATTGCAGATGGGACCGCCGCCCCTTCGTAGGGGCTTTGCTCGCAAAGCCCATTGAGCACGGACTCGCCGACGGGGTTGCTTTTCCCATGACGGCAAACGGGCCGAGCGAGCTCGGCCCCTACGTTGATAAACAGACATGGCGTCCGTGGCTCTATTTGAATCGCCGTGGGCGCGGGGCTTGCGGTGGAGGCGGGGCGCAACGAGGGTGGACCCCATGGCGAAAGCGTCCACAGGCGGGCCGGTGTTGTTGTTCGACGGCGAGTGCGGGTTGTGCACCGCGCTGGCGGGCTGGGCGCTGCGGCGCGGTCGCGGGGCGGGGCTGTGCGTGGCGCCGCTGCAGGGGGTGACGGGGCAGGCGTTGCTGCGCGCGCTGGGTCTGCCGACGGAGGACTTTGACACGTTGGTGTTCGTCGTGGACCAGGCGTATCCGGAAAGCGGGCACGCGCTGCGGTCGGACGGCGTGCTGGCGGTGTTGTCGGCGGCGGGCGGCGGTTGGCGCGCGCTGGCGCGTGTGCTGCGGGTGATCCCGCGCGGGTGGCGCGACGCGGGCTACCGCGGGGTGGCGCGCGTGCGCAAGCGGGTTTTTGGCGGCCCGCGTCCGATCCGGGCGGAGGGCGGGGACGCGGGGCGGTTGCTGGAGTGAGGGGGACCGCGCCGAGCCCGCCGTCGGGGGCTCAAACCGGCGCGGGCGGCCGGGGGGCCTACGATGAGACGGCGCAGGCCGCGGCGCACCGATCAGCGCCGCGGCCTGCGGGGATGGGGTTAAGCGGGCGGGGCGCAGGGTCCCGCCGCGCGCGGGGCGGGATCAGAAATCGTTCTCGCAGTTCTTGCCGCCGTAGGGGTCGTTGACGAAGCGGTCGGGCTTGGGGCCGATGCGGTCGGCGATGGGCTCCATGTTTTGCACCCAGTTGCCGTTGAGCAGGAACTTCCACTGGCCCTTGCCTTTCTTGATGGGCACGGTGACGGACCAGGTGCCGTCCTCGCCTTTCTTCATCTCGGTGGCGAAGGCGTCCCAGCCGTTGAACTCGCCGGCGACGTTGACCTCGGTGAGGGTTTGGGCTTCGCGGCGGGTGGGTTTGTAGGTGAAGGTGACGTCGACGGTGGCGGCGTCGACGGTGGGTGCGCCGGCGGCGGGGGTTTTGTTGTCGGCGGACACAAACCCGACGGAAACGGCGAAGACGCCGAGGAGGAGCAGGAGTTTTTTCATGGTTGGTGGTGGTTTGGGGGGATTGGTTTCAGGGGTGGGCGGGGGCGGCCGGCCAGCGGTAGACGACCGCGCTTTGCGGGGGCAGGCCGAGGGTGTGGCCGGGGGTCGTGCCGAGGGCGGGGGCGTCGGGCGCGCCGGGCCAGAGGGTTTCGGCGGGGCCGAGCGCGGCGACGGAGGGGGGCAGGGTGATGTCGAGCCGGCGGGGCGAGGCGGTGGTGTTGACCGCCACAAGCACGGTGTCGGTGTCGGAGGCGCGCAGGTCGGTGTAGACGCCGCGTCCGGTGGCGACGAGGCCGTCGACGGGGCGGCCGTCGCGCAGTGCGGGGCTGGCGGAGCGCAGTCGGACGAGCCGGCGGTAGAGGGATAGGAGGGAGCCGGGGTCCTCGGTCTGGAGGGCGACGTTGATCTCGCGGTGGTCGTCGTTGACGGCGCGCCAGGGGGTGCCGGTGGTGAAGCCGGCGTCGGGTCCGGCGGTCCATTGGAAGGGGGTGCGGAGGTCGGGATCGGGCTTGCGGCCGAGCATGCCGATTTCCTCGCCGTAGTAGATGAAGGGGATGCCGGGGGCGGTGAACTGGAGGAGGGCGGCGAGGCGGTTCTTGGCGAAGTCGCCGCCGAGGCGGGAGCGGGTGCGTTCCTGGTCGTGGTTGGCGAGGAAGCTGGCGAAGCGGGCGTCGCCGTAGGCGGCGCGGGTGCGTTCCAGCCGGCGGGAGACGAGGGAGGGCGTGCCGAAGGCGGCGGTTTCGAGGAAGGCGTTGGCGAGGTCGAACTCGAAGGTGGCGTCGAGTCCGCCACCGGCGGCGTAGGAGGCGGATTGCTCGGTGTCGGCCCAGACTTCGCCGACGATGAAGGCGCCGGGGCGGAGTTCGCGGCAGTAGGCGGCGTAGTTGCGCAGCCAGCGCTTGGTCTCGGCGAGGTCCTGGAGGTTGTCGCCGTGTTCGTAGAGGTAGCGCACGGCGTCGAGGCGGAAGCCGTCGATGCCGACGTCCTGGAGCCAGAAGCGGGCCACGGCCTGGTGATGGGCGGTGACGGAGGGGTGGCGGAAGTTCCAGTCGGGCATGGCGGAGTCGAAGACGCCGTAGTGGTAGTCGCCTTGGTGGTAGTGCCAGACGCGTTGTCCCCAGGGGCCGGTTTCCTGCTCGGGCGCGGGGGCGAAGCGGAAGAGGTCGCGGGGGGGCACGGGCTCGGGCGAGCCGGGGAGCCGGAAGTCGGCGGGAGGGGTGTCGGCGGTGGCGGCCAGGAAGGCGGGGTGGCGGGCGGAGGCGTGGTTGACGACGAGGTCGATGATGACGCGGATGCCGCGGCGGTGGGCCTCGGAGACGAGGCGGCGGAAGAGGGCGAGGTCGCCGTAGTCGGGGTTGATGTCGAAGTAGTCGGTGACGTCGTAGCCGTGGTAGCTGGGGGAGGGGTTGACGGGGAGCAGCCAGATGGCGTCGACGCCGAGGTCGGTGGTGGTGGCGGGGTCGCCGTCGTTGAGGTAGTCGAGTCTTTCGACGAGGCCTTGGAGGTCGCCCACGCCGTCGCCGGCGAGGGGGCCGGTGGAGGCGTCGGCGAAGGAGCGCACGAAGATCTGGTAGAAGACGGCGTCGTCCCACCAAGGCCCGCGGGTGTCGGCGTGGGCGGTGGTGGCGAGGGTGAGGGCGAGCAGGGCGGCGCCGGCGAGCGGGAGGCGGGGGATCATGGGGTGGAGCGGAGGGTGTCCTGGATGAAGGCGACGAACGCCTCGGAGTGCTTGTTCATCCACTCGGCGCGGGCCTCGTCCCAGGTGAGCAGGCGGCCTTTCTCGGTCTCGATCCACTTATGCTTACGGATTTCCTCCTTCATGATGTAGGTGATGCGGTAGAAGGGGTCGTGGAGCATCATGGGCGGCACGGGCACGTGTTCTTCGATTTCGAGGATGTTGCGCATCGGGGGGCGGGGTCAGGGGCGGATGGCCTGTTCGGTGGCGGCGTCGAAGAGGTGGGCCTTGCCGAGGTTGAGGTGGACGGCGAGGGGTTCGCCCATGGCGTAGCGTTTTTCGTTGTGGAGGCGGGCGATGAGGGTGCCGGAGCCGGTCTTGAGGTAGGCGTTGGTTTCGGAGCCCATGGGTTCGCTCAGCTCGACGGGGAGGGTGAGGCGGACGGAGTCGGCGGGGTGGGGGGTCTCGGAGATGTTTTCGGGGCGGATGCCGAAGACGACGTCGCGGCCTTCGACGGAGGCGGCGAGGGTGGCGAGGGGGCCGGCGAGGGGGATGAAGACGGCGTCGGCCTCGGCGCTTTCGATGAAGAGGAGGGTGCCGTCGCGGCGTTCGACGCGGCCGCGCAGGAGGTTCATGGGCGGGGAGCCGATGAAGCCGGCGACGTAGAGGTTGTCGGGGCGGTGGTAGAGGGAGAGGGGGGCGGCGACCTGCATGATGCGGCCGTCTTTCATGACGCAGATGCGGTCGCCCATGGTCATGGCTTCGATCTGGTCGTGGGTGACGTAGATCATGGTGGTCTTGAGCCGGGCGTGGAGCTTGGAGATTTCCGAGCGCATGGAGACGCGCATCTTGGCGTCGAGGTTGGAGAGGGGTTCGTCGAAGAGGAACACGCGGGGGTTGCGGACGATGGAGCGGCCGACGGCGACGCGCTGGCGTTGTCCGCCGGAGAGGGCGGCGGGTTTGCGGTCGAGGATGCCTTCGAGGCCGAGGATGCGGGCGGCCTCGGTGACGCGGCGGCTGATCTCGGCCTTGGGGGTGCGGGCGAGCCGGAGGCCGAAGGCCATGTTTTCGAAGAGGGTGAGGTGGGGGTAGAGGGCGTAGTTCTGGAAGACCATGGCGATGCCGCGGTCCTTGGGGAGGAGGTCGTTGACGACGGTGTCGCCGATGCGGATCTCGCCGGCGGAGATGTGCTCGAGGCCGGCGATCATGCGCAAGGTGGTGGACTTGCCGCACCCGGAGGGGCCGACGAGGACCATGAACTCGCCGTCGTGGATCTCCAGGTCGATGCCCTTGACGGCGTGGAAGGGCGGGTTTTTGCCGGAGGCTGGGTAGAGCTTTTCCAGTGAGCGGAGGGAGACGGATGACATCGGGAGGGGGGCGGTGGTGGGGGTTGCGCGGGGCTTATTCCTTCACTCCGCCGGAGGTGAGGCCGGAGATGAGGAATTTCTGGCAGAAAAGGAACATGGCGGTGATGGGCAGTCCGGAGAGCACGGCGGTGGCGGCGAATTTGCCCCACAGGAAGTTTTGCTCGTAGAGAAACGACTGCGCGCCGACGGCGAGGGTCCAGCGGTCCTCGGTCTGGAGCACGACGGAGGCGACGGGGTATTCGGAGATGAGGGAGATGAAGCTGAGGATGAAGACCACCGCGAAGATGGGCGCGCTCATGGGCAGGAGGATGCGCACGAAGGCCTGGAAGTGGGTGGCTCCGTCGATCTTGGCGCTTTCCTCGATGCTGACGGGGATGGTGTCGAAGTAGCCCTTGATCATCCAGATGTAGATGGCGATGCCGCCGAGGTAGGTGAGCATGAGGCCCGGGTGGGTGTTGAGGCCGAGGGCGGGCACGTAGGTTCCGATCAATTGCAGCAGCGCGTAGAGGGCGACGAGCGCGAGGACCATGGGGAACACCTGCAGGATGAGGAGGGACTTGAGCAGGGTGGTCTTGGCGAAGAACTGCATGCGGGCGAAGGCGTAGGCCGCGGTGCCGGAGAGCAGGATGATGAGCGCGGAGGCGGTGCTGGCGACCTTGAGGGAGTTCCAGAACCAGACGAGCACGGGGGTGGTGGCCTGCACGGTGCGCACGGTGCCGTCGCCCATGATCTCCTCGTAGGGGATGCCGAGGACGTATTTCCAGTGTTCCAGCGAGAAGTCGTCGCCGGTGGGGATGAGCGCGCCGAGGGCGAAGTTGCCTTTGCGGAAGCTGATCGCGACGACCATCAGGAAGGGGAAGAGGATCAGCGCGATGAAGCCGATGAGGAAGCAGTGGGCGGCGGCGAGCTTGAGGCGGCGGGTGGTGGAGGCTTTCATCGGGGGGTCAGACTTTCTGGTTCTTGAGGTTCCACCAGGACAGGAGGGCCACGATCAGGAAGATGACGGTGGCGATGGCGCTGGCGTAGCCGAAGTTCTGCGCGCTGTCCCGGAAGGCTATGCGGAAGGTGTAGCTGACGAGGATGTCGGTCTGGCCGGCCACGGTGCTGGCCCCGACCATGTCGGGCCCGCCGCCGGTGAGCAGGTAGATGAGCAGGAAGTTGTTGAAATTAAACGCGAAGGAGGCGACGAGCAGGGGGAACAGGGGCTTCCAGATCAGGGGCAGGGTGAGCTTGAAGAAGTCGTGCACGGCGTTGGAGCCGTCGATGGCGCTGGCCTCGTAGATGGTGTCGGGCACGGACTGGAGGATGCCGGTGCAGACGATCATCATGTAGGGGAAGCCCAGCCAGGTGTTGACCAGCAGGATCATGAGCTTGGCGAGCAGGGGGTCGGCGAACCACTCGGGGCGCAGGCCGAAGAGGCTGTCGAGGATGAGGTTTATCTCGCCGAAGTTTTGGTTGAACAGGCCCTTGAAGATGAGGATCGAGATGAAGGCGGGCACCGCGTAGGGCAGCACCAGGAGGGTGCGGTAGACCTTGCGGAAGGGCAGTTCCTTCCACTCGAGCAGCACGGCGAGGATCATGCCGACGGCGAGCGAGCAGGCGACCGAGCCGAGGGCGAAGACGACGGTCCAGGCGAAGATCCGCAGGAAGGGGCCCTGGATACC
Organism: Verrucomicrobiota bacterium; assembly: GCA_030601755.1. Classification (GTDB taxonomy): domain Bacteria; phylum Verrucomicrobiota; class Verrucomicrobiia; order Opitutales; family Opitutaceae; genus JAUWBF01. The sequence continues at coordinate 27,437 of JAUWBF010000031.1, read as the reverse complement.
CTTGTCGGTGAGGACCCGGGTGTAGTTGTCGAGGCCGGTCCAGGCGCGGAAGCCGGGGCCGACGGGTGTGCCGGCGGGGCCGGCCGGTCCGTCGGCGGCGAGCACGTAGCGGCCGGTTTCGCGGTCGGGGCGGATGTGTTCGCCGGTCCGGGTGTTGACGAAGCTGTCGTCGGCGGGGTTGTGCTCCCAGAGGGGGAGGCGCGGGCCGAAGTCGCGCAGGCCGGTGTTGGTGACGAGCTTGCCACCGGGAAGGCGGAGCGTGAGGTTCTGGAGTCCGGCGCGCAGCGGGATGATCTCGCGCAGGCCCAGGGGCTGCGACGCGGGGAGGGCCTCGGCGTCGACGACGGTGGTGTCGACGGTCTGCGCTTGGTCGGGGAGGACGAGGGGCTCGGTGAGGTGGAAGCGTCCGGGTTCGCGCGGGTCGACGAGGGCGATGCGGTGCACGGCGGGTTCGCCGCCGGTGCGGTAGAGGCGGAAGGGGAACTTGATGTCGGCGGCGAGGTAGGTCTCGTTTTGGAAATAGGAGACGACCTGGGGGAAGCGCAGCAGGTTGGCCGAGGAGTAGTTGGTGAAGCTGATGCCGACGGTGTAGGCGAGGGGGAAGATGACGAAGAGGCCGAAGCCGACGAGGCCGGGGAAGAGGTAGCGCCAGGTGTAGGCCCGGGGGCGCAGGTAGACGATGGCGGTCAGGCAGGCGAAGCCCAGCGCCGCGAGGGCGAGCAGGGGGCGTCCGCCCAGGTAGAGCAGGGTGCTCAGGTAGAGCAGCGCGAGGCCGGGGAGGATGGCGAGCAGGAGCTGAAGCGGTCGGGGCATGCGGCTTTGCGGGGAGGCGGACGTTGGGGAGAAAGAGGAGCCGCGGTGGCGGAGAACGCCGCCGCGGCGGGCGGGGTTACTGACGGGGCAGGATGCGCTGGGCGGCGAGGTCGAGCGCTTTCTGCGGGGTGGCCTGGCCGTTGGTGGCGTTGCTGAGGGCGGAGCCGAAGGCGCTCCAGAAGCGGCCCATCTGGGGGACGTTGGGCATGAGCATGCCGGCGTCCACCGAGGCCTTGGAGGCGGCGATGAGCGGATCGGAGGCGAGCTCTCCGTAGAAGCTCTCAAGGGCGGGCACGCCGAGCGGGACGTCGGCGTTCATGGTGCGCAGGCCCTCGTCGGTGAGCAGGTAGTTGCGGAGGAACTCCTCGGCGAGGTCGGCGTTGGGCGAGGCGCGGTTGATCATGGCCCCGAGGACGCCGACGAAGGGGCGTCCGGGCTGGCCGTCGACGCCGGGCAGGGGCGTGACGGCGAAGGGGATGCCGCTCTTGCGGAGGTTGCCCCAGGCCCAGGGGCCGGAGACCATCATGGCGAGTTCCCCGGAGTTCATCTTGGCGTCCATCACGGAGTAGGAGACGCCCTTGGGCATGACGCCGGAGTCGATGAGTCCGACGATCTGCTCGAGCGCGCGGACGGCGCCGGGCACGTTGACGCCGACGTCGGCGGGGTTGTAGTTGCCCTGGGCGTCGCGCCCGAAGACGTAGGCGCCGCCGCTGGCGAGGAAGCCCCACGAAAAATAGGGCGTGGCGTAGTCCCACATGATGGGGTCGACGCCCTTGGCGCGCAGGCCCGGGGCCATGGCTGCGACCTCGGCGAGCGAGGTCGGGGGGGTCTTCACGTGGTCGGTGTTGTAGATGAGGCCGACGGCCTCGAGCGAGACGGGGTAGCCCCAGACGCGGCCGTCGTGGGTGAAGGCTTCCCAGCCCTTGGGAAAGAACTTGGCGCGGGTGGCGGCGTCGACCTCGACGGGGCGCAGCAGGCCGGCGTCGGCCCATTCGCCGAGGCGGTCGTGGGGCCACATGAAGATGTCGGGGCCCTTGCCGGCCTGCGCGGCCTGGAAGAACTTGTCGGTGACGCCCTCGGGGGCCTCGACTTTGACGGGCACGCCGAGTTCGGCGGCGAATTTGTCGCCGACTTTTTGCAGGCCTTTGTAGCCTTTGTCGCCGTTGATCCAGATGAGCAGCCGGGGCGATTCGGCGATGGCGGGCAGGGTGGCGCCCAGTGTCAGCAGGCAGGTCAGGAGGGTGCGGAACGGAGGGGTTTTCATGTAAACGGGTAGGGGGATGAAGGTGAAGCGCGCCCGCCCAGCGGATGGACGGGCGCACGGAGTGCCGGGATGACTCGGGATTCTTACCACCAAGTCTCGGCCTGGATGCCGAAGCTGAGGGAGGAGTTCTTGCCGGTCTTGACGCCGTTGGGGTTGTAATACCCGGGGGCGCCGTCCCAGAAGAAGTAGGACGCGTAGAGGCGGATCTCGGGGCGAGACCAGAAGGCTCCGGACGGCTTGATGACCGGGGCGATGGTGATCTTGCCGAGCGAGGTCGAGCCGTCGCGGGCGTCGTAGCGGGTGTCGTCGGCCCAATCGAAGCCGAACTCGGTCTCGAGACCCAGATGCTTGGTGAACATGTAGATCGGGCGAACGGCCGCCGAGACGTAGGTGCGGTCGGAGCCGGAGGCCTGATAGCTGCCCGCATCCGTGTAGTTGTAGATGCCGGCGGCCATCAGCGAGAACCGGTCGGTGTATTGCCAGACGGTCTGGTTGGTGATCTGGAGCGTCTCGGTGTCGTCCAGCGTGCCCTTGGGCTGGAAGCTGATGCCGGACACGTAGGTGTTGAACTGCGACGCCGCGCCGTAGCCGTATTGGATCGAGGCCTTGTTGAAGCCCTTGGCGAGGGTGTTGAACTGCACCCAGCCGAGGGCGACGCCGGAGGTGTCGTCCGGGTTCACGCCCGAGCCGCCGTTCACCCGCATCGGCGCGACCCAGAGCGTGCCTTTGCCGCCGAAGGTGGGCAGCTCGCTCCAGCGGATGTCGATGGCCTGTTTGGTGAGGTTGAAGCGTCCTTCCACGGTCAGGTCGTCCTCGGTGCCGCCCAGGTAGGCGACGGCGAGCTTGCCGGGCCCGAGGGGGATGTTCTCCACGCCGCCGCCGTAGCCGGACATGTCGAGGAAGTAGAAGTCGTAGATGTGGATGTCGTGCCGGTCGTAGAAGCGCTGGCCGGCCCAGAACTGGACCTCCGGGGCGCTGGCGAGCACGTTGGACGCGGTGACGAAGGCCTCGCGGAAGAGGATGTCGCCGCCGTTGTCATACGTGGCCGGGGGGGTGAAGCCGGGCGTGACGTAGTTGCTTTTGTCGCCGGCGTATTTGTAGGCCAGCGTGCTTTGCACGGCGAACTTGGGTCCGTCCCCGGAGTTGGGCACGTTGTATTTGAAGGTCAGCTCGCCGTAGGTGTCCTGCTCGTTGCCGAGGCGGCCGGGGCCGATCTGGAAAAGGCCGTCGGGGTGGGTGACCTGGAGCTGGCCGCCGCCGGACTGGTTGACGCCGTATCCGGCTCTCAAATACCCGTGGAACTCGAAGTTCCGCGTCACGTCGGCCGGCAGGCCCTCGGCGATGAAGTTCGGGCTGAAGATCTCGTCGATGGCCTCGTCGTGCTCGCGGTTGCTGCGTTCGAGGGCGGAGAGGCGTTCCTCGACGTTGGTCTGCGCGCCGGAGGCGGCGGGCTTGGCCGTCTCGATGGCGGACAGTCGTTTTTCCAGCTCGGCGATGCGGTTTTCGTAGGCTTCGCGGGCGGCGCGCATCTCGGCCTTGAGTGCGCTGAGATCGTCGGTTGCGGTCTGGGCGTGCAGGGGCGTCGAGAGCAGGCTGGCGCCTGCGATCATGACGGTGAGAACCTGCCGGCCCGTGTTAGGGCGTGCTGTTGGTTTCATCAGGGGTTGGTTGGTGGTTTTTCCCGCTCGACAACAGGGGGAATCGCCGGGGGGCGGGGCGATCGGTTCCCGGCCGAGCCGCCGGAAACCGATCCTTGCACAAAACGTGTTGGCGCGCGGATTTGCCTTCAACGGGCTTCTCTGTAACAAGTCTTGGAATGACAGGACAAAACCCGGTCCCACCCCCCATGTCCGTGCCGGTTCTGGGCGGCCCTTCCCAGGAGCTTGAGTTTCAAAAGGTCTTGGATGCGCAAGGCGAGTCCATCCGCCGGAGCCGGTGCGGTCTGTGCGTCCCCCAGTCGTCGGGCCTGATGCAACGTCGCCCCGGCATGCACTACCATTTCCGGCCCGAGATATTCGTGCAGACGGCGGGGGCGGCGCGCTTCGCGTTCCCCCACGAGGAGCTGTATCTGCGCGCCGGCGAGGCGCTCTTTCTGCCGACCGGGCTGCCCCATGCGGAGACCCCCGTCGCGGACGATGAGGGGCAATTCCAGAACCTGGTGATCGGTTTTTATTCCAGCACGGTGAGCATGCATTTCGCCGTGGACGCGGGGCGGGGTCGGCCCGAGATCGGCACGATCAACTTCTTCCCCACGCCCGACCTGGGGCGCATCGTGGGTCTGGTCGACCTGACCATCGGCGTTCACCAGTCCACCGCCTCGCGTCGCAAGACGGCGGTGGAGGGCATGGCCTCGGGCTTGTTCGCGATGCTTGCGGACTTGACCCGCACCAACCTCGCCGATCCCCGTGGCGAATCGCGCCGCATCTTCCAGGTCAAATGGCTGGTGCGGGATCAGCTCTACAACCCCGATCTCAACGTCACGTTCATCGCGCATCGGCTGGGCTGCTCGCCGGACTATCTGTCGGCCTTTTTTCACAAGCAGACCGGCGAGACCCTGATCCACTACCTGCATCGCCAGCGCATGTCGGGCGCGATCGAGATGCTGGGGCGGCACGAGCTGTCCATCTCGGAGATATCCTGGGCCTGCGGCTACGCCGACGCGGGCTACTTCACGCGCGTGTTCCGCAAGCACACCGGCATGACGCCCCAGGCCTACCGCCAGCAGCGGCTGGAGGAGGTGACCGGGCGGGAGGCCCGGCCCAAGACCGTCTACCACGACCGGGAGGATTTTTCCCCGGGAGCCCCGGTCGCGGTCGCCGGGCAGGCGGTGGAGAAAACGACCTTGTCATGAACCCGATGAACCCGATGCAAACGACCAAACCGAAGAGACCGACGACAACATCGACCGCCGCGCGCCGATGGTTTTGCCGGCTGGCCTTGGCGACCGCGCTGGCGGCTGCGGCCGGCTGCGCCGGCCCCGCGGAACGCCCGGCGGCGTGGGACGACGGCCCGGCCGTGGTGTCGTCCTTTCTCAATGACACCAACGTCAGGAACCCGGCGGCGCGCGACGCCTACCCCGAGGTGCTCCGCGTGGTGGTCCGCGCGGTGGACGGCCGCCGCGTGCAGGGCTCGCGCGTCAGGCTGGAGCCCGGCGAGCACAAGCTGACGCTGGAGGCGATCGACCGGGCGGGGCGCTCGACCTGGAGCGAAGCGACCGTGTCGGTCGAGGCCGGGCGGGTCTACGCCGTGCTGCCCGAGCCGGGCGAGGGCGGCGAGGTGCTGGCGATCGTCCGCGAGGGGCTGCACGGGGCGGAGATCGGCCGCTCCCGGCGCGTGGCCCCGGAGTGACGCGTCCGCCGTCCCCGCATCCGGCTACGGCTTCCCGGCCGTCGTGTCGGCGGCCGGGGTCTCGGGCAGGGCTTGCCAGAAGTAGGCGCCGTCGTGGCGCACGGCGTCCCAGCGCACGAGAGCGGCGAGGGCGAGCGCGACGATCGTCACCAAAATCAGAATACGCTTGCGGCGGATGGCGTCCTTGTCGGCGTAGGGGTCCTCGAGCGAGTGGTTGGCGCCGGCGGGGATTTTTGCACGGTCGGTCAGGCGGGTGCCGAAGGGCACGCTGATCTTGACGCGGCCGTTGATGGCCCAGCCGTTGGCCTCGAGGATGGGGCCGAGGGTGCGCTGGCGGAGCTTGAGCCAGGCGATGAGCATCGAGGGGCCGGAGATGACGACCATGAGGCCGAGCAGCACGAGCGGGTATTGCCAGGCGGCCAGGCCGAAGACGTAGCCGAGGATGAGGGTGAGCGCGGTGATGGCGCCGGAGATGGCCACGCCGATGGCGGCGACCGCGCCGACGTCGACCTTCTTGGGTTCGCCGGGTTTGGCGGCCGCGGGCGCGGTGGTGGCGGAGTCGGCGGTCTTGACCGCGGCGGCGGAGAGCTTGGCGTCGGACTTGGCCTCGGCGGCGGCGGCACGCTTGGCGGCCTGTTCCTCGATCATGCGCACGAACTTCTTATACGGGAGGAAGAACGCCTGGCGCACGCTGATGGGGTTGTCGACGACGGCGGTGATCTTGGCGTCCCAGTCGAGGCCTTTGCGGTCGTAGAAGAGACCGTTGCGGCCGACGAAGAGGTAGTCGCTGTCGCCCTGGGTGAAACAGGCGGCGATCTTCATGGGCGGGCGGCCGGGGCGCGTGCAATCGCAATAGGCGATGTAGGCCTTGCTCATGGCGGCGAGCGGCGACGGACCGGCGACCTGCACGCACAGCTCGGTGCTGCGGTTGTCGAGGAAGAGCACGCCAGCCTGGAAGGTGGCGGGCTGGGCGGGCGAGTAGAAGTCGAGGAAGTTGACGAAGTTGTGCAGCAGGTCGCGGAAGTCGCGGCAGTAGCGGGCGAGGCGCTCGACGCCGTGGATGGCGTTGAACTCGGGTTCGAGGGCCTTGTCGGCGGCGATGAGGGCGGTGACGCGCTCGCGGGTGGTGCCGGCGAGAATGGCCTCGATGCGGTCGGGGCCGAGTTTTTCGACGACGTCGCCGGCCTTGGCGGCGAGCCAGGCGTCGTAGGCGGCGACCTTGGCCTTGAGCGCTGTCCATTGGGCCTCGGTGAGGCTGGTGGTGTCGGCGCCGAAGGCGGGCGTGACGGCGGCGGTGTGCAACGTGGCGAGGGCGGCGGCCCAGGCGGGGTTGACGGCGTCGAGCAGGGGCAGGGGCTTGCCGGCGGCGATGCGGGCGAGCGGCAGGCCGGAGACTTCCTGCGCGGTGATGGAGAGGTCCTGCGCGGCGATGGCGAGGTATTCGGACTCGCTGCGGTTGAGGGCGGCGAGGGCGCGTTCGTCGAAGGCGGCGAGGCGCACGCGGCCGAAGTAGTCGTCGACCTTGGTGCGCACGGCCTTGATGGCGGCCGAGGCGGCGGCGGTGGAGTCGCCGAGAGTGAGCACATCGGCCTCGTGGCCTTTCTTGAGCCAGCCGACGCAGGCGGCGCAGGCGTTGTAGAACGCATCGGCGCGGCTCTGGTCGACACCGGGCTGGCCGGAGCGGTCGGGCGTGCCGCCCACGGTGGCGAGGATGTCGGTGAGGATTTGTTTAACCTCCTCGTCGTCACCGGCGCTGGCGGGAGTGACGACGCCGTCGCCGTTGAGCGTGGTCGCGGCGAAGAGTTTCACCGTGTCGGCGGCCTCGGCGAGGGACACGGTGGTGGCGTCGGGCTTGCCGAGTCCCTTGAGAATGGTCTTGGCGGAGGCGAGCGTGCCCTGTCCGTCGGGAGTGGCGGTGTTGATCGCGTCGAGGGACAAGGTGTCGGTGCCCTTGAGCAGCAGGGAGACGTCCTTGAGGTGGAGCGAGGACCAGCGAATGGCCTCCAGAATCTCGGGCGCGCGGATGCGACCGTCGTTGTCGCGGTCGATGAGCGCGAGGGTTTTTTCGTCGAGCTCGAGACCCTTCACCGGGCAGGCGAGGGCGACCCAGAGTTTTTGGTCCAGATGCTTGAGGTTTAACAAATCGTCGGCGGACTTGATGACGACTTGGTCGAGGCCGCCGAGGCGGACGAAGTTCCAGACGTGGGAAGTGCTCATATGGGAGGTGTGGGCTTGGCGCGAACTTGGCCGGCCGCGGGCGCGTGGCAATTCCGGAGCGTCAGTTGTAGTGCCAAATCCAGAGGTTGAGCGCGGTGGCGAAGCCGACCCAGAGCACGTAGGGCGTCCAGAGCATGGCCGAGGGGCGGTCGAGTCGGGCGAGCCGCGGCTGCATGGCGGCGATGACCAGCAGAAGCGCGCCGATGACCGCGAGACCGGCGGCGGGTTGTCGGAAGTAAAAAAATGCCCACGACCACGCGGCGTTGAGCGCGAGCTGCACCCACCAGAGCCTCAACAGCCGGGTGCGGGCGACGCCGTTGGCGCGGGGGGATTCGGGCAGCCGCCATATGCGCCAGGCCACGACGGCCATGGCGGTGTAGAGGACGGTCCACGCGGGGCCGAACAACCATCCCGGCGGAGTCCAGGATGGTTTGGCCAGTTCCGCATACCAGGTGCCGACGCTGGTCGAGGTCGCCCAGCCGGAGACGGCGGCGTTGGTGAACACGACCAGCAGCAGGCCCGCGAGGACCGCGACCGAGCGGAGCTTGGAGGCGGCGGTGGACATCAGACCTTGGCGAGGGCCTGCTCGAGGTCGGCCTGCAGGTCCACGAAGTCCTCGATGCCGAGCGACAGGCGGATGAAGTCGGGGCTGACGCCGCTGGCCTGCTGCTCGTCGGCGGAGAGCTGGCTGTGGGTGGTGCTGGCCGGGTGGATCGCGAGGGACTTGGCGTCGCCGATGTTGGCGAGGTGCGAGAAGAGGCCGAGGGACTCGATGAATTTCTTGCCGCCCTCGAAGCCGCCTTTGACGCCAAAGCCGAGCAGGCCGCCGTATCCGCCGGACAGATACTTCTTGGCGGCGGCGTGGTTGGGGCTGGACTTGAGGCCGGGGTAGTTGACCCAGGTGACCTTGTCGTGCGCGGCGAGGAGCTCGGCGGCTTTTTGGGCGTTTTCGCAGATGCGGGCGAGGCGCAGGTGAAGGGTCTCGAGGCCCTGAAGCATCATCCAGGAGTTGAAGGGCGAGATGCAGGCGCCGGCGTCGCGGAGGAGCTGCAGGCGCATCTTGAGGATGTAGGCGAGGTTGGCGCCGCCGGCGGGCGGAAAGGCCTTGAAGGCGTCCCAGTGCACGAGGCCGTGGTAGCTCGGGTCGGGCTCGGTGAAGCCGGGGAAGCGGCCGGAGCCCCAGTCGAAGTTGCCGCCGTCGACGACGATGCCGCCGATGGAGGTGCCGTGGCCGCCGATATACTTGGTGGTGGAGTGGACGACGACGTTGGCGCCCCACTCGAGCGGACGGTTGAGGATCGGGGAGAGCGCGGTGTTGTCGATGATGAGCGGCACGTTGGCCTCGCGGGCGATGGCGGCGACTTCTTCAAAGGGGAAGATGTTGAGCGCGGGGTTGCCGATGCCCTCGCCGTAGAAGGCCTTGGTGTTGGGCTTGAGCGCGCGGCGGAAGGCGTCGGGATCGCCGGCGTCGACGAAGGACACCTCGATGCCGAGCTTCTTCAGCGTGTAGTGGAAAAGATTATACGTGCCGCCGTAGAGCTGGGCGACGGAGACGATGTGGTCGCCGGCGCCGGCGATGTTGAGGATCGCGTTGGTGATGGCCGCCTGACCGGAGGCGTGGGCGAGCGCGCCGCTGCCGCCCTCGAGCGCCGCGAGACGTTGCTCGAAGACGTCGGTGGTGGGGTTCATCAGGCGCGTGTAGATGTTGCCCAGTTCCTTGAGGGCAAAGAGGTTCGCGGCGTGCTCGGTGTCGCGAAAGACGTAGCTGGTCGTCTGGTAGAGGGGAGCGGCGCGCGAGCCGGTGGTGGGGTCCGGCGACTGGCCGGCGTGGAGTGCTTTGGTTCCGAGGCCTTGGTAACTCATGAGACCGCGAGCCAAGCCGAGCGGCGGGTGCCGCGCAAGTCGCCGCCACGAATCAACCCCGGAAAAAGACTAACGTATCTGGTGATTTTTTTCCGGACGCTGGCCGCGCCGGTTGATCGGGTGTAGGGTGGGGCGCATGAGAACCGAACGCGATTCGATGGGCGAGATGCAGGTGCCGGACGATGCCCTCTACGGCGCCTCCACGCAACGGGCGGTGCTGAACTTCCCGATCAGCGGTCACCGCCTGCCGCCGCCGTTCATCCGCGCGCTGGGCCTGATCAAGGCCGCCGCCGCGCGCGCCAACGCCGAGCTGGGCCGGCTCGAGCCCGCCGTCGCCGACGCGGTCGAGCGCGCCGCCCGCGAGGTCGCGGAGGGCGCGCACGCGGATCAGTTCCCCGTCGACGTTTTTCAAACCGGATCAGGCACCTCGACCAACACCAACGCCAACGAGGTCATCGCCCGTCGCGCGCGCCGCCTCGCCACCGACGCCGGTTCGCCCGATCTCGCCGTTCATCCCAACGACCACGTCAACCTCGGCCAGTCGTCCAACGACACCATCCCCACCGCGTTGCACGTGAGCGTGGCCGTCGCCTTGCAACGCGACCTCGCGCCCGCGCTCTCGTCGCTCCATGCCGCGCTGAACGAACGCGCCGCGGCCTTCGCCGACGTTATCAAGTCCGGCCGCACGCACCTCATGGACGCCGTGCCGGTTACCATGGGGCAGGTGTTCTCCGGCTACGCCGCGCAGCTCGCCAAGGCCCTCGAGCGCAACGACCGCGCCGTCGCCGCCCTGCGCGAACTCGCCATCGGCGGCACCGCGGTCGGCACCGGGCTCAACACCCATCCCGACTTCGCGCGGCGCGTCTGCCTGCGCCTCTCCGCCGAGACCGGGCTCACGTTTCACGAGGCCGCCAACCACTTCGAGGCGCAGGGCGCACGCGACGGATGTGCCGAGGCCGCCGGCCTGCTGGCGACCACCGCCGGCGCGCTGTCGAAGATCGCCGCCGACATCCGCCTGCTCGGCTCCGGTCCGCGCAACGGCCTGGGCGAATTGAAACTCCCCGCCATCCAGCCCGGCTCCTCGATCATGCCGGGCAAGGTCAACCCGGTCCTCTGCGAATCGGTCATCCAGGTCGGTCACTACGCGCAGGGCCTCGCCGTCACCGTGCAATCCGCCGCGCGCGACGGACAACTCGAGCTCAACGTCACCCTCCCGCTCCAGGCCCACGCGCTGCACGAGATGGTCCGCTGCCTGGCCAACGTCGCCCGCGCCTTCGCCGAGGGTTGCGTCGCCGGTCTGGAGGCCGACGCCGCCCGCTGCCGCGACAACGTCGAGCGCTCCCTCATGCTCGTCACCGCCCTCACCCCGACCATCGGTTACGACGCCGCCGCCGCCGTGGCCAAGGAGGCGCATTCGACCGGCCGCACGCTGCGAGAAGTCGTGCTTCAACGCGGCCTGATGGACGAGGCCGCGCTTGACCGCGCGCTCGATCCGCGTCATATGTTGCAACCATGAGCTTCCCAGGCTGGCTGCTGACCAAGGACGCCTCCGGTTTCGCCGCGGGCATCGCCGACCTCGACGAGGCCTCCCTGCCGCCCGGCGGGGTGCGCCTGCGCACGCTGTATTCGAGTCTTAATTACAAGGATGCCCTTGCCCTGACCGACCGCGGCCCCGTCGTGCGCGCTTGGCCGATGGTGCCCGGCATCGACCTCGCCGGAGAGGTGATCGCCAGCGACGACCCGGCTTGGAACGTCGGCGACCGCGTCGTCGTCACTGGTCGCGGCCTCGGCGAGACGCGCTGGGGCGGACTCGCCGCGCGCGCCCAGGTGCCCTCCGACTTCCCGCTCCGTCTGCCGGCCGGCCTATCACCCCGCGACGCCATGGCGCTCGGCACCGCCGGCCTGACCGCGATGCTCTGCCTGCTCGCACTTGAGCGCGCCGGTTTGGCGCCCGGCTCCGGCGACGTGCTGGTGACCGGCGCGAGCGGCGGCGTCGGCGGCACGGCCGTGCGCCTGCTGGCCCGCTCGGGACACCGCGTGGTCGCCTCCACCGGGCGGCCGTCCGAGAACGAGGCCTACCTGCGGTCCCTCGGCGCCGCCGAGGTGATCGACCGCGCCGCGTTGTCCGAACCCGGCAAACCCCTGCAAAAGGAACGCTGGGCCGCGGTTGTCGACTGCGTCGGCGGCTGGACCCTCGCCAACGCCTGCGCCTCCACCCGGCGCGGTGGCTGGGTGGCGGCCTGCGGGCTCGCCCAGTCGCTCGACCTGCCCGCCACGGTGGCCCCCTTCATCCTGCGCGGCGTCAGCCTGCTCGGCATCGACAGCGTGGAGGCGCCTAACCCCCTGCGCGAGGCGGCCTGGACCCGGCTGGCCGACCTCATGGACGCGGACACCCTGGCCTCCCTCGCGACCGAGATCCCGCTGGAGCACGCCGCCGCGGCCGCCGCCGACCTCCTCGACGGCAAGGTGCGCGGCCGGATGATCGTGCGCGCCGCCGGCGAATGATTTGGCTTGGCGGCCGCCGCGCTTTCGCGCCGCATGGTCCGCCACCATGGCACGAAGCGTCGTCTTGAAGGGAGCGGTTCGCTGCGCGGGCTGCCAACTACCGCCGCGCTGGTGTATCTGCGCGGCCATGACGCCGGTCGCCGGCGTGCCCATCGGCGTGGAGGTGCTCATGCACTTCATGGAGTCCTACCGCCCCAGCAGCACCGGCCACCTCGTCGGCCGGCTCGTGCCCGGCTCGGTCATCCGGGAGTATCGTCCGGGGCAGCCGGTCGCCCCGGCACCCGGCGGACCGCTATGGGTGTTGCATCCGGCCGGCGAGCCCATGCCCGCCGAGGCGCCGGAGGGACTGCGCCTGATGCTGATCGATGGCAGCTGGAAGCAGGCCTCGGGCATGCTCTCGGCTGCGTCGGGGCTTGGTCGGTGTATCCGTCTTCCCATGACAGGTGTCAGTCGCTACCGGCTGCGCACGCAGGCGGAGGGCGGACGGTTTTCGACCATGGAGGCGCTGCTCTTCGTGCTCGCCGCGCTCGGCGCGGCCGACGCGGAGCGGGCGCTGCGCCTGCGCTTCGAGCTGCACGTCTACGCGGGGCTGCTCTCGCGCGGCCGCGCGGCCGCGGCGGCGGACTATCTGCGCGACTCGCCCGCCGCCGCCGAGTGGCCCGAGCTGATCCGCAGGCTGCAACCCGCCCGCTCAGACAGACCCATTTAACGCAAGGGCGCAAAGCCGCGAAGGACGCGAAGATTTGCCGCTGATGGATTGGTAGCGTCTCTCCGCGCCTTTGCGTCTTTGCGTTAAAGTCCGAAGCTCGCGACAGCGACCTCAGATCGACGGATGCAGCGCCGCCAGGTCGGGGTCGCACGCGGCCTCCTCGCGCCAGGCCGGGTCGCGTTTGAAAACCCGCTCGAGCCGGCGACGTGCCTCCTTCAGTTCGCCGAGCAGGGCGAGGTAGCAGGCGAGATTGTAGTCCACCAGCACGGTCGGCCCCTCGATGTGCAGCTCGCCGCGCAGCAAGACCTCCAGCGCCTGCCGCACCTGCTGCAACTCGCGCAACGCGTAGGCCCACGCGACCCACGGCCGCTCTTCCGCCGGATCGGCCTCGACGGCCCCGGGAGCCAGGCGAACCACCTCAGTCCAGTCTCCCTCGGCCATCGCGAGCTCGATGCGCGCGACCAAAATCCCGGGATTTTTTGCCTGCTCCGGGAGGATGGCGTCAAGTTCGGCGCGCGCGGCCAAAAAAAGCCCAAGTTCAATGTAGCCAAGGGCATAGCTGATGCGTTTGTCGGCGGAGATCACGTCGTCAGCGAGTGAATACGTCTGGTCGCCCAAGGCGAGCCTTCCCGAGGGTCACCGGGTGATTCCCCCGGGCGTCCCAAGCGCACCCTAGGCCGACGGGGTGCACACCCTATTTTTGCGCTGAGGTCTTCGCGTGGGAACCGTGGGCTCACCCCTGAAAAAAGATGAGGCAGGGGCCGAATACCGGAGGCCGTCAAAAAAGCGTAATCTCGATGGCATGAAAACGCTGCGCCACATCCTCCCGCTCCTCGCCACGCTGGCGATGGCCACGGTGATGTCCGCCGCGTCCGCCCCGACCACCCCGGTGAGCCTCAACAGCGCCCTGCGCGACGCCGCCACGCTCGCCGCCGTCCGCCCCGACCTGAAGGTCATGCGTGTCGCCGGCGTCTCGATGCTCCCTTACTTCGGCGAAGGTTCGGTGCTCTTGGTCAAGGCCGCCCGCGCCGAGTCGCTCAAGCCCGGCATGGTGATCGTCTACACCAGCCGCTTCGGCGAGACGGTCGCCCACCGCGTCATCGGCGGCGACGCCGTCAACGGCTGGACGGTCAAGGGCTACAACAACGCCTCCGCCGACACCACCCGCGTGACCGACGCCAACCTGATCGGCACGGTCTACGCGACGCTCCACGCCGCCGCCGAGACCCCCGCCGATGACATCCTCCCGGCCGGCATCCCGGTCGCCATGGCCGCCCCCGCCCGCTGAGAACACTTTGTTTGGGATAGACTGATTGATTGGGTGCACAAAAAAGGCCGGCGTCCTGAAAACGGGGGCCGGCCTTTTTTGTAGGGGCCTTGCTCGCGAGGCCCGTCGGATGTCCTAGCTCGCCAAAAGAGCATCCCCCGGGACTCCCGCGTCAACGGGCCTCGCAAGCGAGGCCCCTACGGGGGGAATTCCATTCCCAAGACGTCCCCGGGCGAGCCTCTGCTCAGGGAATGCGCAGGAGTATCTGCGACGGTTCGTCGTCGTCCGAGCTGAGCGTGGTTGCGTCGAAGTTGCCCTCGGTCCCGATGGACCAGATGAAGCGGTGTTCCTTGGAATAGCGAATCGGCGCGAAGTCCATGTAGTCGAGCGGCACGGCCGGCAGGTAGTCGGGCACCAGCGCGTCGAGCGTTTCGGGGAGCGCGTTGTCGTGGTCGATCTGATACGCACGAATCGCGAGCAGGGCCTGGGTGGCGGAGATGCTGGAGTTTAGTCGGTAGTAGGCGGATTCGTAAACCTTGCTGATGGTCGGCGCGATGGTTCCCAGCAACTGATGTCCCGTGCGATTGAGCAGCCAAGTATCGGCACGGGCTATCTCGTTATTCAGGCGCCGTGATTTTTCGATGAACTTGAGGCCGTCTTCCTCCAGCAGGGGCATGAGGTTTTCGAGATGCTCCAACCATAGCCTGCGGGTTTGGTTGCGCTTGTGGATTATGCCCGACTTCAGAAGCAGCGATTCGAGGGCATCCAGCTCACCCAGCATTTTTGCCATGTCTTCGGATCCCTCGGCCATGAGCCAAAACGTGTATTCGCGTTTTAGTGTGTTGCGAAAGTCCGACGGACGCGGACGGTGTCGCTCCAAGAGGTCGTTGATCGTGAGCAAAGACTTTTTCGAATTACGAGAATGGCGCGTTATCTCAGGCAGGCTGCCGACTACGGTTCCATGCAGGGCTGTTCCCACGAGATGATGAATCAATGGCCCTCTGCCCTGAATGACGGTTTCTCCCAGCCTCAGGCTGAGCCCGATCTGTTCGACGGCGGATTCCTCCTGCTCATCTTCAAACAATGACTGAGTTTCCAGCATCGAGTGCCAGGCAAGCTCTCTCAATGCACCGATGGCGCTGACGTCCATTTCCGACAAACTTCGCCACATCGGAACCTCCGACATCGGCAGTTCCAAGGCGGTCCTGACCAACGGCCAGAGTGGAGCCGCGTTGGTCCTAAGTTTCGTGCGCAGCGCTTCGTCTTGTTTGGTCCCTTCGATTAGCTCCTGCAGACTCACGGAGTCGGGATCATACGGGTCCCATTCGTGCTTGGGCAGTTGCTTGGCGATCAAAACCAACTGGACGTAGGCGTTCTGGTCATCCGGAGGATTGAGCAGCTCGATAGCCATCCATGAATCGTCGGGTGGTGGCTCATCCCGGCCAAGCGCCCAGATGACGAGGCCCAGTGTCGTCAGAATTCCCAACGTGATGATCGGCCATCGTCTGCGGCGTCGTGATCCTAAGTGTTGTTTGCTTTGAATGATAGCGGGCGCATTGTGGTCGGTCTGCACGTCCAAGGATTTGAGCCTCCCAGCCGGCTCTGTCGAAACGGAAGTGGCCCTGCGTAAGAGCCCGGCAGCCTCACCCCTTCGCCAGCTTCCGCTCGTGCAGCATCGCGAAGATCACCGGCGTGACCACGAGGATGTGCAGCAGTGAGGACAGCATGCCGCCGACCACGGGGGCGGCGATGGGTTGCATGACCTCCACGCCGGTGCGGGTGCTCCAGAAAATCGGCAGCAGCGATGCGACGGTGGTGGCGACGGTCATGACCTTGGGGCGCAGGCGCAGGCGCGCGCCGGCCTTGATCGCGTCGATCAACTCGGCGCGGTTGAGCGCGGAACCACCCTTTGCGGCGATGGCGCTTTGCACGGCTTCCTCAAGATAAACGACCATCACGACGCCGGTCTGGATCGCGGTGCCGAAGAGGGCGATGTAGCCGACCCACACCGCCACGCTGAAGTTGAAGCCGAGGATGGCCTGCAACACCACGCCGCCGGTCAGCGCGAAGGGCACGGCGAGGATGACGTGCGCGGCCTCG
Organism: Verrucomicrobiota bacterium; assembly: GCA_030601755.1. Classification (GTDB taxonomy): domain Bacteria; phylum Verrucomicrobiota; class Verrucomicrobiia; order Opitutales; family Opitutaceae; genus JAUWBF01. Next base: position 11,351 of record JAUWBF010000031.1, on the reverse strand, counting down.
GCGGCGCTGCGGAAGGTCATCACGAGCAGGATGAAGATGATGCCGAGCACGGCGGGGAACACGTAGCTCAACGTGCGTTTGGCGCGCAGCTGGTTCTCGTATTGGCCCGAGTAGTCGATGGTCATGCCGGGCTCCAAAGTAACCATAGTGGTTACTTTCTCGCGGATCTCGTTGACGAAGCCGCCGAGGTCGCGGTCCTGCACGTTGGCCTGCACGAAGACGCGCAGGCGGCCGTTTTCTGAGGAGATTTCGCTGGGGCCGATCACGCGGCTGATCCGCGCGAGTTGCGAGAGGCGCACGTTGGCGCCGGAGGGTGTGGGCACGATGAGTTCGCCGAGTTTTTCGATGTCGTCGCGGTCGGCACGGTCGAGTCGCACCTGAATGGGCCAGCGTTCGCGGCCTTTGATCGTGGTCGTGACGGTGGTGCCGCCGATGCCGGTCTCGACGTAGCGGAGGACGTCGTCGACGCGCAGTCCGTAGCGGCCGAGGGCGGCGCGGTCGGGCACGATTTCAAGGTAGGGCTTGGCCTGCACGCGGGAGGGCGCGACGCCGGTGGCGCCTTGGATGGACGCGATCACTTTCTCGACCTCGAAGGCCTTGCGTTGCAGGGCGTCGAGGTCGTCGCCGAAGATTTTTACGCCGACCTGCGCGCGGATGCCGGTGCTGGTCATGAGGATGCGGTTCTCGATCGGCTGGAGGAAACCGGGCACGTAGCCCGGCACCTGAGTGAGGCGCTCGGAGAGGTCGGCGATGATCTGGTCCTTGGTCACGCCGGGGCGCCACTCGGAGGGCGGTTTGAGCATGATGGTGGTCTCGATCATCTCGACGGGCGCGGGGTCGGTGGCGGTCTCGGCGCGACCGAGCTTGCCGGCGCTGGAGACGACCTCGGGATATTCGCTGATGACCTTGTCCTGCCAGGCCATGATACGCTTCACCTCGGTGAGCGAGGTCGATGGCAGGAGCACGGGCATGAAGAGCAGCGAGCCTTCCTCGAGCGTGGGCATGAACTCGGAGCCGAAGCCTGTCGTGTGTTTTTGAATACCGTCGGGCAGGTGGCGGTTGATCGCAGAGGGCAAGCCGAAGGCGAGCACGCAGGCCGCGGCGAGCAGGACGACGGCGAGGGAGAGCACGGTCTTGCGGCAACGCAGGGCCCAGTCGAGCACGGGATCGTAGACGCGGAGCAGGACCTGCATGAGGCGGTTCTCGCTCTCGGGTTTGAAGGGGCCGCGCACGAGCCAAGTGCAGAAGACGGGCACTGCGGTGATGGCGAGGATGACGGCGCCGAGCAGGGCGAAGGACTTGGTGTAGGCGAGCGGGTGGAAGAGTTTGCCCTCCTGGCCGCCGAGCATTAACACGGGGACGAAGGCGAGGATGATGATGAGCATCGAGAACACCATCGGGCGACCGACTTGTTGGGCGGCGGCGAGGGTTTCCTGAAACACCTCGGACGCGGTGAGGCGGCGGCGCAGGCGCTCCTCGGCGAGCTCGCAGTGGCGGATGACGTTTTCGGTCATGACGATGCCGGCGTCGACCAGCACGCCGATGGAGATGGCGATGCCGGTGAGCGACATGATGTTCGACGGGATGCCGAACTGCTTCATGAGGATGAACGACACGAGGATCGACGCGGGCAGGGGCAGCGTGACGATCAGGATCGAGCGGAAGTGAAACAGGAACAGGATGTGCGCGAGCGTCACGAGGATGATCTCCTCGGTGAGGGCGTGCTTGAGGGTGTTGATGGCGCGCTCGATCAGGTCGCTGCGGTCGTAGAAGGATTTTACCTCGATGCCGGCAGGCAGGCCGCCGGAGATGGCGGCGAGCTTGGCCTTGATGTCCTGAATAACCTGATACGCGTTTTCGCCGTAGCGCATGACGACGATGCCGCCGACGACCTCGCGGCCGTTGACGTCGAGCGCGCCGCGGCGGAAGTCGCCGCCGATCTGCACCTGGGCGATGTCGCGCAGGTAAAGCGGGGTGCCGTCGCGGGGTTGGATGACGATGTTTTCGAGGTCGGCCGCGGACTCGACCAGACCGATGCCGCGCACCACGTATTCGGCGCCGTTTTCCTCGAGGGTCTTGCCGCCGACGTTGCGGTTGGAGGCGGCGACGGCGTCCATGACCTCGGCAAGGGTGGCGTCGTATTGGCGGAGTTTGAGCGAGGAGACCTCGATCTGGTATTGGCGCACGAAGCCGCCGACGGAGGCGACCTCGGCCACGCCGGGAACGGCGGCGAGTTGGTAGCGCAGGTAGGTGTCCTGGATGTTGCGCAGGGAGCCGAGGTCGTGGGTGCCGGAGGTGTTGTCGAGGTAGTATTGATAGACCCAGCCTAGGCCGGTGGCGTCGGGGCCGAGCTGCGGCGTGACGCCGGTGGGGAGGAGTTCGCCGAGGGAGTTGAGGCGCTCAAGCACGCGGGTGCGGGCGAAGTAGTTGTCGACGTCGTCGCGGAAGATGACGGTGACAAACGAGAACCCGAACATGGAGGTGGCGCGCACGGTCTTCACGCCGGCGAGGCCCTGCAGCGAGGTGGTGAGCGGGTAGGTGACCTGATCCTCGACCTCTTGCGGCGAGCGGCCGGACCAGTCGGTGTAGACGATGACCTGGTTTTCCGAGAGGTCGGGAATGGCGTCGATCGGCACGGTGCGCAGCGCCACGATGCCCCAGGCGCACAGCGCGAGGAAGGCGGCCGTGACGAGGAAGCGGTTGTGCAGCGACCAGTGGATGATGCGGGCGATCATGGGCGGTGCGGATGGCTGAGGTTGTTGGTCGAGGAGGACGCCGTGGGGCTGGCGGGCGCTTTACGAACGCGTTGGGGACAACGCGTTCCACCTATGATGCGGGCGATCATTTGAGTTCTTCTCCGCACTCGAGCATGTCCGATCCGTAGAAGGGATTGCGCAGCTTGTCATCACGGGCGATCCAGCGGCCGGTGCCGAGGACCGGGGTCATCGGGCATTGGAACACTGTGACGCCGCGCTCGGCGGCGGGCAGGGCGAGCGTGAGGTCGGCGAGGGCGGTGGACCACGGCTCGAAGGCGGCGCGGGCGGCGGTGAGGTCGGGGCCGGCGACGAGCTTGGCGGCGAGTGGCGCGAGCGACGCGGGCTGGTTGTCGGCGGTCAGCGCGGGGAGGAGTTTCGCGTAGGCGGCGAGGTCGTCGGACGCGAGCGCGCCGGCGGCGTCGGCCGCGGCGAGGAGCAGTTCGCGGGGGAGGGCGACGGGCGCGGTGGCCGCCGGCTCGGAGGCAAAGTAACCATTATGGTTACTTTGTGCGGAGGGCGGGGGAGGGAGGGGGAGGCCGGAGACTTGGGACTGGGCGTCGATGAGGAGGGCTCCCTGGGTGACGACGCGCTCGCCGGGCTTGAGGCCGGAGAGGATCTCGACGTCGGCGTCGCCGACGCGGCCGGTGACGACGGGGCGGGGTTCGTAGGCGTGGCCGGTCTTGTCGACGTAGACGAGCGGGTGTTCGCGGGTAAGGACGAGCGCGGAGCGCGGCGCAACAAGCGTATCGGCGGTGTCGATACGGACGATGGCCGAGGCGGTCTGGCGGTGGAGGAGTTCCCCGTCGGGGTTGTCGAGGACGACGCGCACCCGGGCGGTGCGGGTCATGGGGTCGATGCTGGGATCGATGAAGGCGATGGGCGCGGAGAGCGTTTCACCGGGAAGAGACGGGATGGAAACGTCGACGGTCTGGCCCACGTGGAGAAAGGGCAGGTCGGCCTCGTAGGCGTCGAAGATGAACCAGAGGTGCGAGAAGTCGCCGATTTCGAAGAGGGCGTCGGTGTCCTGGACGTAGGCGCCGACGTAGGCGTTGCGCGAGATGACGACGCCATCGAAGGGCGCGCGGATCTCGACGGTGGACTCGGGCTGGCGGGTCTTTTCGATGCGGCGGATGTCGGCCTCGACGAGACCGAGCGCGAGCAGGTTTTCGAAGGCGACGGAGAGCTCGGCGGCGGTGACGGCATCGGGGCCGGCGACGTGGCGCTCGATGTAGAGGCGCTGGGCGGCGTAGACCTCGGGCGAGTAGAGCGTGGCGAGGGGTTGGCCGGCCTTGACGGTGGCCCCGACTTGGTCGACGTGGAGTTTTTCGATGCGCCCGGGGGTTTGTGCGGAGAGCACGCGGTGGCGGGTCTCGTCGTCGTCGAGGATGCCGGTGACGCGAAGGGTGCGGGTGAGCGGGGCGACGCGGGCCTCGGCGGTGGCGACGCCGATCACGGTGGCGCTGGCCTCGGGCAGAGTGACCAGATCGCCGCCGGAGCCGAAACCGGCCTCTCCCTCGTAGACGGGGGCGAGGGCCATGCCGCAGATGGTGCACTTGCCCGGTTTGTCCGAGGTGATCCACGGATGCATCGGCGACTGGTAGAGCTTGATCCTGCGCTCGCCGGTTGCGGTGGAGTTCGCGTGGTCGTGCGCGGGCAGGTTGCGGGCGACGAACCAGCCGCCGGCGGCGGCGAGGGTGGTGGTGACGAGGACGAGGGGAAGCGTGCGCATGGTGATGGCCGGGAAGGTGGGCGGCGGCGCGCGGAGGCCGGCGGGGGAGGTCCGGTGCGCCGTCGGGCGAAGCGACTCAGTGGTTGTGACCGGCGTGTTCGTCGGCCTTGGCCGCGTTGTCGGCGGGCTTGGCGTCCTTGGCGAGGTAGCGCTCCGGGTCGCGGTTGAATTTGCCGACGCACATCTTGCAGCAGAGCGTCACGGTGCGGTCGGGCTGGCCATCGATTTTGTGGGTGTGGACATAACCGTCGCCCATGCTGCCGATTTTTTCACCGGACACGGGGCAGGTGGCGGGCACGGCGGAGTTGGCCGTTTGCTCGTCCGAGGCGGAGGCCGTGGCCGCGACGGGAAGCAGCGCGAGGAGAAGCGCGGAGAGGAATTTGGTGTTCATTGCGCCGGGTATTACGCGGCGCTTTCGGCGAACCCTTGCGGGGAATGCGATTTATTCCGTCTCGTCGTCGGGGATGGCGTGAAAGATCGCGACGACGCGGTCCTCGGAGAGCAGTTCCAGGTTGTCCTCGACGATGCGCCAGCCGGTGGTGACGCGCAGGGTTTCGATGAAACGCAGCTCCAGGGTCATGGCGGCGGGGAGGCCGGCCATGCGGGTCGAGACGACGTTGCCAAACGTGATGGATTGGCCCGCGATCCGCGGCTGTCCGCTCAGGCGGTTGACGCCGCCGAAGCCATACACGCGACCGTCCGCGGTGAACGACAGAAACGGCCGGCGCGTCCCTGGCGGCAGCACCAACGCCTCGCCCCGCAGGCGCACCAACGCCCACGCGGTTCCCTCCAACGTCGCCGTCGTCGCAGCCGTCACCGTCCCGCCCGAAGCGATATCGCCGCCGCCACCGCCGCCGCCACCGCTTTCGACGCGCGCGGCCGTGGACGCGGCGTCGGTGGCGGAAGTCGTGGCGGACGAGGCGCAGCCGCCGAGCAGACCGGCCAGCGCCAAAAGCAAAAAGAGGGCGGGGGACTTCATGGTAAGGTGCGGCGAGCCTACGTTTCAGGAGCTGACAGGCAACCGGTAACCACCTCCTCCGCCCGGCCCGTCGTCCCTCGGCCTCACGACCCGCGCATCGGTTCGCGGCGCCGCGCAAAATATGCGCAGAGGCCGGCAACCCCTGCGACGCACATCGCCCGCGACAGGAGTATGCTGGCAACGTGATCAAGACTCTCTCTCCCGAACTCGTCACGCTCGACGCCAATGAGGCCGTCGCTCACGTGGCTTACTCCCTTAGCGAGCTTTTCGCGATTTATCCCATCACGCCTTCCACCCCCATGGGCGAGTCGGTTGATGAGTGGTCCGCCAAAGGCCGAAAGAATCTCTGGAACCACGTTCCCGAGGTCGTCGAAATGCAGTCCGAAGGCGGCGCCGCCGGCGCCCTTCACGGCGCCCTGCAGGCCGGCACCCGCGCGTGCTCCTTCACCGCGTCGCAGGGCCTCCTGCTGATGATTCCCAATCTCTACAAGATCGTCGGCGAACTCCATCCGTTCGTCCTGCACGTGACCGCCCGCACGCTGGCCACCCACGCGCTCTCGATCTTCGGCGACCACTCCGACGTCATGGCCTGCCGCCAGACCGGCGCCGCCATGCTCTGCAGCCGCTCCGTGCAGGAGGCGCAGGACTTCGCCGCCGTCGCCCACACCGCGACCCTCACCTCACGCGTGCCGTTCATCCACTTCTTCGACGGCTTCCGCACCTCGCACGAGATCCAGAAAATCGCCAAGCTCTCCAACGAGGACCTGCTCTCCATGGTCGACGACGAGCTGATGGCGTCCGCCCGATCTCGTGGCCTCACGCCCGACAAGCCCGAGCTGCGCGGCACCGCGCAAAACCCCGACGTGTTCTTCCAGGCCCGCGAGGCCTGCAACCCCTTCCATGATGCCGTCGCCGACAAGGTGATCGCCGCCTTCGCCGCCCTCGCCGAGCGCACCGGCCGCAGCTACAACCTCTTCGACTACGAGGGCGCCGCCGACGCCACCGACGTGACCGTCGTCATGGGCTCGGCCTCCGAGACGCTCTCCGAAACCGTTGCCGCGCTCAACGCCGCCGGACGCAAGACCGGCGTCGTCACCGTCCGCCTCTACCGCCCCTTCATCGCCCCCGCCTTCCTCGCCGCCCTCCCGAAGTCCGTCAAACGCATCGCCGTGCTCGACCGCACCAAGGAACCCGGTGCCCTCGGCGAACCCCTCTTCCTCGACGTCGTCACCGCCCTCGCCGAGGCCGGCCGCTCCGAGATCAAGGTCATCGGCGGCCGCTACGGACTCGGCTCGAAGGAGTTCACCCCCGCCATGGCCAAGGCCGTCTATGACGAGCTCGCGCTCCCCGACGCCCGTCGCCGCTTCACCGTCGGTATCCACGACGATGTTACCAACCTCTCCGTTCCCTTCGACGCCTCCTGGATCCTCGAGGACGACTCCGTGCGCCAGGCCGTGTTCTACGGACTCGGCTCGGACGGCACCGTCGGCGCCAACAAGAACTCGATCAAGATCATCGGCGAGTCCACCGACCTCAACGCCCAGGGCTACTTCGTCTACGACTCGAAAAAATCCGGCGCGATGACCGTCTCGCACCTGCGCTTCGGTCCCAAGCCCATCCGCGCGCCCTACCTCATCAGCGGCGCCGACTTCGTGGCCTGCCACCACATGCCCTTCGTCGAGTCGATGGACATCCTCACCGTCGCCCGCCCCGGCGCGACCCTCCTGCTCAACGCCTACGGCGAACCCGACGCCGTGTGGGCCCGTCTGCCCCGCGAGATGCAGCAGCGCATCATCGACCTCAAACTCGAGGTCTACACCCTCGACGCCTCCAAGGTCGCCCGCGCCGCCGGCATGCCCGGCCAGATCAACACCGTCATGCAGACAGCGTTCTTCGCGCTCTCCAAGGTGCTGCCGCGCGACGAGGCCATCGCCTGCATCAAGCAGGCCATCAAGAAGACCTACGGCCGCAAGGGCGACGCCGTCGTCGCCAAGAACTACGCCGCCGTCGACGGCGCGCTCGACGCGCTCCTCCGCCTGAACGTTCCCGGCCAGGTCGACGTCAACGCCGTCGGCCGCCCGCCCGTCGTGCCGCCCGCCGCGCCCGAGTTCATCCAGCGCGTCACCGCCCGCATGATGGCCGGCGAGGGCGACCTGCTCCCCGTCAGCGCCTTCATCCCCGACGGCACCTGGCCGGTCGGCACCACCAAGTTCGAAAAGCGCCGCCTCGCCGAGTTCGTGCCGCAGTGGGACGCCTCGCTCTGCATCCAGTGCAACAAGTGCGTGATGGTCTGCCCGCACGCCGTCATCCGCGCCAACGCCTGCCCGATGGCCGCGCTCGAAGGCGCCCCCGAGGGCTTCCAGTCGACCAAGCTCCGCAGCGCCGAGCTCAAGGACTACGCCTACACCCTCCAGGTCTCCGCCGCCGATTGCACCGGCTGCTCGCTCTGCCACGAGGTCTGCCCCGCCCGCGACAAGACCGACCTCAAGCGCAAGGCCCTCATGATGGTGCCCGCGCCCGCCGACTACACCGACGACCAGATCCGCTGGGACTTCTTTGAAAAACTTCCCGAGGCCCCCGCCGTGCTCCTTCAGGATACGGTCAAGGGCTCGCAGTTCCGCGCGCCCAAGTTCGAGTTCTCCGGCGCCTGCGCCGGCTGCGGCGAGACGCCCTACATCAAGCTGCTCACCCAGCTCTTCGGCGACCACCTCGTCATGGCCAACGCCACCGGCTGCTCCTCCATCTACGGCGGCAACCTGCCCACCACGCCCTACACCACCGACCGTTGCGGCCGCGGCCCGGCCTGGAGCAACTCGCTCTTCGAGGACAACGCCGAATACGGTCTCGGCCTCCGCGCCGGTCTCGATCAGTTCTCCGCGCAGGCCAAGAACCTGCTCGCCACCCTCGCCGCCGACCTGCCCGCCGACATCGTCGAGCGCCTGCAGGCTCCCGAGACCTACACCGACGCCGACCGCGCCGAGCGCCGTGCCGCCGTCGATCGTCTCCGCGCCGCCCTCGCCGCGATGGGCGATCGTCCCGAGGCCGTGCGCCTCGCCGGACTCGCCGACAACCTCGTCGAAAAATCCGTCTGGATCATCGGCGGCGACGGCTGGGCCTACGACATCGACTTCGGCGGCCTCGACCACGTGCTCGCCTCCAACAAGAAGGTGCGTATCCTCGTTCTCGATACGGAGGTCTACTCCAACACCGGCGGCCAGAACTCGAAGTCCACGCCGATGGGCGCCGTCGCAAAGTTCGCCGCCGGCGGCAAGGCCGCCGACAAGAAGGACATGGCCATGATCGCCGCGCAGTATGGCCACGTCTATGTCGCCCGCGTCGCCATGGGCGCCAAGGACTCGCAGACCGTGCAGGCCTTCATCGAGGCCGAGGCGCACCCGGGCCCCGCGATCATCATCGCCTACGCCCACTGCATCGCCCACGGCATCCGCATGGCCGGCGGCCTCACGCAGCAGAAACTCGCGGTCGACTCCGGCCACTGGCCGCTCATGCGCCACAACCCGCTCAACGCCGCCGAGGGCAAGCCGATCACCGTGCTCGACTCCGCCGCGCCGAAGGTGCCGCTCGCGCAATACACCGCCAACGAACTCCGCTACCAGGTCCTGCGCAAGATGAAGCCCGAGCACGCCGAGGCGCTCGCCCAGCGCGCCCAGGCCGCCGTGGCCACCCGCCGCGCCGGCTACGAGGCGCTCGCCGCCGCCGGCAAGCCCGCCGCCCCGGCACCCGCGACACCCGCCACCGAAACCCCCGCCAACGCCTGACCGCCATGTCCATCGACCTCTCCACCCGCTACCTCGGGCTGAAGCTCAAGAACCCGCTGATGCCCGGCGCCTCGCCGCTGTGCGACAACCTCGACCAGGTGAAACGCCTGGAGGACGCGGGCGCGTCGGCGGTCGTCATGCACTCGCTCTTCGCCGAGCAGATCGAGAAGGACGGCGCGGCCTGGAACCGCCACGCGCTTCGCTGGGAAAACTCCTTCGCCGAGGCCGAGTCGTTCTTCCCCAAGGCCGACGGCTATACGCTCGGGCCGGACGAATACCTCGCCCGCGTCGCGCGCCTGAAGGAAGTCTGCACCGTGCCGGTCATCGCCTCGCTCAACGGCACCCGCTACGGCGGCTGGGTCGGCCACGCGGCGCTCATCGAGCAGGCCGGCGCCGACGCGCTCGAGCTCAACGCCTACTTCCTCGCCACCGACCCGGACGAGTCCGGCGAGGCGCTGGAGGAAGGCCTGCTCGACATCGTGCGCGCCGTGCGCGAGCGCGTGTCGATCCCGATCGCGGTCAAGCTCTCGCCGTTCCACACCTCGGTCGGGCACCTCGTGAAACGTCTCGAGGACGCCGGCGTCGAGGGCGTGGTGATGTTCAACCGACTCTTCCAGCCGGAGATCGACGTCGACCTGCTGGAGGTGCGTCCGAAGCTCGAGCTGTCCACGCCCGAGGACCTGCGCGTGCGCCTGCGCTGGATCGGCCTGCTGCGCGACCAGACGGGTGTCAGCCTCGCCGGCAGCGGCGGGGTGCACGCGCCGGCCGACGTGGTGAAGCTCATCCTCGCCGGCGCCGACGCGGTGCAGTCCGTATCCGCTTTGTTGCGACGCGGTCCGCAGCGCCTCGGCGACTGGCTGGGCGAGCTCCGCAACTGGATGGAGGAGCACGAGTATGAGTCCATTTCCGAGATGAAGGGCGCGCTGTGCATGGCCCGCTGCCCCGATCCCGACGCCTACGAAAGAGGAAACTATCTCCGCACGCTCCAGTTGTGGAGAGAATGATCACACACTGCGAAAGCCGCCCCTTTTGAGAGAGGGGGCGGCTTTTTTGTGTGGTGTGTAGCGCAGGCTTCCAGCCTGCCGTCGAAGCCGGATGCAGGCTGGAAGCCTGCGCTACTTGGGACCTGCGGTCACGCGCCGACGCGGTAGAAGGTGGCCTTGCCGACCTGCACGGGCACGTAGCTCTTGTCGACGAGCACGGGAGTCTCCGCGCCGCCGAGCACGAGGTAGCCGCCGGGCAGGAGCACGGACTTCACTTGGTGCAGGATTTTTTGGCGGGTGGGGATGTCGAAGTAGATCATCACGTTTCGCAGCATGACGACGTGGCAGGCGGCAGGTGCGCCCAAGAGTGCAGCAGGTTGAGCACGCTGAACTGCACGCGGCGGCGCAGGGCGTCGTCGATGCGCCAGCCCTCGGGGGTCTGCTTAAAGTGTTTGAAGAGGAGCTTGGCGGGCAGGCCGCGGTTGACCTCGACCTGTTGGTAGAGGCCGGCCTTGGCGCGTTCGATGACGCTGGGCGAGAGGTCGGTGCCGAAGATGCGCGCGGACTGCGCGGGGAAATGGTCGGCCAGCAACATGGCGATGGAGTAGGCCTCCTGTCCGGTGGAGGCGGCGGCGGACCAGATCGTGAACTGTTGCCCGGGACACTTGGCCTGGAACTCGGGGATGACGTGTTCGCGCAGGGCGTCGAACGGATTGAGGTCGCGAAAGAAGAGGGTCTCGTTGGTGGTGAGGGCGTCGACCACGGAGCTGCGCAGGGCGGCGGCGCCGTCGCGCGAGGCGCGGATGAGGTCGACGAGGGCGTTGACGCTGGCGCAGTCGTTGCGGGCGGCGAGGTTGGCGAGGCGGGTCTCGACGAGGTATTCCTTGCCCTTGTCGATGACGATGGCGGCCTCGCGGGCCACGAATTCGCGCACGAAGTCGAAGTTGGGGACGCTGAGCGGAACGGCCTGGACGTCGGCGATCATGCGGAAAGGGACAGGTTGAAAACGAGGCGGCGGGTGATCTCGCCGGCGAGGTCGGCGAGGGGCAGGACGGCGTGGGCGAGGCCGGCGCGGGCGACGGCGCCGGGCATGCCCCAGACGACGGAGCTGGCCTCGTCCTGCAC
>JAUWBF010000134.1 GCA_030601755.1 Verrucomicrobiota bacterium | reverse complement strand
TGGATCGTCGCCAGTCTGTTCTCCGCCCTGTTCCTCGGGGTCTATCAACTCTGCACCAAGCACGCGGTGCGGGACAACGCGGTGCTGCCGGTGCTCTTTTGGTCCAACGTGTGCAGCGCGACGGTGTGGCTGGGACTGCTCGGGGCCGACGCGACGTTGCCGGGCGGTGTCGATCCGATGCTGCGGGTGGCGGATCTGACGGTGGCCGACCATGCGCGGCTGCTGCTGAAGTCGGTCATCGTGGCGGGGTCGTGGGTGTGCAGTTATTTCGCGGTGAAGCACCTGCCGGTGTCGCTGGCGGCGCCGATCCGCGCGACGGGGCCGATGTGGACGTTTTTCGGAGCGTTGTTGGTGTTGGGCGAGCGGCCCTCGTGGCTGGAGGTGGCGGGCATCACGACGACGTTGGCGTCGTTCGTGGGATTGTCGTTCGTGGGGGCCAAGGAGGGGATCCACTTTCACCGCAACAAGTGGGTGTGGTGGATCATCGCGGGCACGCTGCTGGGCGCGGTGAGCGGCCTCTACGACAAGCACCTGATGGGCACGGTGGGCTACGACGCGTCCACGGTGCAGTGCTGGTTCTCGATCTATCTGGCGCTGCTGTTCCTGCCGCTGGCGATCGGCTGGTGGCGGCGTTGGTGGCCGCGCAAGGAGTTCAACTGGCGCTGGAGTATCGTGGGCGTGTCGTTCGCATTGCTGGCGGCGGACTTCGTCTACTTTGACGCACTGCGTGATCCGGACGCGTTGGTGTCGGTGGTGTCGAGCCTGCGGCGCGGGAGCACGCTGGTGGCGTTCGCGGGCGGCCTGTGGCTGTTTCGCGAAAAGCACGGCCGGGCGAAGCTGCCCGCGGTGGTGGGCATCGTGGCCGGCATCGTGCTGACGGTGTGCGGGTGATCCGCGGCGGAACCGCAGGGATGGCGCTGGTGCGCCTTTTAAATGTGAAGCATGCGGGGCGGGTTTCGTATGCTGCGCAGAAATACAAAAAGCCCGGCGCCTTGGGGGCGGCCGGGCTTTCGAATGCACAGGGGATGTGCGAGAGGATCAGCCGATGACGGCTTCGACCTTTACGGTGGCCCCGGCGGGGGCGACCGGGAGGACGTTGCCGGCGACTTCCTTGCCGTCCACGAGCAGGGACTTGATGCCCTTGCTGAGGCCGTTGGGGTTCTTGACGGTGATGTCGTAGGTGGCGCCGCGATACTGGCGGGTGACCTGGAAGCCGGGCCAGCTCTTGGGCACGCACGGGTCGAGGCGGAGGCCGTCGAAGCCGGGCTGGATGCCGAAGATGCCTTGGGAGACGGTGACGAAGGTCCACGCGGCGGTGCCGGTGAGCCAGGCGTTCTTGGCCTCGCCGGGGATGGCGGCGTCGCGGCCGGCGATCATCTGCGCGTAGACGTAGGGCTCGCACCGATACGTGTCGATCTGGCTCTCCTTGGCGGCCGGGCAGATGCTGAGGTAATACTCGTAGGCGCGGTCGCCTTCGCCCTGCTGGCACCAGCCGAGGTGGACCCAGGTGTTGTTGTGGCAGAAGATGCCGGCGTTTTCCTTGTAGCCCGGAGGATAGCTGGAGACCTCGCCGAGTTCGAGGTGATAGGTCGAGTAGGCGGGTTGTTGGAGGATGATGCCGTTGGAGGTGTAGAGGTGCTTGTGCACGCTCTCGAGGGCTTGGCGGGCGCGGCCGTTGTTGGCGCCGGCGCCGCCGAGCACGCACCAGGCCTGGCTCTCGATGTAGATCTTGCCCTCGTCGCAGACCTTGGAGCCGACGGGGTTGCCCTTGGCGTCGAAGGCGCGGATATACCACTCGCCGTCCCAGGCGTGGGTCTCGACGATGTCGAGCATGGTGGCGTGGTCCTTGGCGATGCGGGCGGCGTCGGCGTCGCGGCCGAGGAGCTTGTAGATGCCCTCGAACTCGCGGGTGGCGTAGAGGAAGAGGCCGGCGATCATGACGGACTCGGCGGCGGATCCCTGCACGTCGCCGGCGGTCTGGAAGGACTCGTTGGGCTCGGTGGAGAAGCAGTTGAGGTTGAGGCAGTCGTTCCAGTCGGCGTGGCCGATGAGCGGCAGGCCGTGCGGGCCGCGCTGCTTCATGGTGTAGGCGATGCTGGTCTCGAGGTGGTGGAGCAGGGTGTCCTTGCTGCCGGGCTTGTCGGCGTAACCGACGGCCTCGTCGAGGATGGTGGTGTCGCCGGTCTCCTTGATGTAGGCGGCGGTGCTGAGGATGAGCCAGAGGTGGTCGTCGTAGAAGTCGCCGCCGATCTCGGCGTTACCCTTCTTGGTGAGGGGCTGATACTGGTGGTAGCAGGTGCCGTCGGAGAGCTGGGTGGCGGCGATGTCGAGGATGCGCTGGCGGGCGCGGTCCGGGAGCATGTGCACGAAGCCGAGGATGTCCTGGTTGCTGTCGCGGTAGCCCATGCCGCGGCCGATGCCGGTCTCATACATGGAGGCGGAGCGGGACAGGTTGAAGGTGGCCATGCACTGGTATTGGTTCCAGGTGTTGGCCATGCGGGCGGCGACGGGGTCGGGGCTCTGGTTGACCTGGAAGGAGCCGAGGTTCTTGGCCCAGGCGGCCTGGAGGCGCTCGAAGGCGGCGTCGACGGCGGCGATGTCGCGATACTTGTCCATGAGGGCGCGGCCCTTGGACTTGTTCATGACGAAGGGGGCGTCGAACTTGGGCAGGTCGCCCTGGTCGACGTAGGCGAGGATGAAGGCGAACTCCTTTTTCTCGCCGGGGGCGAGGGTGAGCTCGACGCAGTGCGAGCCGACGGGGTTCCAGCCGTGGGCGATGCTGTTGGTGGGCTTGCCGGCGAACACCGCCTGGGGCTCGTGGAGACCGTTGTGCACGCCGACGAAGGCGTCGCGGGAGGTGTCAAAGCCGGCGACGGGCGCGGTGCAGCCGAAGAGGGCGTAGTGGCTGCGGCGCTCGCGATACTCGGTCTTGTGGTAGATGGCGCCGTCCTCGACCTCGACTTCGCCGATCGAGTAGGTGCGCTGGTAATTGGTCATGTCGTTGAGCGCCTCGAACAGGCAGAACTCGACGAAGGAGAAGAGCTGGATCTTCTTGGGCGCGGAGCCGGTGTTGGTGACGGTGGTCTTCCAGAGTTCGAGGGTTTCGCCGGGCGGGATGAAGCAGAGCATCTCGGTCTCGACGCCGTTCTTGGCGCCGGTGATGCGGGAGTAGCCGATGCCGTGGCGGCACTCGTAGCGGTCGAGCTGGGTTTTGACGGGCTTCCAGCCGGGGTTCCAGACGGTGTCGCCGTCCTTGATGTAGAGGTAGCGGCCGCCGAGGTCCATGGGGACGTTGTTGTAGCGGTAGCGGGTGAGGCGGCGGAGCTTGGCGTCGCGCCAGAAGGAGTAGCCGCCGGCGGTGTTGGTGCAGAGACCGAAGAAGTCGTCCTGACCGAGATAGTTGAGCCAGGGCAACGGGGTGTCCGGGCGGGTGATGACGTATTCGCGGTTGGCGTCGTCGAAGTGGCCGTAGGGGTTGGTGGAGGCGGTGGGTTTCATGGGACGGACATGATGGCGCGAGGTGGTGGGGGCGGCCAAGTGGGGCGCAAGTCATCCCGTTGACTAAACGGGCGGAATCGGTTGGGTGGCGGGCATGGAACGCCGGGTGAGTTTTGCGGATATCGCGCGGGAGGCGGGGGTGGACAAGTCCACCGTGTCGCTGGCCTTGTCGGGTCATCCGCGCATCCCGGAGGCGACGCGGGCGAAGGTGCGCGCGGTGGC
>JAUWBF010000081.1 GCA_030601755.1 Verrucomicrobiota bacterium | reverse complement strand
GTCGCGCCACCTCCGCCCGGAGAGTTTATCGCACTTCTGCACCCGGCACCGGCCTGACCAGAAGTCGGATAAACCCTCCACCGACCTCGCCTCCGCCCTGTTCTACTCGCATAATTAAAGCTCTGACGCGCCAAACTTCAGCGGGCCTCGCAAGCGAGGCCCCTACAAGTGGGGAGTGCGCATAAAAAAGCGCGCCTCGTTGAAGGCGCGCCGGGGAGGTCAGGCGGATTTTTGGTTTTGGCCGGTTTTGCCGGGGTCGGCCTTGGGTTTCATCGGCGGGGTGGTGCCGCCGCCGTTGGCGCGGCGGGCGTTGCGCCAGCTCTCGCGGTGCTTGCGGATCCAGTCGAGGAGGGCGCGTTCGAAGCCGATGTCGTAGCCGAGTCGCTCGGACTCGATCCATTTGTGGCGGAGAATCTCTTCCCGCTCGGCGAGGAACTCCTGGTAAAGACTGGATTGCTTTACGAAGTCGCGGGAGGAGGAATCGGGCTCTTGGCGTCGGGATGGAGTCATGGCGACCACTGTGGGAATAGGGGGCTCAGGCGAGGTTGAGCTGGCGACGACCATCCGGGGTGATCATGTCGGGCTGCCAGACGGGTTCCCAGACGAGGTCAACTTGGGCGCGTCCCACGCCGGCCAAGGTCTGGAGTTTGTGCTGCACTTCGTGGGAAATGGAGTTGGCCATCGGGCAACCGGGAGATGTGAGGGTCATTTTCACGGTGATGTCGGTGGTTTCCTCGGCCGAGGGTTTTAGCACAATATCATAGACCAGTCCGAGGTCGAATATGTTGACGGGAATTTCCGGGTCGCGACAGGTGCGCAGTGCCGAAATGACGTCGGTTTTCGTGAGTTCCATGGCCGGGGGCTTCTCAACGTAGGTGCGAGGCGGGGCCTGTCAATGCCGGGGGCGGCGACGCGCGGACGGACGCCGGAGGGCGGGCATTCCCGCCCGCCCCGAGACGTGTCAGCTGGCGGCAAGGCGCGGGGCGTCGGGGGAAGGCGTCCGACGGGGTGGGCAGGAGGGCCCACCCTCCGGGTTTGTCACTTATTAAGTGACAAACGGCTTGAGGCGGGCGAGCGGGGAGGCTGTCGGCGGGTGCCGGCTTTTCCTTGCCTCGGCGGGGTTTGGCGGCGAACTGGTCGGGCTTTTGCCATGGCCGGTTCCAAACTGATTCTTTTCGACTGTGACAGCACTCTCAGCGCCATCGAGGGCGTGGACGAGCTGGCCCGCGTGCGCGGTCCCGAGGCGTTCGCAATGGTCGAGGCGCTGACCCATCAGGCGATGAACGGCGCGGTGGCGGTCGAGGCGGTGTTCGGCGAACGTCTGCGCATGATCCGTCCGCGGCGCTCCGACGTGGCGGCGGTGGGCGCGCAATACCTGGCGACCATCGAGCCGACGGCGGTCGAGACGCTGCGCCGGCTGCGCGCCGACGGCTGGGAGGTCGTCATTTTGAGCGGCGGTTTTCGTCAGGCGATCCAGCCGCTGGCCGATCATCTGGGCGTGGCGCGCATCGAGGCGGTGGATTTGTTTTTCGACGCGAACGGCGATTACACCGGTTTCGACGAGTCCTACCCGACCACGCGATCGGGCGGCAAACCGGAGGTGGTCAACCGCCTGCGCGAGGAACTGGCCCCGTCGCGTGTCGTGATGGTGGGCGACGGTGTGAGCGACCTGGAGACCAAGCCGGTCGTGGATTTGTTCATCGGTTTCGGCCGCTACGTGGCGCGCGAGAAGGTGAAGGCGGGCGCGGAGCGGTTCGTGATGTCGCTGGCGGACATCCCGGCGCTGCTCTGAAAATCGGCCGAAATCGGACCGACTGTCTTTGACACGGCGGGGGCGAGCCGTTCGCTTGGCCGCAATTTCCGCCCGGTCCGGAGTCGTTGCTGGCACCGGCTTTGCTGGGGGGCGGGCCCTTTCACGTCTCACTTTCATCCATGGATTTTACTCTGCTGGTTCTACTCTTCGCGCCCTTCGTGCTGGCACCGTTTTTGCCGGCGCTGGGCCGTTTGCTTGGCGCGAAGACGGGTTGGGTGGCGCTCGCGGCGCCGGTGGCGAGCTTCGTGGCGGCTTGGAAGTTGTGGAGCCTGCCGGCGGAGGCGCGCGCGGCGGCGAGGATCTGGGAGTGGGCGCCGGCGTTGGGGGTAAACCTGAGCTTCACGACGGACGGGCTGTCGCTGCTTTACGCGCTGATCGTGAGCGGCGTGGGCGTGCTGGTGGTGTTTTACGCGGCGTGTTACCTGGACGACCACCACTACCGCGACCACGGCAAGTTCTACTGTTACCTGCTGCTGTTCATGGGCGCGATGTTCGGCACGGTGTTGTCGAGCAACCTGCTGGTGTTGTTCGTGGCGTGGGAGATGACGGGGCTGACGTCGTTTTTGCTGATCGGGTTTTTGCACGAGAAGGGGGAGTCGCGGCGGGGGGCGCGCATGGCGTTGCTGACCACGGGCGTGACGGGGCTGGCGTTGCTGGTGGGCGTGGTGTTGCTGCGCGCGGCCTACGGGACCTACGAGTTGTCGGAGATCATCGCCGCGGGCGGCCCGCGCCCGGGCATGGAGGGGCTGCTGGGGGCGGCGTTCGTGTGCTGTTTCATCGGTATCGCGGGCAAGTCCGCGCAGTTCCCCTTCCACTACTGGCTGCCCAACGCGATGGCGGCGCCGACGCCGGTATCGGCCTATCTGCACTCGGCCACGATGGTGAAGCTGGGCGTGTTCCTGACGGCGCGGTTGCTGCCGGTGTTCAACGGGCTGGAGACGTGGACGCCGCTTTTGACGACGGTGGGTTTCGGCACGTTGCTGCTGGGCGCGGTCTTCGCGCTGCTTTCGCGGGATTTGAAGGGCGTGCTGGCCTACACGACGGTGGCGCAGCTTGGCCTGTTGGTCGGCTACTACGGGTTGCACGCGCGGGGCGTGGGGGTGACCTGGGACGCGCTGCACATCCTGAACCATGTTTTCTACAAGGCCTGTCTGTTCATGGTGGTGGGCATCATCGACCACTGCACGGGCACGCGCGACCTGACGCAGCTCGGGGGGCTGGCGCGCAAGATGCCGTTGACCGCGGTGGCGGCCGCGCTGGGCCTGGCGGCGTTGGCGGGCCTGCCGCCGACGACCGGCTTTCTGAGCAAGGAGATGTTGTTGAAAACGCTGTTCGACTTCGGCGCGGAGCGCGGCGGGTTTGTCGCGGCCTGGTCGATCGGCTGCGTGGTCTTGGCCTCGATCGTGAAGGTGACGGTGGCTTGGACGGTGTGGCGGCGGGCCTTCGCGGGCGCGCCGAGCGCGGCGGTGGAGGCGCATTACCACGCGCCGTCGCTGGCGTTGCAATTGCCGCCGCTGCTGCTGGCCGCGGCGACGCTGGCCGGCGGCGTGGGCGCGCATGCCTTCGGGGTGTTCACCGCCTCGTTCGCGACGCCCGGCATCCATGTCGCGGAGGCCGCCGAGCTGCACCTGTGGCACGGGGTCACGCCGGAGTTGCTGACCAGCACGGTGATCGTGCTGCTCGGCTTGGGCCTGCATGCGGCGGTGGGCGCGCGGCGTTGGAACCGGGCGGCGATTCCCGGCGCGCTGCGGCTCGACGAACGTTTCGATCCGCTGGTGGACGGGGTCCCGTATTTCGGCAAGGCGGTCAACCGCGCTTTCGGTTTTGAACGTCCGCAGGTGGCCTTGCCCGTGGTGGCGGCGGCGGGCGCGGGCCTGGCGCTGGGGCTGCTCTGGCCGCACTGGGGCGAGCTGACCGCGTTGGCGCGGGAGTGGCGTCCGTGGCCGGCGACGGGCGAGGGGGCCTGGCGCTGGGCGGTGACGCTGCTGGTCGGCGCGGCCGGCGTGGCCGCGGCGGCGTGGACGCATCCGCTGCGGCAAGTGGCGGCGCTGTGCGTGATCGGTCTGGGCATCAGTCTCTTTTACGCGCTCTACGCGGCTCCGGATCTGGCGTTGACCCAGATGCTGGTGGAGACGGCGACGTTGCTGCTGATGTTGCTGGTGGTTTTTCGTTTCAAGCGCGACCGGGTGGACCGCGAGCCGCTGCCGCCGCGACGACGCGGGGCGTGGTTCTCGCGGGCGACCCTCTCGGTGGTGTTCGGAGCGCTGGTGGGCGGCGGGGTGTTGGTCTTCCAGCAGCCCGACCGGCCGGAGGGCGCGGGCGAGTTTTACCTGGAGCAGACGGTGCCGCTGGCCAAGGGCGCGAACGCGGTGAACACGGTGCTGGTCGATTTTCGCGGCTTCGACACGATGCTGGAGATCGCGGTGCTGCTGGTCGCGGCGCTGGGCTGCCTGGGTCTGTTGTATCGCGGTCGCGAGGGCGGCTGGTCCAAGCCGGCCTTGATGACGTCTCGCGACCTGCACCCGGTGCCGCGCAACCTGATCCTGCGGCAGGTGGCGGTGTGGGGCTTCGTGCCGTTGAATCTTTTCGCGCTGCACCTGTTCCTGCGCGGGCACCAGGCGCCGGGCGGCGGCTTCATCGCGGGGCTGGTCAGCGCGTTGTCGCTGATCCTGCTGGTCTTCGCGCTGGGCGTGAACGGCGTGCGCCGCCTGCTGCGCTTCAACCCGGTGACGGTGGCGGCGGCCGGCGTGTCGCTGAGCCTGGCGGTCGCCTTGCTGCCGACCGCGTGGGGGCTGCCGGTGTTTTATCATTTCCACGGCTATGTGCTGGGCTTCTACGTCGGCACGCCTTTCTGGTTTGACCTCGGGGTCTACCTCACGGTGATCGGGGTCTTGTTGAAGCTGATCCTGCCCTTGATGAAATCCATCCACGGACTGCCGGCTTTCGTCGCGGAGGAGGAGGGGCGGTTTGCCGAGAACGACAGCGAGCCGATCGACTTGGACGCCGTCAGCGATGCGCGGGAGGAGGACCAACGATGAACAACCAACTGGATACCGCCGTGCTGGTGGCCGTGCTGGTGGCGGCCGGCTTCTACTTGTGCACCTCGCGCCGGCTGCTGCGCGTGATGTTCGGGTTCTTCATCCTGTCGAACGCCGTGAATCTGGTGATCCTCGGCGTGTCCGGCGACCCGTCGGGGCGACGCGCGCCGGTGATCGTCGACGGGGCGGCGGTCCCGTCGGCCGACCCGTTGCCGCAGGCGCTGATCCTCACGGCGATCGTGATCGGTTTCGCGGTGGCGGCCTATCTGGCGGTGCTGGTCTACCGGCTCTACGCCGACCGCAAGGTGGCCACGCTGCCCGCGATCTTCGAGGGGGAGCCGGCCCCGGACTCGCCGGCCGCGCGCGAGTCGGCGGAGGACGCCGCGCTGCGTCGCGCCCAGCGTGAGGCGGCCGAGGCGCGCCGCGCCGCGACGGACGCCGGTCATGGCGAGGGAGGGCACCACTGATGACGGCGAACCTTTTGATCTTGCCCGTGGCGGCCCCGTTGATCGTGGGCCTGCTGGCGCTGTTCTTTCCCAAGCCCTCCCCGGCGCGGCGCGGGTTGGTCGGCATCGCGCTGGGCGGCCTGGTGGCGCTGGGCGTGCTGCTGGTCGCGCGGATCGTCGACGACGGCGCGCTGGTGCTGCGGCTGGGCGGCTGGGCGTTGCCCTACGGCATCGTGCTGGTGGGCGACACGTTGTCGGCGATCATGGTGACGTTGTCGGGCCTGACGGCGTTGTCGTCGCTGCTCTACGGTTCGGCGGAGAGGACCTGCGAGCGGGAGCATCCGTTGCGGTTGCCCTTGCTGTGCTTCCTGCTGACGGGGGTGAACCTGGCGTTTTTGACGGGGGATTTGTTCAACCTGTTCGTGGCCTTCGAGGTGATGCTGCTGTCGTCCTACGCGTTGCTCACGCTGGAGGCCAAGGCCGGGGATTCCCGCCAGGCGTGGCCCTACCTGACGTTGAACCTGTTCGGCAGCGCGCTGTTCATCGCGGCCTGCGGTTACACCTACGGGTTGTTCGGCACGCTCAACATGGCCGAGCTGAGCGTGCGCATGAACGAGTTGTCCGGCGATTTTCGGCTGACGTTGCTGGGGGCGGCGCTGGCCTTCGTGTTCGCGCTGAAGGCGGGCTTTTTCCCGCTCTACCACTGGTTGCCGCGCGCGTATCCGATCCTGCCGGCGTCGACGGCGGCGTTTTTCGGCGGCATGTTGACCAAGGTGGGCGTCTACGTGTTGCTGAGGTTGTTCGGCACGATCCTGCCGCACGACCTCGAGGGCCTGCACCGCATCGTCGCGTGGGTGGGCGCGGCCACGATGTTCATCGGCGTGCTCGGCGCGGTCAGCCGTCAGCGCGTGAGCGAGATCCTGACCTACCACATCGCGAGCCAGATCGGCTACATGGGCCTGGCGCTGGGCATCTTCACCCCGGCGGCGCTGGCGGCGACCATCCTGTTCCTGGCGCACAACATCCTCGTGAAGTCGTCGCTGTTCCTGGTGGGCGGCGTGATCGCCCGCGCGCACGGCACCGACGAGTTGGCGCGCACCGGCGGGCTGTGGCGCGCGTCGCCTTGGCTGGGCGTGGCGTTTTTCGTGCTGGCCGCCTCGCTGGCGGGGCTGCCGCCGATGAGCGGTTTCTGGGGCAAGCTCTATATCGTGCAGGCCGGCTTCGAGGACGGCCGCTGGGTGCTGGGCGCGATGGCGGCCTTCGCGGGCATCCTCACGCTGATGAGCATGCTCAAGATCCTGCTGGCCTGTTTCTGGCGGGGCGAGTCCGAGGCGCCCCTGCGGCTGGACGCCGGAGCCGGCCGCATGACGCTGGTCTGCGTGGCGGCGGCCGCGTTGTCGCTGGGCGTCGGCCTGGCGGCGGGGCCAGCCACCAACCTCGCCAGGCACGCGGCCGACGAACTGCATGATCGCGCGGGCTACGCGGCCCGGGTGATCGGCTCCAACACAACTCCCCACGAGGACAAGACGCCATGATTCCCCCGACCTCTCCACACATCGTGCCGCGGCTGCGGGCCGGTCGCGACGCCGGCCCCCGCGGTTGGGGGGCGCGCGCCCTTGGTTTCGCGTTGTTCATCCCGACGTTTCTCCGCGAGTTGGTGTTGGCCAACCTGTCGGTGGCCCGCACGGTGCTGTTCCGGCGAGTCGCCGACCTGGCGCCGGATTTTCTCGAATACGACGTGAGCGGTTTGCGTCCGCTGGAGATCGTGGTGCTTACGCACTGCATCACGCTCACGCCCGGCACGACCAGCGTGAAGCTGGACGACGCCTGCACCCGGCTGGTGGTGCACGCGCTGGACGGTCGCGAACCCGACGAGATCTGCCTGTCGATCAAACGCTCCCTCGAGGACCCCATCTTGCGCTGGACCCGTTGACCTGTCCGTCGCCCCTGTTGCCATCATGAATCACATCCTGAATACCTTTGTCTATCCGGCCGGTTGGTGCGTGGTCCTGTTTCTCGCGCTGGTCGGCGCCTGGCGCATCGTGCGCGGGCCCGGCACGATCGACCGGCTGGTCGGCATCGACTCGATCACGGCCGCGGTGGTCGCGATGGTGGTGCTTCACTCGATGCAGACCGACGCGGTGGAGTTCCTCGAACTGATCATCGTGGTGACCGCCCTAGGCTTCTTCACCACGGTGGCGTTTTACTACTATCTGGCGCAGCCGGGCTCTTCGGAGAGCGCCGACGAATTCAACCGCGAGGGGAGGGGATGACGATGAGCTTGGTGTGCGAGATCGCCGGTCTGTTGTTCGTGCTTGGCGGCCTGTTTTTTTTGTTTGTGGCCGCGGTGGGTGTCTGGCGTTTGCCGGACGTGTATTGCCGTGCGCACGCACTGGGCAAGGCCATGACCCTGGGGATTATCCTATTGCTGGTCGGCTACGGGTTGCTCGTTTCGGAAGTGCCATGGTGGAAGGTGGTTCTGGCGATTCTCTTCCAGCTGGTGGGCATTCCGGTGGCCAGTCATTTGCTTTGCCTGATCGGTTATCGCCGCCGGGTGCGCCGTTGGTCGGCTCGCGGTTGGATCGGTTGACCGGCGGCGCGATCGGCCGCCGTGTGGCCCGAGGCGTGAGCCGAGGGTTGCGCTTTTCGCACCGCGCGTCGAACACCGGACGTCGCGCGCCACTCTCCCTGAAGCGCAACTGCACGGCCGTATTCGGCGCGCTGTTGCCTGCGCCGGCGGCGGGTGGTCGTCTTGTGAATCCCGCCCCGGCCGAGCAGGCTGACCGGCTGCATGAACTCCGCGCGCCGTTGGTTGCCCGCTCTCGGCGGGCTCGTCTGGTTGCAATGGTCGGCCCCGACCTTGCTGGCTTCCGGCGCCGCCGTGATCGAGCCCGAGACGGCGTTCCCGTTGCCGTTGTCGAGCTACGGTCCGCGCCCCGCCGGCGCGGGCCTGCTGGAGACGCTCGCCGACCGGGTGCATCTGGAGCCGTTCAACCTCGTGGTGACGCTGATCTTCTTCGCGGCGATCCTGCACACGTTTCTCACGCCGCGCATCCGCCGCTGGGCGCACGCGGTCGAGGAGCGTCACGCCGAGCGCCTGCGCCGGTCGGGCAAAAACGGAGCATCCGCGCCCGCGACCGACAACGACCACGACGGCCACCCCGACGAGGTGAGCTTCGGCGGGCAGGTGTTGCACTTTTTCGGCGAGGTCGAGGTGGTCTTCGGCCTGTGGGTCGTGTTGTTGATCGGCGTGTTCGCCAAGTGGAAGGGCTGGGACGCGGTGCTGCACTACATGGACGAGCGCGTGAACTACGCGGAGCCGATGTTCGTGGTGGTGATCATGGCGATCTCGTCGACGCGGCCCGTGCTGCGGTTCGCCGAGAAGTGTGTGAGCCTGCTGGCCGCGCTCGGGCGGGGCAGGGTGGCGGCGTGGTGGGGCGCGATTCTCGTGGTCGGGCCGTTGCTCGGCTCGCTCATCACCGAGCCCGCCGCCATGACGATCTCGGCGCTGTTGCTCGCGCGCCGCTTCTACGCGATCAAGCCGTCGCCGGCCTTCGCCTACGCCACGCTGGGGTTGTTGTTCGTCAACGTGTCGGTGGGTGGCACGCTGACGAATTTCGCCGCGCCGCCCGTGCTGATGGTCGCCGACGCGTGGGGCTGGAGCAGCGGCTACATGCTGGCCAACTTCGGCTGGCGCGCCGCGATCGGCATCGTGGCGGCGGTGCTGTTGCACGGCGCGGTGTTCCGCCGGGAGTTTGCGCGTTTGCAGGCGCGTGCCGACGAGGCGCGCGGAGGCGACGACGGCGAGCGGCCGGTGCCGGCGTGGATCACAGGGGTGCACCTGGTGTTTCTGGGCTGGACGGTCTTCGTGTCGCATCACCCCGAACTCTTCATCGGCGGCTTCCTGTTCTTCCTCGGCTTCATGCAGGCCACCGCACACCACCAGCGCGACCTCGACCTGCGGCCGCCGCTCCTCGTGGGCTTTTTCCTGGCCGGGCTGGTCATCCACGGCGGCATGCAGTCGTGGTGGATCGAGCCGGTGCTCAAGAGCCTCGGCGAACTCCCGCTGTTCCTCGGCGCGACCGTGCTAACAGGCTTCAACGACAACGCCGCCATCACCTACCTCGCCAGCCTCGTGCCCGGCTTCACCGAGCCGCTCAAGCACGCCGTGGTCGCGGGCGCGGTCACCGGCGGCGGCCTCACCGTCATCGCCAACGCCCCCAATCCCGCCGGCCAGTCCATCCTGCAAAAATACTTCCCGCACGGCGTCTCGCCGCTCGCCCTGCTGGCCGGTGCGCTGGTGCCGACGGTGATCGTGGCGGTGGCGTTTCGTTGCGGCTGAACCCGTTGCCGCGCTCAAGATTCTGTCAATCGACCGGCCCGAACGTCACGGGTGTTGAACCCGCCCGGATTTCCCTGCTGGATGCTGGTTAATCCATGGCATCTCTCCCTTATCGTTTCGGCTCGTGGCTGTTGCAGCGTCTCGCGATCAGCGTGTTGATCGGCGTGCTCGCGCTCGCGACCGTCGCGGTCTGGCAATTCGTGCAGGACCGGCGCAGCGAGGAAACCCGTCGCGAACAATGGATCGCCCGACTCACCGCCGAGCGCGACGCCGCCCGGGCCGCCCTCGAGGACCTGCAAGGCCGTCTCTCCGCCGACGAAGCCGAGCTGCTGCGACAGGAAAACCGTGTCGCCATGTCCACCCGCGTCATCGGTCAGCTCGAGGAACTCAACGCCTTCTGGCGCCGCTGGTTCGTTAGCTCCGAGCAGCGCGAGGCCAACGCCGCCCAACTCGCCCGCATGCGCGCGCTGCACCGCGAGGCCCAGGCCCGCGTCGTCGAGCTGCAGACCAGCGTCACCTCCGCCCACGACGGCCGCCTCGCCGCCGTGCTCCGCCTGCAAACCGCCGAGAAACAACTCGAAAAAGCCAGCCGCGAGACCAGCCAGATCGTCTATTACCTGCGCTCCGCCTGGCTCGACACCCGCTGGTGGCTCGCCGCCGGCCTCGGCCTGCTCTTCGTCGGCCCCTTCCTGCTGCGCATCTGGCTCTACCACGGCTGGGCGCGCAACGCCCCCCGCGGCGATCCCCTGCAACTCAACCCCGACGCCGCCGGCACCGTGACCGTTGGCCCCGCCTCGCCCTGCCTCAACGAATCCCTCTGGCCCGGCGAAACCCTCCGCGTGCGACCCGACGTGCTCGCCAACGCCCCCCACGGCCTCGACGAACGCCCCCGCGGCCTGCTCACCTGGCGCTACCCGTTCAGCTCGCGCTGGTCCGGCCTGCGCGCCCTCCGCGACCTGCACCACGGCCACGCCGGCGAAGGCCGCTCCGTGCCGCTCAGCGTCGCCGCCGACGACCAGGCCGTCGCCGAGCAATCCCTCATCGCCGTCGACGTGCCCGAGGGCGCCGGCTTCACCGTGCGCCTCCGCCACCTCGCCGGCGTCGTCTTCAGCGGCGAAAAACTCACCCCGCCGCGCCGCCGCTGGCGCCTGCTCCACCCCCAGGCCCGCGTCTCGCGCCGCCTCGGCTACTTCGAGTTCGCCGGCCCCTGCCGCCTCATCGTGCGCGCCGCCGCCCTGCGCCCCGAGGTGCTCGTCGCCCGCGACGGACTCGCCGTCACCGAGCGCCGCCTCGCCAACGACACCGTCCTCGGCTTCTCCACCGGCCTGCGCGTCTCGCCCGTGCGCACCGAGCGCTTCGGCGCCTACTTCACCGGCGGCGTCGACCTCTGGAAGGCCCGCTTCGCCGGCGAGGGCGTCGTGCTCCTCGGCGATCCCGCCCCCGGCCGCATCCGCCGCTTCCTCGGCGGCCTCATCGGCCTGTAATACCGCCGCCACCCGCCGCCGCCCGCGTCCCGCCGGTTGCGCATTCGCCCGCCTTGCGCGACCATTGATCCGATGCCGCTCTTCAAGCTCCACGCCGACTACCAGCCGACCGGTGACCAACCGACCGCCATCGACACGCTCGTGCGCTCGATCAACGCCGGCAACAAGGACCAGACCCTCCTCGGCGTCACCGGCTCCGGCAAGACGTTCACCATGGCCAACGTCATCGCGCGCTGCGACCGGCCGACCCTGATCATCTCGCACAACAAGACCCTCGCGGCCCAGCTCTACTCCGAGTTCAAAAACTTCTTCCCCGAGAACGCCGTCGAATACTTCGTCTCCTACTACGACTACTACCAGCCCGAGGCCTACATCGCCTCCAGCGACACCTACATCGAGAAGGACTCGTCCATCAACGAGGAGATCGAGCGGCTCCGCATCGCCACTGCCAGCTCCCTCGTCTCCCGCCGCGACGTCATCGTCGTCGCCTCCGTCTCCTGCATCTACGGCCTCGGCTCCCCCGAGGATTTTCAGGAGATGCGCATCCCCCTCAAGCGCGGCGGCATCCTCGGGCGCAACGTCCTCCTCCAGCGCCTCGTAGACAACCTCTACGAACGCAACGACATCGACCTCAAGCGCGGCACCTTCCGCGTGCGCGGTGACGTCGTCGACATCATGCCCGCCTACCTCGAGCAGGGCCTGCGCGTCGAGTTCTGGGGCGACGAGATCGAATCCCTCGCCGAGTTCGACCCGCTCACCGGCAACGTCATCCGCCCGCTCGACCAGTTTGACCTGTATCCGGCCAATCAATACGTCACCTCCAAGGACAAGCTCAAGGCCGCCGTCGCCGCCATCAAGGCCGAGCTCGACGAACGCGTGGCCTGGTTCGAGGCCAAGGGCATGCTCCTCGAGGCCCAGCGCATCCGCATGCGCACCAACTACGACCTCGAGATGCTCCAGGAAATGGGCTTCTGCAACGGCATCGAAAACTACTCCCGCCACCTCGCCGGACGCCGTGCCGGCGAACGCCCCATCTGCCTCGTCGACTTCTTTCCCAAGGACTTCCTGCTCATGATCGACGAGAGCCACGCCACCGTGCCGCAGATCGGCGCGATGTATAACGGCGACAAGGCCCGCAAGACCAACCTCGTCGAACACGGCTTCCGCCTGCCCTCCGCTCTCGACAACCGCCCGCAGTCCTTCGACGAGTTCCTCTCCATCACCGGCCAGTCGCTCTACGTCTCGGCCACGCCCGCAAAGTTCGAGGTCGAGCGCTCGCAGGTCATCGCCGAGCAGGTCATCCGTCCCACCGGACTGCTCGACCCCGAGATCACCCTCCGCCCCATCAAAGGCCAGGTCGAGGACCTCGTCGGCGAGGTCCGCAAGGCCGTCGAGGCCGGCGAACGCGTGCTCGTCACCACGCTCACCAAACGCCTCTCCGAGGACCTCACCAGCTTCATGCGCGAGGCCGGCATCCGCGTCGAATACCTGCACTCCGACATCGACGCCATCGAGCGCGTCGAGATCCTGCGCAACCTCCGCCTCGGCAACTTCGACGTGCTCATCGGCATCAACCTCCTGCGCGAAGGCCTCGACCTGCCCGAGGTCGCGCTCGTCGCCGTGCTCGACGCCGACAAGGAAGGCTTCCTCCGCAGCACCACCTCGCTCATCCAGACCGCAGGACGCGCCGCCCGCCACGAGAAAGGCCGCGTCATCTTCTACGCCGACAAGGTCACCGACTCCATCAAGGCCACCATCGAGGTCACCAACTACCGCCGCGAAAAACAGATCGCCTACAATCTCGAGCACGGCATCACCCCGCGCAGCGTGAAACGCGCCGCCCAGGGCAGCCTGCGCGTTTACGACGGCACCGGCCGCGACGAGGACGCCGACCTGTCCGCCGTAGCCGAGGGTGGGGCGGAGGACGTCGCCGCCGTCATCGCCGAGCTCGAGGAGGAGATGACCGCCGCCTCCGCCCGGCTAGAGTTCGAGCGCGCCGCACTGCTCCGCGACCAGATCCTCGCGCTTAAGTCCGGCGACTTCAAAAAACCCACCCGCGCTCCCGTCGCGCCCAAGGGCGCCAAGGACGGCTGCCCCAAGGGCAAACGCTCCACCACCGCCTACCCGAAGGCCGCCCGCGGCGGCTGGCGTAAGTGAGGCTTACAAGGAGGGCGGGCATTCCTGCCCGCCCCGTTGGAGGAGTCGGTAGGAGTGATGCCGGCCTCATAAGTTTAAAAATCACAAAACACGGCCAGTGCCATTGGTTTGGCCTCCGTCCGCTGCTGGAGATGCACGCCCGCTGTCCTCGTCGGTGCAGTTGCCAAACGGCACGGAACCAGCACAGTGAACGCCATGAACGAACTTGTTTTTGAAGTCACGCAGGAGGCGGACGGCGGTTTTGTGGCC
>JAUWBF010000039.1 GCA_030601755.1 Verrucomicrobiota bacterium | reverse complement strand
GAGTCGCTTTGGTGCTGGCAAGGGCACGCCCCGCGCGTCCGCCGCAGACGGTAGATCGTCTTGCGAATGTTCCAGTAAACGGAGGCTCCGTAGAGCCGGAGCGCGTCGCCCAGCATGCCTTTCACACTGGCAAGCTGTTGGTCCGCACGAGGCCGGGCAATGGCAAACAAACCGTGAATCGCGCGCGCCCGCTGGCGAACCGGGAAACTTCGCCTAGTCTGGCGACGTCACGTCGGCTTTGCGTGACCCATCACACATCAACCCGTTCCACCATCCGTCCCATGATCACCCAGATGCACTCCCTCGTTCGCAAATTCGCCGCGCTCTGCGCGCTCGCGGTCGCCTCCACCGGCTTTGCGGCCGGCGTCGGCGAACCCGCCCCCGACTTCACGCTCACCGACATCGACGGCAACGCCGTCACGCTCTCCGCCCTCAAGGGCAAGACCGTTGTCCTCGAATGGGTCAACCCCGAGTGCCCCTTCGTGAAGAAGCACTACGACAAGAGCGGCAACCTGCCCGCGCTGCAAAAGCAGGCCATGGCCGAGGGGGTCATCTGGCTGCAGATCAACTCCGCCGCCGCCGGCAAACAAGGCGACTACTCCGAGGCGCAGGTGAAGAACTGGAAACAGCAGCAAGGCGTCGTCGCCGCGCACTACTTCCGCGACACCACCGGCAAGGTCGGCAACCTCTACGACGCCAAGACCACCCCGCACATGTTCGTCATCAATCCCGAGGGCGTGCTCGTTTACAACGGCGCCATCGACAGCATCCGCTCGGCCAACGCGAAGGACATCGAGAAGGCCGACAACTATGTGACCGCCGCCCTCGCCGCAGTGAAGGCGGGCAAGACTCCCGAGACGACCGTCACCGTGCCCTACGGCTGCACCGTCAAATACTGACGCGCCGCAGACGCGCCTGGCTGCGCGTAAAACTCCAAAGCTCCAAGCGGCTAAATCCTGACGTCGGACCGGCCGAATGTGCTCGGAAAAGGCAGGGCGGGCAGGAGTGCCCGCCCTCCTTTAAAACGACGCCTGCGAAGCGGCTCCGCCGTTCCGCTACTGTGACGTGACGCTTGGGTGGACGCGGACGTCCCCGGCCGCGTCGGCTTGGGGTGGTTTGCGCGTCGGGCGATATGGCGGGACAGACGCGGCCCGGAGGTCCGCGTCCACCTATCGAGACCGCGGTCAGACTTTGACCAGGAAGAGTTCGTCGTGCAGCTCGCCGGTGGCGACTCGGTTGACGGTGCCGGTCATGCGGATCGCGTAGTCGTCGGCGATCTCGATGCCGATGGTGCCGCCGGGCATGTGCACGGTGAGGTTGGCGTCGACCAGGCCGAGCTTGCGCGCGACCGAGGCCGCTGCGCTGGAGCTGCTGCCGGAGGCGAGCGTGTAGCCGGCGCCGCGCTCCCAGATCTCGATGCGGATGTTGGCGCGGTCGATGACCTGCAGGAACTGCACGTTGGTCTTGCGCGGGAAGTTGGCGTGGGTCTCGAGATGCGGTCCGTATTTGTGGGCGATCTCGGAGGTGACCTCGGGCAGCGGAATCACGCAGTGCGGGTTGCCGATAGTGGCCGAACAGTAGGTGAAGGTGCGGTCGAGCACGGTGATCTGCTCGTTGACGACCTCACGCTCGGGACCGACGTGAGGGATCTTGGTGCTGACGAAGCTGACCTTGCCCATGTCGACGGTGATGAGCTTGCCGCCGTCCTTGATCTCGGAGCGCACGTGGCCGCCGGGGGTCTCGATGGTGAAGATGGCGTTCTTGGCCAGGCCCATGTCCCAGAGATAGCGCGAGAAGATGCGCAGGCCGTTGCCGGATTTTTCGGCCTCGGAGCCGTCGGGGTTGAAGATGCGCAGGCCGAACTCGCTGTCCTCGGAGGGCAGGGGACCCCAGAGGATGCCGTCGGAGCCGGCGCCGAAGTTGCGGTGGCAGATGACGCGGATTTGGTCGACGGTCGGCTCGCTCCAGCCGGGGAAGTCGGCGGGATTCATGACGATGTAGTCGTTGCCCAGGGCGTGGTATTTGTAGAAGCGCATGGCGGTTCGGTTGGAATGAGGAAAGCGGCCACGATGCCGCGAACAGGGATGAAAACGCACGCCCAAAACCGTCTGAAACCACGAAGATTCACGAAGGGCCACGAAGGAATCGGAGAGGGGATGAACCGCGAAAGGCGCAAAATTCTCGCGAACTTTTCTGGTCCGGCTTCGTGAATCTTCGTGACCCTTCGTGGTTGCCCCCCGCGACGTCGCCGAACCGGTTGGGGACAACCGGTTCCACCTCATGCCAGCAGATGTGCGCGCCATCACCCAGGTGGAACCGATTGTCCCCAATCGGTTCTCCGTGAGCGATAGTCCCCCACCGGTTCTCCGTGACCCTTCGTGGTTGAAAATCTCGTCAGGCAGCGATCAGGCGTTGGGGGCTTCGTAGCCGAAGAGGCCGCGCTTCTTGATGGCCTTGGCGACGGGATCGGGCACCATCTTTTCCCAGGTCGCGTCGTTGTCCTTGATGCGCTGGAGCACGTCGCGGGAGAAGATGTCGAGGATGCCGGGATCGAAGCCGACGATGGCCTCGATGTAGTGGTTCTCGAGCAGGTGCGCGTAGAGGTTCTGCAGGTGGTCCGAGACCTGGAGGTTGCGCGCGGTGATGAGCACGTTGGCCGAGAAGGCGTGGCCGATGCCAGGTTGCGAGTCGGCGGCGTGGTGGCCGGTGGCAAGGTAGCGGTCGTAGGCCTGCTGATGCATCGGGTAGATGTAGAGCTTGACCGAGTTGCGGAAGAGGCGGCCGAAGTTTTCCAGGATGCCGCCCTCGAGGCTTTCGTAATACTTCTCGTTGAAAATCTCGAGGAGGTTGTTGATGCCCATGGCCACGCCGATCATCTCCTTGGTGTAGCGGCGGAAGTAGGTGGTGAGCCGGAAATACTCGGAGTAGTTGGAGATGAGCACCGGGAAGCCGAGGTCGCCGAGCAGATCGACGCGCGAGAGGAAGTCCTGCGCGTCGAGTTCGCCGGAGGCGAGGAGGTTGTTCATGGTGATCTCGGTGAGCACGACGATGTCCTTACCCTTGACCTGCGGCTCCTGCATGAAGCGGGCGCAGGCGCAGTTGAGCATGTCGACGTTGACGTGGGTGACGGGGCGGAAGCTGCCGCGTTCGACGAGGATGGTCTTCTTGTAGAGGACCTCGGAGGGCTGGAGCACCTCGCCGCCGGGGCCGAACATGACGGCGTTGGTGAGGCCGTGGCGCACGAGGTGGAGCGAGAGGATGCGGTTGTCGACGCCCTCGAAGGCGGGGCCGCTGACCTTGAGGATGTCGACCTCGATGCGCTCGGGACCGACGTTGTCGAGGAGTGACTTGATGAGCTTTTCGGGGTCGTCGCGGAAGAAGAAGGCGCCGTAGACGAGGTTGACGCCGACGATGCCGAGAGCGTCCTGCTGGCGGAGGTTGTCCTTGTCCCACATGCGCACGTGGATGACGACGTCGCTGGGTGGGCCGCCGGGCTCGGTCTGGAAACGCATGCCCATCCAACCGTGGCACTCGTTGTTGCCGCGGTAGCTCATGGCGGAGACGGTGTCGGCGAAGACGAAGAAGGTGGTGTCGGCGCCGCGCTTGGCGGCGAGGCGCTCGTTGAGCAGTTGATACTCGTGGTCGAGCATCATTATGAGGCGCTCGTGCGAGACGTAGCGGGGGGCCTTGCCGTAGATGGCGTCGCTGAACGTCATGTCGTAGGCCGAGATCGACTTGGCGATGGTCCCGGCCGCGCCGCCGGCCTGGAAGAAGTGGCGGGCGACCTCCTGGCCGGCGCCGATCTCGGCGAGCGTGCCGTATTTGCGGGGGTCGAGATTGACGGTGAGGGCCTTGCGGTTGGTCGTCAGCAGTTGGGATTCTTCGCTCATGGGAAAGGGATTGGAGCCAACGGCTAGCAACTATCGGACCGGCTGCAACCCCCCTTGAGGTGACGATGCGGTGGCGCGACCGCGCGCGTGGCGGGTGCCGGTCTGGCGCGGCGGGGATTTTCGCTGGCGACGGGCGCGGGGCGGGCTAGGTTGCGCGACATGAAGTCTTTCTTTGCGTCCTTGCTGGGCACGGTGGCGGGTATCGCGATTTGTTGCGGGCTGATTCTCTCGCTGGCGTTCGGCGGCCTGATGCTGATGGCGTTTTCCGGCCAGGAAACGGTCGACGTGGAGCCCGGCTCGTGGCTCGTGCTGGACCTCACCGGCGTCAACATCACCGACACGCCGCCGCCCGAGGACGAGCTGGGCGTGGGGCGTCTGTTTGGCGGCGACGGCCCTGAGGCGGTCTCGTTGCGCAACTTCACCCGGGCCCTGCGCGCCGCCGCGACCGACCGGCGCATCGCGGGCGTGTTCATCACCGGTGAGTTTTATCCCGACGGCTACGGCACCGGCCTCGCGGCGCTTGACGAGGCGCGGTCGGCGCTGGCGGCGTTCAAGCAGAGCGGCAAGCCGGTGCGGGCGTTCTTCGAGCAACCGGGCCTGGCGGAACTCTACCTGGCGGCGGGCGCGACGGAGCTGACGGTCGACCCGTTCGGCCTGGTGGTGTTGCCCGGAATGTCGGTCGAGCCGATGTTCTACGCGGGCGCTTTCGAACGTTTCGGCGTGGGTGTGCAGGTGACCCGCAGCGGCAAATACAAGAGCGCGGTCGAGCCCTTCATCCGCAAGGACCTCAGCCCCGAGAACCGCGAGCAGTTGCAGTCGTTGGTCGACGGTTTGTGGAGCGCGGTCACCGCCGGTATCGCCGACGACCGCGGGCTGACCACCACGCAGTTGCAGATGCTTGTCGACCAGCACGGCCTCATCCAACCCGAGGACGCGCGCGCCGCCGGTCTGGTCTCGCGCGTCGCCTACCGCGACGAGATTTTTGCCGAGTTGCTCGACTCCACCGGCCGCGAGGCGACCGAAGGTTTCGCGCAGGTGGACCTGCGCGACTACGTGCGCTCCGAGCTGGCGCCGAATCCCGGCAACGCGTTTACGCCCGGCCGCATCGCGGTGGTTTACGCCGAGGGCGCCATCGTCGACGGCGAGGGTTACGAGGGCGAGGTCGGCGGGGCGAGTTTCTCGCGCGAGCTGCGCCTGCTGCGACAGGATGACGACATCGCGGCCATCGTGCTGCGCGTGAACAGCCCCGGCGGCTCGGCCTCGGCGTCCGAGCAGATCCTGCGCGAGCTCAAGCTCGCCCGCGAGGCCAAGCCCGTCGTCGTGTCCATGGGCACCTACGCTGCCTCCGGCGGTTACTGGATTTGCACGCAGGCCGACAAGGTCTACGCGGAGCCCACCACCATCACCGGCTCCATCGGCGTCTTCGGCATGCAGCTCAACGTGCAAAAACTCGCCAACGATCTCGGCTTCACCTGGGACGGTGTGAAGACCGGCGAGTTGGCCGGCGTGTTCAGCCTCGCGCGTCCCAAGACCGAGGCCGAGCTGGCGATCTTCCAAAAGATGGTCGACCACACCTACGCCGAGTTCCTGCAACGCGTGGCGTCGGCCCGCGGCCTCACTGTTTCACAGGTCAACGAGATCGCCCAGGGCCGCGTCTGGTCCGGTCTCGAGGCTCGCAACCTTTCGCTGGTCGACGACATCGGCGGCCTGCACGACGCCATTGAGGACGCGGCGAAGCGCGCCGGCATTTCGTCCGGCGAGATCGTCGTGCAGGAGTTCCCCGGCCCTTTGAGCATGGCCGAGGTGTTGCAGGCCCTGTTCACCGACTTGCACCCGCAGCAGGTCCGGGCCGGGCCGTTCTCGCTGGTGTTCCGCGAGATCTCCGCGGGCACGCGGCTGCTCCGCCAGTTCAACGACCCGCGCGGCGTGTATGCGCGGTTGCCCTTGGAGATTTCCTCCCGCTAATTGCCCGCCATGGACACCCAACTGCTTCGCGACGTCACCGTCACCGCCATCCCCTCGGGCGCCGTCACCACGCTGCCCCAAGGCACCTCCGTCGGCATCGTGCAGACCCTCGGCGGCAACGTCACCGTGCGCGCCGCCGGCGGCCTGTTCCGCATCGCCCGCGCCGACGCCGACGCGATCCAGGACCTCGATCTCGCGCAGCTCGACGCCGCCGCGGCCGAGGACGCGTCGAGCGCCGCCGAGTTCAGCGAGGCCGCCGTCTGGGCCGCGCTCAAGACCTGCTTCGACCCCGAGATCCCGGTCAACATCGTCGACCTCGGCCTCATCTACGACCTCGCCATCGAGCAAACCCCGTCGGGCGGCCACACCGTCGAGGTCAAGATGACCCTCACCGCGCCTGGCTGCGGCATGGGGCCGGTCATCGCCGAGGACGCCCGCACCAAGATCGCCGCGCTGCCCACCGTCGAGAGCGCCAAGGTCCACGTCGTCTGGGACCCGGTCTGGTCCCCGCAGATGATCTCCGAGGAAGGCCGCATAAAGCTCGGCATCGAGTGACGCGGCAACGGCGTGCTCAAGCCGTGACCGAGTCCAGCGAGCAGCCGTCGGCGTCGGGCGTCTCGCAGTTCGGGCGCGCCACCACGCCGGGATAGGGTTCGTCGGAGAAAACCTTGTCCGGCTCGGCCAGCAGGTGGCGGTCGCACACGGCGAACAGCTCGTCGCGGCTGCGCGTGCGGCGCATGTCGTGCAAAAACGCGCCGGTCGGGTCCACGCTCTGACCGACGAAGTTGAGGTATTTCTTCATCTTGTTGACCAGGATCAACTCGCCCAGTCCGGGGACCTCGGTGGCGGCGTAGAGCCCGCGCACGTAGGCGTCGACCTGGCCGAGCGTGACCGGCGTGACGGGGCGACCGGCGAAGGCCTCGCGGCACTGGGCGAAGATCCACGGGTTGCGGATCGCGTGGCGCCCGATCATGACGCCGGCCGCGCCCGTCTCGCGCAGCACGCGCACGGCCGTGGCGGCGGAGGTGACGTTGCCGTTGGCCAGCACGGGGCAGCGCACGGCCCGCACGGCGCGGGCGATAAACTCGTAATGCACCTCGCTGCGATACATCTCCTTCACGGTGCGGCCGTGCAGGCTGAGCAGGTCGACGCGGTGCTTGTCGATCAGCCCGAGGATCGTCTCGAAGTGGCGCGTATCCTCAAAGCCGATACGCATCTTGACCGTGAACAGACCGGGGCAGGCGTCGCGCAGCGCGCCGAGCAGCGAGTCGATCTTGGCCGGGTCGCGCAGCAGGCCGCCGCCGACGTTTTTTTTGTAAACCTTGGGGGCCGGGCAACCCATGTTGAGGTCGACCGCGGCGACGGGGTGGGCGAGCAGCTCGCGCGCGGCGCGGGTCATGTGCTCGAGGTCCTCGCCGATGAGCTGCGCAAAGACGGGACGGCCGGTGTCGTTTTCGTCGATGGAGCGCAGGATGTGTTTCTCCAGGCGCGACTGGGCGTGCACGCGGAAGAACTCGGTGAAGTAGTAGTCGGGCGCGCCGTGGCGGGCGATCACGCGCATGAACGGCAGGTCGGTCACGTCCTGCATGGGCGCAAGCGCGGTCAACGGCTGGCCGGGCACGATGCCGGCGGGCAGGGCGGTGGCGGGGACCGGGGTCACGGGCGCGGCTTACTTCTGGTCCTCTTCGTAATCCTCGTCCTCGTCGTCCCCGTCATCGTCGTCGTCGGACTGCGCGGCGGCCTGCTGCTGCACGCGCTCGAGGATCTCGGTCATGTCCTCGACGCTGTCGAAGACGGCGCGGGCGACCAGCAGCGGGCGCTGGTGCTGGATGGCGAGCACGATCGAGTCGCTGGGGCGGGCGTCGAGTTCGACGATCTTGCGACCGAGCTCGTTCTCCATGACGAGGAGCACGCGGGCGAAGAAGGTCGATTCCTGCACGGCGTTGATGACGACGTGCTCCACGCGCGCGCCGAGGCCGGTGAGGATGTGGGCGATGAGGTCGTGGGTGAGGGGGCGCTCCTTCTTCACGCCGTCGATGGACATGCGGATGGCGTTGCCGACGAAGTGGTCGACGTAGATGACGAAGGTCTTGTCGTCGTTGCCGAGGAACACGGCGCAGCCGTTGGCGGTGGGCATGACGCCTTTGACGACGACAGGGAGGACGGGAGCGGCGGGCATGGTGGAAAATGACGAATGACTAATGCCGAATGACGAACGAAAAAACCGCCCGCCGTTGATCGGCGCTTGGCGGAAGTTTGTCACTTAATAAGTGACAAATTGTTCGGAGCGTTTGGCGGCAAGGGGTTGTGGTGCTTTTTTTAGAGTATTCGTGCTCAGTCGGCGCCGAGGAGGGAGATGCCGAGTTGGTCGGCGCGGGCGAGCACGGAGGGTTTGTCGATGAGGATGACGCGGCCGGCCTCGAGCGCGGCGGCGCGGATGTTGGCGGCGTCGAGCGACTCCAGGGTCTTGAGGCCGAAACAGGGGACATCGAAACGGTAGTCCTGGGCGGCCTTCACGGTCTTCACGTAGAGGGCCTGGTCGGTCTTGAGGGTGCCGGCGCGGCGGATCATCTCGTCGGTGCCTTCGTAGGCCTCGACCGCAAGCACGGTGCCCTTGCGCACGACGCAGCCTTGGCCGATGTCGAGGCGGGCGCACTCGCGGGCGATGTGCAGGCCATGGTCGAGGTAGTCGGTCTCGATGGGGAACTTTTTGCGGCCCATGACGCCGGGAGTGGCGAGGTGGTCGTCGATGAAGGCGCGGGCGTCGAGCAGGCGCACGCCGAGTTTTTCGATCTCGGCGGCGATGGCGCCGAAGATGGTCTCGGCGTTGCGGCGCTTGAGCGTGGCGAGCATGGTGATGGCCTTGAGGTCGGGATGCAGTCCGGAGAAGAGCTTTCGCGGACTGACCTGGCCGGCCATGTAGGCGTAGCCGGCGTCGAAGCGTTTGATGGCCTTCAGCATGGCGCCGACCTGGCCGACCTTGATGAGCGCGCGTTCGTTTTCGGGAAAGGAGGCCTGGAGTTCGGGCGAGGTCTCCTCGTCGAGCGCGACGAGGCGCAGCGGCACGCCGGCGGCGCGGATGGACTCGGTCACGAGCGCGGGGTAGCGGCCTTGGCCGGCGATGAGGACGACGGGGCGGGTCGGGTCGAAGTCGGGCGGAAGAAACCGGGAGAGCGCGGACATGGCGGGAGGCCTAATGACGAATGTCTAATGCCGAATGTCGAATGCCGAATGCGGGGCGGGGAGCGCGGGTGGTCGAGGTCGACGGGGTTGGTGAAGCGACGTTGTTTGCACAGGCAGAAATGCCTGTGCCACGTGGACAAAAAAATGACGAACGCCGGGGGGCATTCGTCATTGGTCATTGGGAATTGGTCATTCCACGCGACGCAGCCGCGCGGTCACGCCTGCGTGCCGTAGTATTTCTTGTAGCTGCGGTAGTAGCGGTAGTTGGAGTAATACTCGATGCGGCGGGCGGAGAGGCCGTTGAGCACGATGCCGAGCAACTCGTTTTTGCCGGCGCGGAGGGCGTTGACGTAGAGCTTGATGTGCTTGCGGGCGGCGCGGTTGAAGCGGCAGACGTAGATGACCTCGTCGGCCTGCTCGGCGATGAGCAGGGAATCGGTGACGGCACCGAGGGGCGGGGAGTCGATGAGCACGAGGTCGTAGTGCTTCTTCATGCGCTCGATGAGCTGGCCGAAGACTGGGTTCTCGAGCAGCTCGGTGGGGCTCTTGGAGCGGCCGCCGGAGCGGAGCAGGTCGATGTTGTCGCCGATGGGCGTGATGCCGAGGTCGGGGTTGTCGAGCAGACGGTCGTCGATGGGGGATCCGCTCTCGAACCAGCGCAGCAGGCCGGCCTCGTTTTCCTGGCCGAAGTGGCGGTGGAGCATCGGGCGACGAAGGTCGCAGTCGATGATGAGGGTGCGGCGGCCGTGGCGGGCGAAGCTGGCGGCGAGATTGCTGGAGATGAGGGTCTTGCCTTCGCCGGGGACGGTGCTGGTGACGAGCACGGACTTGGGGAAGTCGAGCTTGGAGTGAATCTTTACAGAGCTGTAGACGCTGAGGAAGGACTCGACGCCGTGTTCCTGGCTCTGGTTGAGGATGAGGCGGTATTTGTCCTCGTCCTTGATGTCGCCGAGTTCGGGCACGATGCCGAGGAGGTTGGCACCGATGAACTGCTCGACGTCCCAGCTGCTCTTGATGCGGTCGTCGATGAAGCTGAGGCCGAAGGCGACGCCGAGGAAGACGACGAGGCCGAGACCGATGGAGGTGGTGGTGATGGAGCGCAGGTCGGGGGCGTAGGGGGCGCCGGGCACGAGCGCGGGGTCGAGCGGACGGACGGGGATCTTTTCCAGGTTGCGGCTGGTGGTGGCCTGGGTGAGGCGGTCGAGGATCTGGGAGTAGTTGCTCTTGGCGACGGCGGCGGCGTTGGCGAGGTTGTTGTATTCGATGGAGAGGTCGCGCAGGCGGAGCTGGTCGCGCTCGGTCTCGGCGTATTCGCGTTCCAATGACGTTTCCTGGCTGCGGGCCTTTTCGAGGGAGGCCCGCAAGTCGGCGATGGCGAGTTCGACGGCCTTGGTGAGCTGGGCCTGGGCGACGTTGATGGCGTTGGCCACGTCGATCATCTTGGGGTGGCGCTCGAGGTAGCGCTCGGAGAGCACGGCCTGGTTGCGCACGAGGTCGGCGAGCTGGGCGCGCACGGCGGGCACGGTGCCGTGGTTGGCGATGTAGCCGATCTCGAGGAGGTTTTTGCCGTCGTTGCGGAAGGTCTCGACTTGGTTGAAGAGGTCCTCGGTGGAAAGGCGGGCGAGCCGGGCCTGCTGGAGGGCGGCGTTCACGGCGTTGAGCCGGTCGGTGACGATGTTGGTGCTGCTGTCGAGCGAGACGAGTTTGTGCGTCTTCATGTAGTCGAGCAGCTTGTTCTCGGCGGTGATGGCTTCCTCGCGGAGTTCGGCGGCGCGTTTTTGCAGGTAGTCGACGGCGTATTCGTTGCGGCCGCCGACGCTTTCCAGCAGGTGCTGCATGAACTGGTCGACGTAGCGGTTGGCGATGAGGGCGGCGGCCTCGGGGTCCTGGTTGTAGGCGGTGATCCGGATGAGGAAGCTGTTGCGCACGGCCTGCACGTTGATGGCGCCGATCAGGGAACCCGCGCCGGGCAGGGACTGGCCGACGGCCGCGGTGTCGCGGAAGGGGCGTTGCAGGATGGCGAGCTCGGCGGGCGTGATGGAGTCGGCGACACGGTTGCGGAGCTTTTGCGAGCTGATGATCTGCAGGTAGGTGTTGAGCTCGATGTCGCTGTTGACCGAGGGATCGACGACTTCCTGGCTGAGC
The DNA here is from genome assembly GCA_030601755.1 of Verrucomicrobiota bacterium. GTDB lineage: Bacteria > Verrucomicrobiota > Verrucomicrobiia > Opitutales > Opitutaceae > JAUWBF01. The sequence goes on along the minus strand of JAUWBF010000039.1, from coordinate 20,576 downwards.
ACGACCTTCTCGGGCTTCTCGATCTGCATGGTCGCCGTGCTTTGATACATGGGGACCGCGCGGGACTTTTGGTAGGCGTAGCCGAGCGCCACGATGAGGGCGAGGGGGAGGGCGATCCAGAAGCGTTCGCGCAGGATGATCAGGTAGTCGCGCAGGGAGCGGCGCTCGACGAGCTCGGGCTCGACGGCTTGCTGGCGTGCGGCGTGCGGCGCGGGACGTGGATGGGCTTCGGCCATGGTGCGTGGAAATGGATCAGAAGAGTCGCAGGGGCACGAAGATGATGTCGCCGGCCTGGAGCACGAGCGAGGTGTCGGCGACCTTGGCCCCGCGACGTCCCTTGATCATGCTTTCGACGTCGACGCTGAAGACCTCTTTTTTGCCCTCGGCGGAAATGCGGGTGATGGTGACCGCGGTGCCCTTGGCGGTGTCGGTGAGACCGCCGGCTCGCGTGACGAGCTCGAGGATGGTCATGCTGGACTCGATGGGCAGCGGGTAACGGCCGGGCGAGCGGATCTCGCCGGAGATGGAGACCTCGCGCGGGGCGTATTCCTCGACGTTGATGGTGACCTTGGGGGAGCGGAGAAAACGTCCCTCCTGGTAGGCTTGCTCGATGGTGCGCTCGGCCTGCTCGACGGTGAGGCCGGCGACCTTGACCGCGCCGACGAGGGGGAGGTTGACGCTGCCTTGAGCGTCGACGCGTGAAATGACCGAGAGGTCGTCCTCCTGATAGACGGCGATGCGGATGCGGTCGGTATTGGTGACGACGTAGGCCTTGGACTGGCCGGACGCGGGCGGGGCGGCCTCCTGGGCGAGGGCCGACGACGTGACCGCCAGCCCGCAAAGGAAGAGCAGGCGGAAAAGGAACGGGTTCAGGAAGCGGAGAACGGTCATCACCAGCGCGAGGTTAGATTGAGACTGAAGATATGGCGGTCAAACTCCGACAGGGCGACCGTGGAGCTGTTCGAAAAATAATCGTAGTTGCCGCCGATGGTCAGACGGGGGTGGAAAACGTAGGTGAAGCCGACGCCGTAGGAGTAGTAGGTGTCGGAGCGGTTGCCGGCGGTGGAATCGAGGTAGTCGTTGATGCCGGTGCTGGCCTGGGCGTTGAGCGAGAGCTTGGCGTTGACGGCGTATTGGCCGGTGAGGGTGAAGGTGGTGCTCTCGGTGTTGGTCGAGGTGGAGGTGGTGTTGAAATCGCGGGCGACGGTGCCGGTGAGGCTGACGCGTTTGCTGACGGTCCAGGTGGTGGAGGCCGAGGCGGTGACGCCGGTAAAGGTCTCGTCGGGGCCGGCGAGGGTCTCGGCGGTGCGTTGCTGGAGGCCGACGCGGATGCCGCCGTTGAGCTTGCCCCAGATCTTGCCGGAGATGCCGGTGTTGATGTTGTGATCGGTGCTGACGGTGTCGGCCGAGGTGTCGGAGTGGCGGTAGCGGTAGCCGAAGACGAGGTCGCGGTCGGAGCGCCAGGCGTAGAAGAGGTCGACGCCCGCCGAGTAGGTGTGCAGGTCGCTGAGGCCGGCGCTGTTGTCGGTGTAGTCGGTGATGCCGTAGTTGAAATTGCCCGCGAGCGAGTAGCGCTCGATCACCGGGTAGCGCAGATTGAGGCCGGCGGAGTAGTTGCGGGCCTCGGTGCGGATGTTGGTGTTGATGTCGGGCTTGGTGGTCTGGCTGGCGTTGAGCGTGAGCGAACCGGTGGTGCGGCCGGTGCTTTTGTTGAACTCGAGGCCGAGCGTGGGGGTTGAAAAGTCCTCGTCGGAGAAGGAGGCGAACTTGGAAAAGCCCCAGCCGATGTTGCCGTTGATGCCGATCAGACCGGCGCGGCGCAGATACTCGAGGGAGAGGCCGGAGGAGAACACCACGTCGCCGTCGCCGCCGGAGGCCGTGTAGATGTTGGAGTCGTAGGAGGCGCCGGCCGTGTAGGTCAGGTAAATCTGGTCGCGGCCGTCGTTGAAGCGCAGCAATGCGTGGCCTTCGTGGGTGGCCGCCAGACCGGCGAGCAGGGCGAGCGGAATGCGGATTGGTCGACGGTGAGCCGCCTGCTTGCGTGCTGCCATGGAGGGCTTACTTGGCGGTCTTGATGGACGAGGCGCTGATCACGGGGCCGTTGTCGTCTGAGTTGATGGGCGTGACCTCCTCGACGATCAGCTCGAGCTCGGTCTGGTCCTGCTCGTTCTGACGCTCGGCGATGTCGAAATATACGGTGCGGCGCGCCATACAGGCTTGCGTGACCTTGGTGCCTAGCACGGGCATGTCCTCGTCGGGAATGGGGCGGACCACGATCTGCGGGGGCTGGTTGAGGCTGCTGCGGGTGATGACGGCCTGCTGCCCGGAGCTGAGCGGTTCGCCGCCGATGAAGCCGGCGCCGCGCAGGGTGACGTTGCCCTCGATCACGGAGACGACGGTCTGGTTCTCGGTCGTCTCGATGACGAGTTTCTGCGCACGGATGTTCACCTCCACCAGCGGCGTGGTGTATTGCATGGTGCTGCCGGCGACGAGCTTGCTGGAACAGAGTCCGACGGTGCCACGCGGCAGGTAGGAGCGGGTCTGCGAAATGGACGGCTCGGTCTCCAGGTCGGTGCGATCGGGCTGGAAGGGCTCCTGCAGGAAGCGCTTCACCTCGAGGCGGGTGTCCGGGTCCAGAAAGATGCCGGTGCCATTGGACATCACGATAGAGTTGGTCGAGTCGGACTTGGTCTCGATGACGGTGCCCTCGGCGGAGAAGACCGACTTCTCGCTGAGCTCGACGATCTTTTCGCCGGTGTTGACCTCGGACTTGCCGGCGATGTCGGCCACGTAGAACTTGCTCGTGGGGTTCTTCGACTTGTCCTGGGCGTGCAACACAAGCGTGGAAACCAGACACAATGACGCGACCACGGCCTGGCCGGCGCGACGGGCTGACGGGCGAATATCGGTGCGAGCACTCATGTGGCGTGGATGAAGTTTGGCCGGTTTAGGGTGGCTGGCAAAGCGGAGAATTTGCGTCCGAGTTTACGCACCTGAATAGGTAATACACCCCAAAACGCAATCCTCCACTCGTTATCCAACCACAATGTTCAGGATTTTCCCGGGCACGTAGACGACGCGCTTGACGGTCTTTCCGTCGATGTGGGGGGCGGCGTCGGGGTTGGCCTTGGCGGCGGCGAAGACGGCCTCTTGGTCGGAGCCAACCGGGACGAGCAACTCGGCGCGGCGCTTGCCGTTGACCTGCACGATGACCTTAAGCTCGTTCGCGACGAGCTTTGCGGGGTCGAAGGCGGGCCACGGGGCGGTGGCGAGCGGGCCTTGGCCGCCGGTGCGAGCCCAGAGTTCCTCGGCGATGTGCGGAGCGAAGGGAGCGAGCAGCTGAATGAAACCGAGCGCGGTGGTCCGGCTGATCTTCTCGGACTTCTGCCAGGCGTTGGCGAAGATCATCATCTGGGAGATGGCGGTGTTGAAGCGCAGGCCCTCGATGTCCTCGGTGACTTTTTTGACGGTCTCGTGGTAGAGCTTGGTCAACTCGGCGGTGTCGGCGCTGGCGTCGTCGCTGAGCTTCGGGTTAACGCCGCCTTCGCGGTCGACGCACTCGCGCCAGACTTTTTGCAGGAAGCGGTGCACGCCCTCGATGCCTTGGGGGTTCCAGGGCTTCATGGCCTCAAGCGGTCCGAGGAACATCAGGTAGAGGCGCAGGGTGTCGGTGCCGTGGCTCTTGATGATGTCGTCGGGGTTGGCGACGTTGCCGCGGGACTTGGACATCTTTTCGCCGTCCTCGCCGAGGATGATGCCTTGGTGAAAGAGCTTGGTGAAGGGCTCGGGTGTGGGCACGACGCCGATGTCGAAGAGGACCTTGTGCCAGAAGCGCGCGTAGAGCAGGTGGAGCACGGCGTGCTCGGCGCCGCCGACGTAGATGTCCGGGCCCTTCCAATAATCGAGCAGCTCGGGCGCGGCGATGGCGTCGGCGTTCTTCGGGTCGAGGTAACGCAGGTAATACCAGCAGGAGCCGGCCCACTGCGGCATGGTGTTGGTCTCGCGGCGGGCGAGCACGTAGTGCGCGGCGGGCTTTTCGCCGGAGGCGGGCGCGGCGGCGCCGGTGGCGGCGTCATACCAGATGTCGACCCAGTCGGTGATGGCCGCGAGCGGGCTCTCGCCGGTGCCGGTGGGCTGGTAGCTGGTGACCTCGGGCAACGTGAGCGGTAACGACCCCTCCGGCACGGGCAATGCGAAACGCGTCTGTCCGTCGATCACGCAGGTGACGGGCTCGGCGGGCAACGGCAACTCGACGCCGGCGCCGCGGGCGTGGTCGACGGCGGCGGCGTAGTCGGTCTCGTTGACCCACACGATCGGGAACGGCTCGCCCCAGTAACGTTGGCGCGAGAACAGCCAGTCGCGGAGCTTGAAGTTGACCGTGGCCTGGCCGCGGCCCTTGGCGGCGAGGTCGGCGGTGATGCGCTTCTTGGCCTCTTCCCAATGCAGGCCCGAATAACCGTCGGAGTGCACGAGCACGCCGTCGCCGGAGTAGGGGAGCTTGGTCGAGCCTGAGCCGTTGGAGCCGGAGCCTTTGGCGTGGTGGTCGGGCTCGATGACCTGCACGACCGGGATGTTGAATTTTTGCGCGAAGGCGTAATCGCGTTCGTCATGCGCGGGCACGGCCATGATAGCACCGGTGCCGTAGCCCATGATCACGTAGTCGGCGACCCACACGGGCACGCGGGTGCCGTTGACGGGATTGATCGCGAACGAGCCGGTCCACACGCCGGTCTTCTCGCCCTTGGCGAGGTCGGTGCGCTCGAGATCGCTCTTGGCGGCGGCCTGCTTGCGGTAGGCGGCGACAGCCTCGGCCTGCGCGGGCGTGGTCAACGCCTCGACGAGCGGGTGCTCGGGAGCGATGACCATGAAGGTCGCGCCGAACAGCGTGTCGGGACGCGTGGTGAAGACCTTCAGGTCGCCCAGCGCGGGATTCTCCAGGCCGAACAACACCTCGGCACCCTCGCTGCGACCGATCCACGCGGCCTGCATGCGCTTGGTGGAGTCGGGCCAATCGACGAGGTCGAGGTCCTTGAGCAGGCGCTCGGCGTAGGCGGTGATGCGCAGCACCCACTGGCGCAGCGGGCGACGCTCGACCGGATGCTTGCCCACTTCGGAGACGCCGTCGATGACCTCTTCGTTGGCCAGCACGGTGCCGAGCGCGGGGCACCACCACACAGGCTTTTCCTCGACGTAGGCGAGGCCCTTCTTGAAAAGCTGCTGCCAGATCCACTGCGTCCAGCGGAAGTAGCGCGGATCGGTCGTGTCGACCTCGCGGCCGAAGTCGTAGGACACGCCGATGGACTTCAGCTGCCGGCGAAACGTCGCGACGTTCTCGATGGTGACCTCGCGCGGATGGCGGCCGGTCTTCACCGCGTAGTTTTCCGTCGGCAGGCCAAACGCGTCCCAGCCGATCGGGTAGAGCACGTTCTTGCCCTTGGCGCGCTGGAAGCGCGCGATGATGTCGGTGATGGCGTAGTTCTCGCAATGGCCGAGGTGCAGTCCCGCGCCCGAAGGGTAGGGGAACATGTCGAGCACGTAGTATTTCGGCTTGGTCAGATCGGAACTGGCGCGGAAGGCGTCATTCTTTTCCCAGAACCCTTGCCAATGCGGTTCGATCTGAAGAAAGTCGTAGTCTTTGCAATGCGTAGCCATCGGAATAAAACCCGCCACTGTGAAGGATCGACCCGCACCGTCAATGTCCGTCCTGAGCGCCCCGCCGGCCACGCGCGCAATCAGCAACTTTTTTGATTCACCATGTTCACCGGCATCATCGAGGAAACCGGCTCCGTGGTCGCCTTCACCGAGGCACCCGACGCCTGGAAACTGCAAATCGCCGCCAAGGCCGCCCTGCAAAACGTGGCCGTCGGCGACAGCATCGCCGTCAACGGCTGCTGCCTCACCGTCACGCGCTTCGACGCCGGAAACCTCCACTTCGACGTGCTCGCCGAGACGCGTCGCCTGACCAATTTCCGCGAGCTCGACGCCGGCTCGCCGGTCAACCTCGAGCGCAGTCTGCGCTTCGACGGCAAGGTCGGCGGCCACTTCGTCAGCGGCCACGTCGACGGCCAGGGCGAGGTCCTCGTCTTCGAGCCGCGCGGCGCCGACCACTACCTGAAGATCCGCGGCCCCGCCGGCATGGGCCGCTACCTCGTGCACAAGGGCAGCATCGCCATCGACGGCATCTCGCTCACCGTGGCCGAGGTCGACGGCGACGCCTTTGCCGTTTGGCTCATTCCGCACACCGTCACCGTGACCAACCTCCGCGCGCGCGCCGCCGGCCAGCGCGTGAACCTCGAGTTCGACCTGCTCGGCAAATACGTCGAAAAGCTGCTCGCCCCGCGCCTTTGAGCGCGGCCAAGCTCCCGCCGTGCGCGCCTCCCTCCAAGCCATCACCGACGAGCTCCGCCGCCTCAAGGCCGGCGGCGTGAGCAACCTGCCGGTTTCCGAGGAAAGCCTGCGCCGCCTGCGCGACGTCGTCGCCGCCCGCCGCCCGGCCGCCGCCGCGCCCGCCGAGCCGACGCCCTTCGTTCCCGCGTCCGACGCGCCCTCCCGTCCTTCCCCCGCTGCCCCCACGTCCAAGCCCAAACCCGCCGAGCCTACCCTGCCGCCGCCCCCCGTCGTCAACCTGCCCGCCGACGGCGACAAGCAGTCGCGCTGGGACTGGCTCAAAAACCACGTCGTCAACCACCCCGTCGTCACCGCCAACCTCCGCGCAGGCAAGGTCGCCGTGCTCGGCGTCGGCAACCTCGACGCCTCCGTCATGTTCGTCGGCGAGGCCCCCGGTGCCGAGGAGGAGGTGCAGGGCGAGCCCTTCGTCGGCCCCGCCGGCCAGCTCCTCACCAAGATGATCCAGGCCATGGGCGTGAAGCGCGACGACGTCTACATCGGCAACATCATGAACTGGCGTCCCCAGTTGCCGGATACGCCCGAAGGCGCCCCCCAGGTCGGCAACCGCCCGCCCACCGCCGAGGAGATGGCGTTCTGCCTGCCGTTTCTGCGCGCCCAGATCGAGATCGTGCGACCGAGCCTGCTCGTCGCGCTCGGCTCGACCGCCGCGCAGGGCCTGCTCGGCGCGGGCTCCTTCACCGCGCTCGGCCAGGTCCGCGGACGCTGGCACGACTTCAACGGCACCCCGACCATGGTGACCTACCACCCGTCCTACATTCTGCGCAACAACTCCAACCGCTCGAAGCGCATGATCTGGGAAGACCTGCTCAAGGTCATGGAGCGCGCCGGCCTCCCGATCAGCGAAAAACAACGCGGCTACTTTCTCGGCAAATGAACACACGAGCCCTCGGCCCGATCACCGCCCTCTCCGCCCTCTGCCTAGCCGGCTGCGCCGGCCTGCAAACCACCGCGCCCTCCGCCGGCGCCAACGCCTCCGGGCCGGCCGCCGCGCCCGCGCCTGACGCCGCCCCGGTGGCCGCCGACGCCGGCACTCCCGCCGTCCCCGCGCCGGCCGTCAGCGCACCGCCCGCCGCGCAACCCGCGCCGGTCACCACCTCCGGCCTCGCCGGCGTGCCCATCACCTCCTTCGCCGGCCTGCGCAAGCTCGCCGCGCTGACCGCGTCCGCTCCCTATGAAGCCCCGCGCGCCGAGGACGTGCCCGCCGTCCTGCGCGGGCTCAACTACGACCAATACCGCGACATCCGCTTCGACACCGGCCACGCCTGGTGGGGCGCCGACCCCGCGCGCCCGTTCCAGCTCCAGTTCTTCCACCCCGGCTTCCTCTACAACCAGACCGTGCACATCGACGAGATCGTCGACGGCGTCGCACGGCCGATCCCGTTCGACACCGATCTCTTCAACTACGGCAAGAACAAGATCCCCGACGGCCTGCCCGACACCCTCGGCTTCACCGGCTTTCGCGTGCACCACGCGCTCAACACCCCCGCCTACCTCGACGAACTCGTCGTCTTCCAAGGCGCCAGCTACTTCCGCGCCCTCGGTCGCCTGATGCGCTACGGCCTCTCCGCGCGCGGCATCGCCGTCAACACCGCCGGCCCCTCCGGCGAGGAGTTCCCCGCCTTCACGCGCTTCTGGATCAAGCGTCCCGCCCTCGACGCCACCACGCTCGACATCCTCGCGCTGCTCGATGGCCCCTCGCTGACCGGCGCCTACCGCTTCACCATCCGCCCCGGCGACGCCACCATCATCGACGTCGAGGCCGAGCTGTATCCGCGCAAGGCCGTCGACGTGCTCGGCGTCGCGCCCCTCACCAGCATGTTCTGGTATGGCGAGAACAGTGCCGATCGCCGCGGCGATTTTCGTCCCGAGGTGCACGACTCCGACGGCCTCCTGATCAACCGCGGCGACGGCGAGTGGCTGTGGCGTCCGCTGGAGAATCCGCCCGGCGTGCACGTCGTCGACTTCGCCGACAAAAATCCCCGCGGCTTCGGCCTCGTGCAACGCGACCGCGCCTTCGGCTCCTACGAGGACCTCGAGGCCCACTACCACGACCGGCCCAGCCTCTGGGTCGAGCCCGTCGGCGAGTGGGGCGCCGGCCGCGTGCGCCTCGTCGAGCTGCCCACGCCCGACGAGACCAACGACAACATCGTCGCCTTCTGGGTGCCCGACCAACCCGTCGTGCCCGGCAAGCCCCTGCGCTTCGCCTACCGCCTGCACTGGTTCATGGAAAATCGTCCCGGCGCGATCCACCCGCCCGCCGGCTACACCAAGGCCACCCGCATCGGCTCGCTCGTCTTCGACAAGTCCGAGGGCAAACGCTTCGTGGTCGACTTCGCCGGCGACGCGCTCGCCGGCCGCCTTGGCAAATCCGAGCCCGTGGCCGAGCTGTCCGCCAGCCCCGGCGCGCGCATCGTCACCCGCCACCTGCAGCACAACCCCAACGACGACAGCTGGCGCCTCTCCTTCCTCGTGGAGTCGGACAAGCCCGGTCAACCCGTCGAGCTGCGCGCGTATTTGAAATCCGGTGACAACGTGCTCACCGAGACCTGGAGCTACCGCTGGACCCCCTGAGCGCTGACGCCCGTCCGTGGGCTCGTCCTGTGGGCCGGTCAGCACAAAACCATCGCCGGATAGCACGCTCCCGACCGGGGCGATTGATTCGGTTGGCCACGTCCGCGGCGGCGCGCCAACACTGGCGGTCCTATGATCATTGCAGACCTTGCCAAAATCGCCGGGGGCACGTTCCCCGCCCGTCGCTTCGGTCGCGGCCTCGTCGGCCAGGCCACCCAGCCCATTCAGGCGAAGGGTTTTTCCATGGGTTACTCGATCCTTGAGCCCCGCGGCGGCCAGGTGCCGTGGCACAACCAGGAGCAGGAAGAGGTCTATTTCATCGTGCAGGGCGAGGGCCAGATCTGCGTCGACAACGAGTGCTCGCCCATCAAGGCCGGCCAGGCCGTCTACATGCCGCCCGGCAAGTTTCACCAGCTCACCAACACCGGCGACGAGCCCATGCACATGATGTATGTGTATTGCCCCGGCGGTGACGTCGCCCACTGGCGCCAGGAGCTCAACGGCACCCTGCCGCCCGCCGGCAAGGACGGCATCCCACCGCTGCCCGAAGGTGCCGCGCCCCAGTGGCTCGGCACCACGCCGAGCCCCGAACTCTGAGGATCGACCTCAAGCGGACTCTTTAACGCAAAGGCGCAAAGTCGCGAAGTTTGCCGGGCAGGCCTTCTCCGCGAACTTTGCGCCTTTGCGTCTTTGCGTTAAAACAGGAACCGACAGGACGCGGTCGAGTCAGTCAGCCCCGGTGCTGCGCGCGCCAGTCGCCGGGCGTGCGGCCGGTCTGTTTGCGGAACCAACGGCTGAAATAGTTCGGGTCCTCGAAGCCCGCGCGCGTCGACGCCTCGGCGATGCTCTCGGCGGTCATCAACGCGCCCTGCGCGGCCTGCAGGCGTTCCTGGTCGCGCAGCGCGCGCAGACCGAGACCGTGTTCACGCTTTAGGCGACGACTGAGCGCGTCGCGCACGTAACCGGTTTCCTTCGCCAAATCGCTCAGGCCTCGGTTCTCGCGCAGACCTTGGCGGACGCGTTCGACCAGCGGCTTGCCGCCGCCTGACGTCGCCGGTGTGGGTGCTTCCGGCGCGGACGGCTCCAGCAGGCGCGCGATCACCGCGATGATCGCCGGATAATCCGAGAGGGTGGGGCGCCCCTTGGTCGGCACCTGCGCGAGCAGCGCGTGCAGTTCGTTGAGCGATTGCTGCGGCAGGCGTCGATGGACCATGCGGGTCGACTTGCCCGACTTCTGATAGTCCAGCACCAGACACAGCGGACGGCTGCCGCCGACCATCTTGTAGCCGTGCTCCACGCCCGGCGGGATGATGAACAGGTCTCCGGCGCGGGCCTCGTGCGGACGGTCGCGGACGAGTTGGTTGCCTTGTCCGCTCAGAAACAGGATGAGCTGCGTGAACTCGTGCGTGTGCGGCGCCACCTCGGCCTCGCGGTGCCGGTTGAGCTGCAATTTGCGCAGGACAAAGCCCAGCGCCTGAATTTCGATCTTTTGGATGAGGATGGGGCTCCAGGCCAGCATATGGGGTCGGTTTCGTGCTAGCGAAGGTCGGATGCGTTCTAACCGCAAGCCTTGCTTTGCGCTACACTCTCGACGCTCGCAAATCACCCCTCGCGCAAACCCGCACTCCCTTTTTCACACCTCTACCATGACCACGCACAAAGTCGGCATCATCATGAACGGCGTCACCGGACGCATGGGCACCAACCAGCATCTCCTGCGCTCCATCGCGGCGATCATCAAGCAAGGCGGCATCAAGATCTCCGACGAGGAGACCATCATGCCCGATCCGATCCTGGTCGGCCGCAGCGCCTCCAAGCTCGCCGCGCTCGCCGTGCGCGCCGGCCTGCCCGAGGACCGCATCACCACCAATCTCGACGCCGCCCTGGCCGATCCGGCCAACATCATCTACTTCGACTCGACCCTCACCGGTCAGCGCCCCAACGGCGTGCGCAAGGCCATCGCCGCCGGCAAGCACATCTACTGCGAAAAGCCCACCGCGACCACTTCCAAGGAGGCGCTCGCCCTCTACAAGGAAGTCACCGACGCCGGCCTCAAGAACGGCGTCGTGCAGGACAAGCTCTGGCTGCCCGGCCTCGTGAAGCTCAAGTGGCTCATCGACCAGGGCTTCTTCGGCAAGATTCTCTCCGTGCGCGGCGAGTTCGGCTACTGGGTGTTCACCGGCGAGCACGAGAAGCTGCAGCGCCCGTCCTGGAACTACCGCAAGGAAGACGACGGCGGCATCATCGTCGACATGATCTGCCACTGGCAGTATGTCATCCAGAACCTCTTCGGCGACATCAAGAGCCTCACCTGCCTCGGCGCCACCCACATCCCGCAGCGCTGGGACGAGGCCGGCAAGCCCTACAAGTGCACCGCCGACGACGCCGCCTACGCCACCTTCGAGCTGCACAACGGCACCATCCTCCACTTCAACTCCTCCTGGGCCACCCGCGTCGACCGCGACGACCTGCTCACCCTGCACGTCGACGGCACGCACGGCACCGCCGTCGCCGGCCTGCGCGACTGCAAGGCCCAGAGCCTCGCCGCCACCCCGCGCTGCATCTGGAACCCCGACATCGACAGCCCGATCAACTACAAGGACGGCTGGACCCGCGTTCCCGACCAGGGCGTTTACGACAACGCCTTCAAGGTCCAGTGGGAGCTGTTCCTCAAGCACGTCGTCAAGGACGAGCCCTTCCCCTGGAACCTCAAGGAAGGTGCCAAGGGCGTGCAGCTCGCCGAGCTCGCGCTCGACTCCTGGGCCAAGCGCGCCTGGGTCGACGTGCCCAGCCTCGCCTGAGCTTTTCCCAAACAATCTCCGCCGGTGTAGTGGCCGGCGGCGCAGTGCTGATCATTCAGGTGACGAAGCCCGTCCGGAGAAATCCAGGCGGGCTTTTTTCGCGTCCGCCCCAAGGAGCGCCGGTTTCCAACCGGCGTCAGGCTGACGTGGAGCGAGGAGTGCCCGCCTTCCTTGGTCGCCGCCGGTCGTTTACAACCGCCCGCCATTTTTCCATTCGCTTTGGATCGACTTGCAACCCGGCCGGTCTGGATAACGTAACTTCACCAAACACTTTTCACACCCATGCTCATCTGGATCATCCTCATCATCATTCCCATGCTCTTCGGCCTGTATGCGCAGTCGCGCATCCACAGCGCCTACAACAAGAACGTGCGTATCCCCTCCCGCGGTCGCATCACCGGACGCGAGGCCGCCGAGGCCGTCATGCGCTCCGCCGGCATCAGCGACGTCGAGATCGTGCAGGTGCCCGGCCAGCTCACCGACCACTACGACCCGATCAACAAGCGTCTCGCGCTCTCCGAGATGAACTACCGCGGCACCAGTCTCGCCGCCCTCGGCGTCGCCGCCCACGAGGCTGGCCACGCCATCCAGCACAAGGTCGGCTACTCCATGATGACCGTCCGCCAGACCATGGCTCCGGCCACGCAGATCGCGGCCAGCGTTTCGAACTACGTCATCATGGCCGGCATTCTCCTGCTCACGTTCGCCGGCTCTGCCATGGGCTACAACTTGCTCGCCCTCGGCGCCATCGCCCTCGGCGTGATCGTGCTCTTCCAGCTCGTCACCCTGCCGGTCGAGTTCGACGCCAGCCGCCGCGCCAAGGCCGAGCTCGTCAACCTCGGCATCGTCGAGCGCGACGAGATGGAGGGCGTGCACGAGACCCTCGACGCCGCCGCGCTCACCTACGTCGCCGCCTTCGTGGCCGCCCTCGGCTCGCTGCTGCACATCCTCATGATCCTCATGGGCAGCCGCCGCGAGGAGTGACCTTGCAGCTGGTTTTACGCTCCACGAGCCGCCTCATTCCGGGGCGGCTTTCTTTTTGCAGTCGCGCCCCGCCTCGCGACCGGCAATCAAGGCCGCGTGTCCCTCATCACCTACATCGTCCCCGACGGCATTCGCCGCGAACGCGCCGACAAAGTTCTCGCCACGGCCTTTCCCGAGCACAGCCGCGCGGCCTTCCAGCGTGCCATCGCCGAGGGGCGGGTGACCCGCGACGGCGAGGCGCTCGCCAAGAGCGACGACGTGCGCGCCGGCGACGAGTTGCAGTTTTCCTTTGCCGACGCCCGTCCCGCCGAGCTCAAGCCCGTGGCCATCCCGCTCGACGTGCTCTACGAGGACGAGCACATGCTCGCGGTCAACAAGGCCGCCGGCATGGTCGTGCACCCCGGCGCCGGCACCGGCGAGGACACGCTGGTGCACGCGCTGCTGCATCACTGCGCGGGCAGCCTCAGCGGCATCGGCGGCGTCGAGCGTCCCGGCATCGTGCACCGCCTCGACCGCGAGACCTCCGGCGTGATCCTGGTCGCCAAGTCCGACGCCGCCCACCGTGGCCTTGCCGAACAATTCGCCAACCGCGAGCTGCACAAACGCTACCTCGCGTTCGTCGAGGGCAAGGCGACCCTGCTCAGCGGCAGCATCCGCGCGCCCATCGGCCGCAATCCGCAGCAACGCCACAAGATGGCTGTCGTCACCGAGGAGGACGGCGGCCGCGCCGCGCACACGGACTGGGCGCAGATCGAGGTGTTTGGCGGCGGGCTCGTCTCGCTCATGCGCTGCACCATCCACACCGGTCGCACGCACCAGATTCGCGTGCACATGAAGTCCATCGGCCACGGCCTGCTCGGCGACGTCGTCTATGGCTGGAAGCCGCACCCGCTTTATCCGATCCAGCCCGCGCGCGTCATGCTGCACGCCGAGCACATCGAGGTCGCGCACCCCGTCACGGGCAAGCCGCTGGCCGTCACCGCGCCGCCGCCGGCCGACTTCAACGAACTCATGGCCGCGCTCCGCACGCTGCCCAAGGACACCCTCGGCGGCCGCACCGGCCGCGGCACGCGCGACGCACATCGCGGTCAAAAGTAGGGGCCTCGCTCGCGAGGCCCGTTTGACGTCGCGCTCTTTGACCGATGCCGCGCGGGTCTGGCGACATGTCGCCAGCGGGCTTCGCAAGCGAAGCCCCTACGTTGCTTTGTGCGCCAAAACATTTCTGTTTCCTCCGCCATGTCTTCGACGCTTCATTTCACCCGCACCGTCTCGCTGCCGGTCTCCGCGGCCGAGGCCTTTGCCTGGCATGCGCGGCCCGGCGCCTTCGAGCGGCTCTGCCCGCCGTGGGAGCGCATCGAGGTGCTCGCGCGGCGCGGCGGCATCGAGGACGGCGCGTGGCTGATGCTCGAGCAATGGCTCGGGCCGGTCTGGCTGACGATGGAGGCCGAACACTTCGGCTTCGTCGAGGGACGCGAGTTCAACGACCGGCTCATCCGCGGGCCGTTTTCGCGCTGGGAACATTGTCACCGGTTTACGGATACGCCGGAGCGCGCCGGCTCGGAGCTGTGCGACGACATCGTTTTTTCGCTGCCGGGCAGCGCGCCGGCCAACGCGCTGGCGGGCGGGGTTGTCCGTGGCAAGCTCGGGCGGATGTTTGCGTGGCGCCACGCGGTCACGGCGGCGGATCTGGCGTTGTGGAAGCGCTGGGCGCACCGGCCGCGGCTGCGCGTGCTGGTCAGCGGGTCTACCGGCCTGGTGGGGCGCACGCTTTGCGCGGTGCTGACGACGCAGGGTCACGAGGTGCTTCGTCTGGTGCGCGGCGTGCCGGCGGCGCCCGACGAGGTCGTGCTCGGTCGGTTGGGCGAGGCGGGTCGCATCGACGCGGTCGTGCACCTCGCGGGCGAAAACCTCGCGGGCGGGCGCTGGACCGAGGCGCGTCGGCGGCGGATCATGGACAGTCGGGTCGAGGGCACGCGGGCGTTGGTCGCGGCCTTGGGCCGCCTGCCGGAGCGGCCGTCGGTGCTGATCGGTTCGTCGGCGGTCGGCTACTACGGCGACCGCGGCGAGGTGCGCTGCGCGGAGGACGAGCGGCCGGGACGCGGTTTCCTGAGCGAGGTTTGCCAGGCGTGGGAGCGCGAGACGCGCGCGGCCGAGTCGCTGGGCATGCGCACGGTCTGCCTGCGCACCGGCGTGGTGCTGACGCCGGCGGGCGGCGCGCTCAAAAAACTGCTGCCGGTGTTTCGCGCCGGGCTCGGCGGTCGCCTGGGCGATGGTCGCATGTGGATGAGCTGGATATCCATCGACGATCTGACCGGTGTGATCGCGCAGGCGTTGGTCGATGAATCGATCACGGGGCCGGTCAATGCGGTCGCGCCGCAGCCGGTGACCAACGCCGACTTTACCCGCGAGCTGGGCTCGGTGCTGGGGCGGCCGACCGTATTGCCGGTGCCCGCGAAAGTATTGCGCGCGGTGTTTGGCGAGATGGCCGACGAGACGCTGCTGGTCAGCACGCGCGCGGAAGCGACGAAGCTGCAGACCGCCGGTTATGATTTTCGTCACAAAACCTTGGGCGCGGCATTGCGGCATGTGCTTGGGCGCGCACGGTGACGCATGAACAAGACGACGGTGGTCATCGGGGCCGGCATCGCCGGCCTGTTACTTGCCCGACGATTGCAGGACGCGGGCGGCGATGTGCTCGTGTTGGAAAAAAGTCGCGGCTTCGGCGGGCGCATGGCGACCAAGCGGGTCGGCCCGGCGGTGTTCGACCAGGGCGCGCAGTATTTCACGGCCAAGGACCAGCGGTTCGCCACGCTGGTCGAGGACTGGTGCTCGCGCGGTCTGGCGGCGCCTTGGACGGCGGGCGGACACCGGCGCTTCGTCGGGCGCCCGAGCATGACGGCGGTGCCCAAGGCGCTGGCCGAGGGCCTGCGGGTGTTGCGAGAGCACAAGGTCACGGCCGCGCACCGGCACGAGTGCGGCTGCTGGGAACTCGACGTCGAGGGGCACGGCATGGTGCGCGCGGAGCGGTTGCTGTTGACCGCGCCGTTGCCGCAATCGCTGGCGTTGCTGGCGGCGGGCGGCGTGGCCCTGCCGGCCGCGGTCGAGTCGGATCTGTCAGCGATCCAATACAATCCGTGCCTGGCGCTTTTGCTCACGTTGGACGGACCGTCAGGTTTGCCGCCGGAGGGCGTGGCCATGACGGACGGACCGGTGCGCTGGCTGGTGGACAACGCGACCAAGGGCGTGTCGCCGGTGGCCGGTTCGGTCACCGTGCATGCGGAGCCGGATTTTTCCGCGAGGCACTATGCCGCGGCGGAGCCGGAGGTGACGGCGTTGCTGCTTCCGGAAATCGCGGGCTTGCTGAAGTCGCGGCCGACGGGAGTGACGTTGCACCGGTGGCGTTATTGCGAACCGCGCACGGTCCATCCGGAGCCGATGGTGTGGTTGCCGGACCTCGCGCTGGGCTTTGCGGGCGATGCGTTTGGCGGGCCGCGTGTGGAGGGCGCTGCATTGTCGGGCTTGGCGTTGGCCGGAGAAGTGATCAACGTGCTTAAACCATCATGACGGATGTGCTTATCATCGGAGCGGGGCTGGCGGGGCTGACGTGCGCGCGTCGCCTGCACGAGGCCGGAGTGTCATGCCGCGTGCTGGAGGCGTCCGACGAGGTTGGAGGCCGGATGCGCACCGACGTGGTTGAGGGCTTTCGGCTCGACCGGGGTTTTCAGGTTTTGCTGACGGCCTATCCCGAGGCGAAGCGTTGGCTCGATTACAAGGCGCTCGGTCTGCGGGCGTTCGAGCCCGGGGCGCGCGTGTGGTGCGGCGACGACGGCTGGCAGGAGGTCGCGGACCCGTTTCGTTCGCCGGAAAAACTCTGGGCCACCATGAACGCGCGGGTCGGCACGATGCAGGACAAGCTGCGCATCGCCTCGTGGCAACGCAGCTCGGGCGACGGCGAGTGGGAGGAGCTTTTCAGCCGTCCGGAGACGACGGTGCTCGAGGCGTTGCACGCGCGTGGCTTCGGAGAGCGCATGATCGAGCGGTTCTTGCGCCCCTGGCTCGGCGGCGTGTTTTTCGACGCGGAGCTGCGTGCGTCGAGCCGCATGCTGGAGTTTGTCTTTCGCATGTTCGCCGACGGCGACACGGCGGTGCCGCGTCTGGGCATGGGCGAGATACCGCGGCAGCTGGCCGCCGGCCTGCCTGATGGCACGGTGACTCTGAACACCCCGGTCGCGCGCGTTTACGCGGGAGGTCTCACGCTGGAGTCCGGCGAGGAGATCGCCGCCCGAAACATCGTGCTGGCGACCGACGGCTCGGCGGCGGCGCGCCTGTCTCCCGAGGTGGTCGCGCCGGATTGGCTCTCGGGCGTGACGGTTTATTTCGACGCGCAGCAGGGTCCGGTGCGCGCGCCGGTCCTCGTGCTCAACGGCACCGGCGCCGGCCTCATCAACTCGGTGGTCGAGATGTCGGCCGTGTCGCGGGACCTGGCCCCGAAAGGACGCGCGCTGATCTCGGTCACGGCGCTCGGTGATCCCGCGATGCCGGACGAGGCGCTGGTCGCCGCGCTGCGTTCCGAGGCGGCGGGTTGGTATGGGCCCGAGGCGCGCGACTGGCGCCTGTTGCGCGTCTGCCGCATCCGTCGTGCGCTGCCGGTGATCCCGTCGCCGGGTCTGCCGGAGCCGCTGCGCACGAAGGCCGGCGCGTGGTTGTGCGGCGACTACACCGCGACGGCGTCGGTGCAGGGCGCGATGCAGAGCGGCCGCGTGACCGCCGACGCGATCCTGTTGACCTGACCCCGCGCGAGTCGCAGCTTGGCGGAGCATGTCCTCCGAACTCCATCCCGACGTGGTCGCGACCGTGGGTCGCACGCCGCTGATCAAGCTCAACCGCATCGCCGCGCACGTGCCGGCGAACATCTACGTGAAGGCGGAGTTCTTCAACCCCTGCTCGAGCGTGAAGGACCGCATCGGCCGCGCCATGATCGAGGCCGCCGAGCGCGACGGCCTGATCGGCCCCGACAGCATCATCGTCGAGCCCACTTCGGGCAACACCGGCATCGCGCTCGCCTTCGTGTGCGCGCAGCGCGGCTACAAGCTCATCCTCACCATGCCCGAGACCATGTCGCTCGAACGCCGCGTGCTCCTGCGCATGCTCGGCGCGGAACTGGTCCTCACGCCCTCGGCCGAGGGTATGCCCGGCGCCATCGCCAAGGCCAACGAGATCCTGCAGACGCACGGCAAGCGCGGCTTCATGCCGCAGCAATTTGAGAATCCCGCCAACCCCGAGGTCCACCGCCGCACCACCGCGGAGGAGATCTGGACGGCCATCGGTGGCGACATCGCCGCGTTCGTCGCCGGCGTCGGCACCGGCGGCACCATCACCGGCGTGTCCGAGGTGCTCAAGCAGCGCACCGCCCTCCGCAGCGTCGCCGTCGAGCCCGCCGCCAGCCCCGTGCTTTCCGGCGGCAAACCCGGCCGTCACGTCATCCAGGGTATCGGCGCGGGCTTCGTGCCGAAAAACTGCAACCGCGACGTCATCGACGAGATATTGCCCGTCACCGACCAGCAGGCGCTCGACACCGCCCGCGCCCTCGCCACTCAGGAAGGCCTGCTCGCCGGCATCTCCACCGGCGCCAACGTCTGGGCCGCCATGCAGGTCGGCCTGCGCCCCGAGTTCGCCGGCAAGACCATCGTCACCGTCGGCTGCAGCTCGGGCGAACGTTACGTGTCGACGATCCTGGCCGAGCGCGCGCGGCAGGAAGTGGCGATTTGATCGCAGGTCGTTTCGCGGGGAAATCCGTGCGCAACAAATTGCCCCAACCCACGGTTAGCCGGTCGTCGACCAAGTCGACTCGCCATCGCGGCGCGCGCAGGTTCAGCCTGACGACCTTTTCTCCATGATCTCCTGGCTCCTCTTGGTCGGTGGTTTGGTGGTGTTGTATTTCGGCGCCCAGGCGTTGATCGCCGGCGGCGTCGGCCTGGCGCTGCGATTGGGCCTCACGCCCTTGATCATCGGCCTCACTGTGATCGCCTACGGCACGAGCAGCCCCGAGCTGGTGGTGAGCCTGCGGGCCTCGCTCTCGGGCAACGGCGCGATCTCGATCGGCAACATCGTCGGTTCCAACATCTGCAACATCGCGCTGATCCTCGGGCTGTGCGCGTTGGTGCGGCCGGTCTCGGCCTCGCGTCAGGTGATCCGCCGGGAAATCCCGATCATGATCGGCGTGTCCGTCGTCGCGCTGGTTTTTTTGATCGACGGCCGGCTGGCCCGCTGGGAAGGCGCGCTGCTCCTGGCCGGCGCGATTCTCTACACCGTGACCACCGTGCGTTCCGCGCGCGCCGAACCGGGACCGGACGCCGACTTTGCCGACGCGTTGCCGCCGACAAACCATCGCGGCCTGTGGGCCTCGGTCGGTCTCACCGCGCTGGGGCTTGCGCTGTTGATTGGCGGCAGCGAGGCCTTCGTGCGCGGAGCCGTGACGCTGGCCGCAGGCTGGGGCATCAGCCAGACCGTGATCGGGCTGACGGTCGTGGCGGTGGGCACCAGCATGCCCGAGCTGGCGACATCGCTGGTCGCGGCGATCAAGGGCGAGAGCGACGTGGCCATCGGCAATGTCGTCGGATCGAACATTTTTAATGTGATCGGCATTCTCGGCGTGGCCGCGTTGGTCATGCCGATCGACGCGCCCGACATCAGCTGGGTCGACCTCGGGCTGATGCTGGTGATCGCGGCGGCCTTGTTGCCCCTGGCCCGCAGCGGCGGCCGGGTGAACCGCTGGGAGGGCGCGGCGTTGCTCGCGACCTACATCGGTTACACGATCTGGTTGATTCAGGGACAGGCTTGAGCGAACCGCGAGGGGAACACGGGTCGCAACTTGGCCGAAAATCAGGCTTCCCATCGGCGCGCCGAACGGTTTCCGTGACCGTTTATGCAGAAAACGTTCATCATTTGTAAGCCCGACTGCATGGAGCAGAAGCACGTCGGCAACGTCATCGGACGCTTCGAGGCCGCTGGCTTCGAGATCATCGGCGCCAAGCTGGCCCGCCTCGATCCCGCCAAGCTCCGCGAGCACTACGCCCACGTCGCCGACAAGCCCTTCTATCCCGAGATCGAGGCCTTCATGAGCTCCCGTCCGGTGCTCATGCTCGCGCTCAAGGGCGAGGGCATCGTCGCCAAGGTCCGCGAGCTCCTCGGCCCGACCGACTCCCGCAAGGCCGCCAAGGGCACCATCCGCGGCGACTTCGGCACCGAGATGATGAAGAACGTCGTGCACGCCTCCGACAGCGACGAGAACGCTGCCATCGAGCTCGCCCGCTTCTTCAAGCCCGAGGAAATCCTCGGCTGAGCGCAGTCTGCTCCCTTCGCTTCGGGATAATCTTATCCCGCAAAAAACCGGTGTCGTGAATGGCGTCGGTTTTTTTGCGCCCGCTTGCGGTGGTCGTTCGCTCTGCTCGTTCGCGGTGATCACGGTGGGAGCCAGTCGTCGTCGTCCCATGTCGTAATCCCGCCATCCCTCGGCTCACGCCTCGGGCCACGTCCGGAGGCGGCCGGCTCGGTGTCGGTCCGGAATAAATACTAACGTAGCTGGTTAGTATTTACCCGGATTCCGCGATTGGACCTCAAACGGTGAGGTTACCGTAGGGAGATGATGAGGTTTTTGCCGGCGAGTGATTCGGTCGCGGATGCAATCGCGGCGGGATTGCGCGGCAGAAGCGGGAGGCGTTTTGGATGAGGGGGATGCGTTGTTCCAGACCGCCCCAGGCGCGGCTGAGTTTGATCACGGGAGTGCGGCCGTCGGTGCCGGCGATCGCGCCG
>JAUWBF010000136.1 GCA_030601755.1 Verrucomicrobiota bacterium | reverse complement strand
TTGGCCTCCGTCCGCTGCTGGAGATGCACGCCCGCTGTCCTCGTCGGTGCAGTTGCCAAACGGCACGGAACCAGCACAGTGAACGCCATGAACGAACTTGTTTTTGAAGTCACGCAGGAGGCGGACGGCGGTTTTGTGGCCGAGGCGCTTGGTGAAAGCATCATCACGCAGGCCGACAGTTGGGACGAACTGCGGACCAATGTGAAAGAGGCGGTGGCGGCTTTTTATTTTGATCAGGTTGCCCCCTCGCGCGTGCGCCTGCACTTGGTGCGTGACGAAGTGCTCGTGTGAAGATTCCACGTGATCTTTACGGCCGCGACTTGGCGGTGGCGCTGTGCCGCGACTGGGGTTACGTGAAGGTGAACCAAGTCGGCAGTCATATCATCCTGCAGACGGAAACGCCCGGTCATCACCGCGTGTCCATCCCCGATCACAAGCCCCTGCGCCTTGGCACGCTCAACGCGATCCTGCGTGAGGTGGCGGCGGCGAAGCAGGCCAGCCGCGAGGCGATCCTTGGCTCGTTGTAGTAGTGCACCTGCTCGTCTACGACGGCTCCGGCGTTATCCAGACTGGGGTCTGGCCGTTATTTATTACTAATTCGGCACGAGACTAATTTGGCCTGAAATGTAGCAAGTAACGGCCTGACCTCTTTGGCCTGACGGCGACGGTCCGGCTGCGGCCGCCCGAGTCCCGATGTTGTGAGGAAGTCACCATATGCTGGTCGGATGCCATTCAAATATGGCACAGAGTGGAAGTCTCAAAATGCGGGCAGCGGTATTTGTGTGCCCAAAATCGTTCGCGGCGGGGGTGTATTTACCAAGAGGATACGATAACGCAAAAAGCCGTCCGCCCCGGAGAGGCGAACGGCTTTGATGTGAACGCGAGCCCGGTGCGCCGGGCCGTGCGGCGCGGGTTTGCTCAGGGCGCGATGTGAATCTCAAGCACGCCGAGGTAGGTGAAGTGGTTGGCGTTGTTGTTGGACTCGGCCGGCGTGATGGTGACGGTGAGCGTGCCGTCGGCGGCGGGGGCCAGCGGCTGGGTGACGGCGGTGCGTTCGGTGTTGTTGGCGGCGTCGAGTTCGACCGCGGAGGTCGTGGCGCCGGCGATGGTGTAGCGGGTGGTGCGGTTGTCGTTGGAGCCCATGCGCGAGGCGAAGAAGGTCAGCGTGTAGTGTTTTTGCGGGTCGAGTCCGGCGAGGCGGAAAACGGGGGTGATGTTCTCCTTGCCGCCGAAGCGCTCGACATTGCCGAACAGGCTGTCGCGGGTGGCGGAGCCGGCGTAGCGGGTGTGGGTTTGCACGCCGGAGGCGTTGGCTCCGCTGAAGGGACTGACGACTTCGAGGCGAATGCCGACGGGGCGGTTTTTCACGTCCACAAGATCGACCACGCCGGTGCTGTTTTGGTAGCGGTTGCCGAGGTTGTTCCAGGTGGTGTCGCCGGAGTCGGTGGGGTGGGCGTCGGCGCCGAAGTCGATGAGAATGCCCTCGGTGAGCGCGACGGGCGCGGTGTTCGCGGCGACGGCGGGCGCGGGGGAGGATGCGGGTGACGCGGTGGTGGCGGGCGTCGTGGTGGTGGCGGGCACGACTTGGGTGGCGGGATCGAGCAGCGGTTCGACCAAGGCCTTGAGGATCTTGTAGCCCTCGGGGCTGAGGTGGAGTTTGTCCTCGGCGTAGAGCTCGGGGCGGGGGCGGCCGTCGGTGCCGAGGAAGGGGGCTTTGATGTCGAGGTAGGCGACGCGGAACGCGCGGGCGGCGTAGTCGGCGACGAGCGCGTTGCCCTCGTCGAACTTGGCCTGGAGGTTCCAGCGTTTGGGGCTGGGTTTCATGCCCATGTAGAGGATGCGGGTGTCGGGGAGCTCGGTGAAGATCAGGTCGCAGAGGCTGGCGAAGTCGGCGGCCATTTGTCGCGGGGACCGGCCGCCGGCGATGTCGTTTTCGCCGCAGTAGAAGACGATGAGCGAGGGCTTGTGCGGGAGGATGGTGCGGGCGGCGTGGTTGAGATGGTTGGGGATGGTGGAGCCGCCGAAGCCGCGTCCGATCACGTTCACGCCGGGGAAGTCGCGGGCGAGTTTGGAGTTCCAGATGGTGATGGTGGAGCTGCCGGTGAAGACGACGCCGCCGGGCTCGGTCGGGTGCGCGCGGTCGGCGGCGACGAATTTGTCGATGGTCTCGGCGTAGCGGTCGGTCGCCTGCGCGAACAACGCGCCGCCGGCGAAAAGGAGGGCGGCGGCAAAAAGTCCGCGCGCGAGACGAAGCGAGGTGGAGTAGTGGTATTGGGTGGACATGGGAGTAGGGCCTTGAGGCAGGCACCGAGATAAACCCGCGCCGGACCGCAGGGCAACCCTCCGGGCGGCTTCCGATCAGCATGCCGTCCGTCGCAGCAGCTCGGCGACGGGCGGGATGAGGTTGCGTGTCGCCAGATCGCCGGGGGTCCAGAAGCCGTGCAGGTCGCCGGGGCCGTCGAAGTAGTCGAGTTGCGCATCCACGCCGGCCGCTCGCCAGGCGGCGACGGCTTCCTCGGAATGCGTGGGCGGCACCAGGCGGTCGTTGCGACTGTGGATGCAGACCAACGGCGGCGCGTCCGACGTGACGAGCACGGAGGGGCTGGCCGACGCAAATTCCGCGGGCGAGGGGAAGTGGCCGAAGAACTTTTGCGGAAAATCCTCCCCGCTGATTGCCGAGGCGGCGGAGTCGTCGCGGCGTTCGACGCGCGAGGGGCGGTTATGCAGAAGGGGTGGGTTATGCAGAAGGGGTCAGCAACGGTCTTTCATGCCAGCTTAAATTGAGGGTTTTTGAGCAGGTGGTTTAGCAGTGTGACCAGCTTTCGCATCACTGCGGTGAGCGCCAGTTTCTTGGGCTTACCGGCGGTGACCAAGCGTTGATAAAACTCCCGCAGGATCGGGTTGAAGCGCGCGGCCACAGTCGCGGCCATGTAGAGCACACGGCGCACGGCAAGGCGGCCTCCACGGATCGTGCGTCGACCCCGATGTCGCCCGCTGTCCTGGTTGTAGGGCACCACTCCGGCCAGCGCCCCGATCTGCTTGCGGTTGAGCTGTCCGAGCTCCGGCAGCGTCGCCAACAGCGTTGATGCCGTCACCTGCCCGATGCCTTTGACCTCCTGCAGCCGTTCGCACTGCTGCCGCAGGGTGTCGTCATCATCGATCACCTCGGCGATGGCTTTCTCCAAGGTCACGATCTGCTTCTCCAGTTCCCGGATCAGTTTCTGGCTGAGCTTGCGCACAGTTTTGTCCCGGCTCTGCGTCAGCCGCTGCTCCTCGGTCGAGAGCAACGTGACCAACTGCTCCCGCCGTAGCACCAAGTCCGCCAGGCGTTATGCAGAAGGGGTCAGGCCGTCGTTATGCAGAAGCGTTATGCAGAAGGGGTCAGGCCGTAATTTGTTAGTTTGGTGGATTTTGCCCTATGGCTTATCTGGGAAGCGCGGGTGGGTTTGAATGAGTCTATGTTTAGATCTTCTCAAAAACCATGGTCGCTTGGATTCTATCGCCTCC
>JAUWBF010000104.1 GCA_030601755.1 Verrucomicrobiota bacterium | reverse complement strand
CGCGCACCGCGGCCGGGTCGGCCACGACGATCTGAACCACGTCGGCGGCCTCGGCGACCGCACGGGCGGACGGCGTCCACTTCGGAAAATCCGACTGCGGCGTGCGGTTCCACGCCCCCGCCAGCACGCCGGCCGCGCCGTAGTGACGCGCCCAGATTCCCCCGATGATGCCCAGTCCGATTACGCCGATGGTCATGACGCACCACCCAAAACCCGCTCCACCGCAAAAACAAGCTCCCCCTCGCCCGCGCCTCCTCCCCCGCGTGCAAAAAAATCCGTTGCCTCCCGCCGCCTTTGGGTGAGCGTTTGGTCCTTTCATCGCTTCCCTCGTCACCGCTCCCACACCATGCTCAACGCCTCGCCGCTCAAAACCCTCGATCCCGAGATCTTCGCCGCCATCTCCGCCGAACGCTCCCGCCAGGAGAGCCACATCGAGCTGATCGCCTCGGAAAACTTCACCTACCCGGCCGTCATGGAGGCCCAGGGCAGCGTGCTGACCAACAAATACGCCGAGGGCTACCCCGCCAAGCGCTGGTATGGCGGCTGCGAGCACGTCGACAAGGTCGAGACCCTCGCCATCGAGCGCGCCAAGGCCCTCTTCGGAGCCGAGCACGCCAACGTCCAGCCGCACTCCGGCTCGCAGGCCAACTTCGCCGTCTACACCTCCGTGCTGCCCCTCGGCGCGAAGATCCTCGGCATGAACCTCAGCCACGGCGGCCACCTCACCCACGGCAACCCCGCCAACTTCTCCGGCAAGCAGTATTCGTTTGTCCAATACGGCGTGCGCGAGGACACCGGCATGATCGACTACGACGAGCTCGCCGCGATCGCCGAGCGCGAGAAGCCCCAGATGATCACCGTCGGCGCCTCCGCCTACTCGCGCGTCATCGACTTCGAGCGC
Source organism: Verrucomicrobiota bacterium (assembly GCA_030601755.1). Taxonomy (GTDB): domain Bacteria; phylum Verrucomicrobiota; class Verrucomicrobiia; order Opitutales; family Opitutaceae; genus JAUWBF01. The sequence goes on along the minus strand of JAUWBF010000104.1, from coordinate 8,623 downwards.
ATGGGCCAGATCGCCCGCTCGGTCGGCGCGTTTCTCTTCGCCGACATCGCCCACATCGCCGGCCTCGTCGCCGCCGGGGTGCACCCGTCGCCCGTGCCGCACGCCGACTTCGTGACCACCACCACGCACAAGACCCTGCGCGGTCCCCGCGGCGGCCTCATCCTCTGCAAGGCCCAGCACGCCAAGGCCATCGACTCCGCCATGTTCCCCGGCGGCCAGGGCGGCCCGCTCATGCACGTCATCGCGGCCAAGGCCGTCTGCTTCGCGCAGTGCGCCACCCCCGAGTTCAAGGCCTACGCCCAGCAGATCGTAAAAAACTCCCGCGCCCTCGCCGCCGCCATGCAGAGCCGCGGCTACAAGCTCGTCTCCGGCGGCACCGACAACCACCTCTTCCTCGTCGACCTGCGCGCCAACCTCCCCGAGCTCACCGCCAAGAAGGCCCAGGAGACCCTCGATCTGGCCCACATCACCTGCAACAAGAACACCGTGCCCTTCGAGACCCGCTCGCCCTTCCAGGCGTCCGGCATCCGCCTCGGCACCCCCGCGGTGACCTCCCGCGGCCTCGTCGAGGCCGACATGGACGTCATCGCCGGCGCCATCGACACCGTGCTCAAGGCCATCGGCACCGACGGCGAAGCCGCCGCGCTGGAGACCGCCAAGACCGCCATCGCCGGTCTCACCTCCAAGTATCCGCTGCCCTACGCGGCCGTCTGATCGTCACCGTTTCGATTCCAAGTCGTGTTTCACCAAAGCCTGCCCGTTCATCGGGCAGGCTTTTTCGTTTGCTAAAATTTTACAAAATACCTCGTCCGGTATGATTTCCGCATGTAGACAACCATGCGTCAGCGATTTCCCCTGCCGTGAAACCGTCCGCCCCATCACCCGATCCGCGCGGCGCCCTGCGCGCCATCTCCACTGGAACATGGATTGTGCTGGTGGTCGGGCTGACCCTGTCGGTGACCTTCGCCGTCATCGTCAAACACTACGAGGACGAGCGCATCCGGCGCGACTTGGGTAGGCAGACCGACGTGCGCCACGCCTTGTTGCGCGGCAACCTGCAAAGTTATCAGGATGCGCTGCACAGCCTCCGGCTGCTATTCGAGAACTCCGAGGACATCTCCTGGAGCGAGTTTCAGCGCGCGGCCGTGGATATCATGGGGCGCTACGAGAGCATTCAGGCCATCCAATGGACGCCCGTGATTCCCGCCGATGCCCGCGACAAGTTCGAGGAGCAGGCCCGCCGGGACATCGATCCCGAGTTCGGCGTCCGGGAGCGTCGTCCCGGCCATTCCGCGCTCATGCCCGCGGGCGAACGCCCCTTCTACCTGCCGATTCTCTACAACTACCCGATAGAGCCCAATCGCGCCGCTTCGGGCTACGACCTGCAAACCGCCCCCACGGCGTCGACGCTGGCGCGCGCCGCCCGGAGCGGCACGCTGGCGCTCAGTCCCAAGTTCGACCTCATCCAGTTGCAGGCCGGCGTGGTCATGGTCGCCCCCGTCCGTGGAGAACCCGCGCCGCGCGGCGACGGCGTCCGGGGCTTTACCCAGATCGTCTTCCGTCTGCACAACATGCTGGACCAGCTCTGGAACTCGGCCCCCGCATCGATGCTGGACTTCCTGCTCGTCGACAGCACCGACCACGCGTCGCCGCCCGTGTATCTCTTCAGTCGCTTTGCCTCCGGCGAGGCCGCCCGGACCGACGCGCCCGCCGACTTCACCAACGCCCTCACCGCCACCCAGGTCATCACCATCGGAGGGCGCACCTGGACCGCCTACTACCGCCCCTCCCGGGAATGGCTGAACCAGCAGAGGAGCGGCCTGCCGCTGTTCTCGCTGTTGGGGGGACTGGTGCTCACCGCGCTCGGCACCGCCTACGTGCGCACCCTCGCCCGGCGCAACCGGCACATCGCCACCGAAGTGCGCCTGCGCACCGCGCAACTCCGGCAGACGCAGACCCTGCTTGAGGAAGACATCGCCCGACGCCAACACGCCGAGACCGAGCTGCAGGAAACCTCCCGCCAGTTGAAAAACATCCTCGGTCAAATCCCCGGCATGGTCTATCGCGTCGAGTGGGGCGACGAACCACGTCATCTCTTTGTCAGCACCGGCTGTCAGGATCTCACCGGCTACAAGCCCGAGGAAATTCTGAACGGCGGCATCAAGCTGATGGATCTCGTCCATGCCGAAGACCGCGATCGTTTGTTGTCCACCGTCGAGCAAGCCCTGAAGGCCCGCAGGTTTTACGAGGTCGAATACCGACTGCACGACCGCCATGGCGAAATCAAGTGGGTGCTCGACCGCGGCGCCGGCGTGTTCGCTCCCGACGACAAGCTGCTCTTCATCGAGGGCCTCGCGATCAACATCAACGACCGCCGCGAGGCCGAGGCCGAGAAACTCCTGCTCGAACGCAAGCTGCTCGAGGGCCAGAAGCTGGAAAGCCTCGGCGTGCTGGCCGGCGGCATCGCGCACGACTTCAACAATCTGCTCACCGGCATCCTCGGACACGCCAACCTGCTCCGGCAGGACGTGCCGGACCCCGGCGCGGTCTCGCTCATCGACCGCATCGAACGCTCCGCGCTGCGCGCCGCCGAGCTTTGCCAGCAGATGCTCGCCTACTCCGGCCGCGGACGTTTCTCCGTGCAGACCCTTTGCCTCGACCAACTCACCGGCGACCTGCTGCCGCTGATCGAGGCCTCGATCAGCAAGCAGGTGCGCCTCAACCTCGACTTTGCCAAACCCTCGGTGTCCGTCTGCGTCGACCCGACCCAGATCCGCCAGATCATCATGAATCTGGTCATCAACGCCTCCGACGCCATCGGTAAGACCACGGGCGACATCCTGATCAAAACCGGCCGCCAGACCGTCGACCGCCGCTACCTCCAAGGCTGCGTGCTTTCGCCCGACCTGCCGGGCGGCGACTACGCGTTCCTCGAGGTCAGCGACACGGGATGCGGCATGGACGCCGAGACGCTCGCCAAGATATTCGATCCGTTCTTCACGACCAAGTTCACCGGACGCGGCCTCGGCCTGGCCGCCGTGCTCGGCATCATCCGCGGCCACCAAGGGGCGCTGCACGTGTCCAGCCGGCCGGGCTTTGGCTCGACCTTCCGCCTGCTGCTGCCCTGCGCCGGCCTGCCGCTCGAGGGCATGCAGAGCAACGCGCCCTTTGCGCAACCCGCCAAACCCGCCGCCGCCTCCGGCCCCGCCCAAGCGCGCATCCTGCTGGTCGACGACGACGAGCAGGTGCGCATCGTCGGCGAACAAATCCTGCGTTCGCTCGGCCACCAGCCCACCCTCGCGGCCGATGGTGAGACCGCGCTGCGCCGCTACAAAAACGCGCCGGGCGACTACGACCTCGTGTTGCTCGACCTCACGATGCCCGGCATGGACGGCGCCGAGGTGCTGCGCCGCCTGCACGCGATCACGCCGGAGTTGCCGGTGCTGCTCATGAGCGGCTACAGCGAACAGGACGCGGCCGGCAGTTTTTCCGCCAACCCGTGCGTCAGTTTCCTGCAAAAACCCTTCACGATGCAGGTCCTGCGCGAACGCATCGAAAAGATGCTGAAGGCGCTCGGTCGCTGAGCGGACCGACGAAGGTGTTGAACAACGGGAAGCCGTGCGCGGCGTTTGCGGCTTGGCGCGGCGGCCAGATGTGGTCTGCTTGCCGTTTTCTCTCCGTCACGTGTCCCAAGCCGCACCTCAGTCCAGCCCGCCTGCCCGCCCGCTTTCGCTCGGGGTCATTTTCCTCACGCTCTACATCGACCTCATCGGGTTCTCGATCATCTTCCCGCTCGGGCCCGACCTGCTGCGGCACTACCTGGAGATCGACGGCGACGGCGGCCTGCTGGGCGCGTTGCTCGCGCAGCTCGACCGCATCGGCGCGTGGCTGGGCACGCCGGACACGTTCAACGAGGTGCTTTTCGGCGGCGTCATCAGCTCGCTGTTCTCGGTGCTGCAATTCGTGTTCGCGCCGTTCTGGGGCGGCTTGTCGGATCGTCGCGGGCGGCGCGGCGTGCTGATGTTCACCGTGGCCGGCACCGCCCTTAGCTACGCGCTGTGGGCGGTCAGCGGCTCGTTCTGGGTTTTCCTGTTGGCGCGCCTGCTGGGCGGAGCGTTCGGCGGCAATCTCTCCGTCGCGACCGCGGCGGTGGCCGATGTCACCAGTCGCGACGAACGCGCCAAGGCCATGGGTCTGGTCGGCGCGGCGTTCGGCCTCGGCCTCGTCACCGGTCCGCTGATCGGCGCGTTCGCGTCGCACGTCAATTTGCTCGATCACCACCCGGGCCTCGCCGCGTGGGGCGTGAATCCGTTCACCGTGCCGGCGTTGATCGCGTTGGCGTTGAGCGTGGTCAACCTCGTGTGGATCAAGCGCCGCTTCAACGAGACGCTCTCCGACGAGGCCCGCGGACGCTCGCGCGAGCCGCGTCTGCGCAACCCGATCCGCGCCATTCTCGATCTCGGCAACCGTTCGGTGCGCGCGGTCAATCTGGTCAACTTCACCTACCAGCTCGCCTTCGTGGCGATGGAGGCGTCGCTGGTGTTTCTGAGCGCCCAGCGCTTCGACTACAGCGCGCGCGACAACGGCCTGCTGATGGGTTTCCTCGGGGTGTGCTCCATCTTCACGCAGGGCTGGCTGGTGCGCCGCCTGCTCGGCCGCGGCCTGCCCGTGACGACGGTGCTGCGCATGGGGCTGACGATCTCGACGGCGGGATTTCTCGTCGTGGGCTTCGCGGCCGCGCCGTGGATGCTCTACGCCGGCGTCGGCCTGCTGGCGATCGGCGGTGGTTTCGTGAGCCCCGCCAGCAGCGGCCTGATCTCGCTCTACGCCAACGAGGAGGAACAGGGACGCGTGCTCGGCATCTTCCGCTCGCTCGGCTCGCTGGCGCGCGCCATCACGCCGATCACCGCCGGCATCATCTTTTGGACCGTCGGCTCGCAGACGCTCTACGTGATCGCCGCCGCGCTGGTCGTCGCCGCGTGGTTCGGCACGCGACGCCTGCCGCAGCCCGGGCGCTGAGCCGGGGCACGCGCCGCCGCCGCTGCGCCCCCCCGCGCCCAGCGACAGTCAACCGATACGCTTCAGCAAAAACGCCGCCGCGCCGTCATGGCCGTCGCTCCACGGGCGCGAGAGGCGGCTGCCGGCGAGCTCGAACTTGCCCGCGTGCCCGCGCAGGAAGGCGTTCACGACGTTTTCGTTTTCCTCCACGTCAAGACTGCACGTGCTGTAGACGAGCCTGCCGCCCTGCGCGACGAGCTTGGCCGCGGCCTCGAGCAACGCGAGCTGCTGGCGACCGTGCTTGCCGAAGTCGAACGGCTCCAGCCGCCACTTCACGTCGACGCGGTGGCGCATCACGCCGGTGTTTGAGCACGGCACGTCGAGCAACACCGCCGCGAAACCCTCCGGCGAGCGGTTCGCCAACTCGCGCCACGCGGTGCGCAGATCGGCGCCGACGCGCGCGGTGCGCACGCCCTTGGGCGCCTTGAGCAGGTTTTCCTCGAGGCGACGCTGGCGCGGACCCGGCAGATCCACCGCCAGCAACGAGCCCTCGCCCATGCGATCGGCGATCGCGAGGGATTTGCCGCCCGGCGCGGCGCACAAATCCAGGACCGACTCGCCCGGACGCGGATCGAGCAACGCCACCGCGTGGCGCGTCGCCGGGTCCTGCACGAAGACGCGACCGTCGGCCAGCATCGCCTCGACCTGCGGCCAGTTGCCCGGCTTGACCTCGTAAAATCCTTCCCACGGCGACGGCGCAAGCGCCTGCGATTCATCGGCGTCAGGCGCGCGGTCGGTCGGACGCCAACGCGCATACATCGGCGCCGGCGCGAGGTTCCACTCGAGCAGGGCCCGCGTGTCGGCCGCGCCGAACTGCGTCAGCCAACGCTCCACCAGCCACGCCGGATGCGAGTAGTAGTCGCCCAGCCGCTTGGCCGGCGCGAGCTTGCCCGGCAACGGGTCTGCCTCGATGGCCGCGGCGAGTTTGCGCACGACGGCGTTGACCATCTTGGCCTCGGCGGGACTCGCGAGATCCTTGGTCTGCTCGACCGCGTGGTGCACGACGCGCGCCACGTGACCGTCCTCGCCGCCCTCGATCAGCTCGAAGCCCGCTAGCAACAGCACCGCCTTCACGCGTTGCCGCGGAGCCTTGTGCATCAGCGGCGTGAACAGCGCCTCGATGCGCCCCAGATGTCGCACCGCGCCGTAGAGCAGATGCTGGCACCGCGCACGCTCGGCGCGGCCCAGCGCGGGCGGGAAGTTTTCCAGCAACGCGTCGGCGCGCTCGTTCGCTTCGAGCCAGCAGGTCAGCATGCGCGCCGCGGTGGCCCAGGCGCCGGAGGAAAGGGGGGTGTCGGTCATCGCGACACGCTTTGGCAACGCCGCCGCCACGCAAGCCCGATTCGCGCCGCTCGTTGCGCAACGATCCCGCGAAGCTTCCCCTTAGGCCTTGCCAACGGCCCGGGCGGGGCGCACCGTCGGCCCTTTTACGTCAAGCAAACGACGCCAGCGCCTATGAACCAGAACATCCGCAACATCGCCATCATCGCCCACGTTGACCACGGCAAGACCACCCTCGTGGACCAGCTCCTCAAGGATGGCGGCGCCTACCGCGCCAACCAGGCCGTCCAGGAACGCGCCATGGACTCCATGGACCTGGAAAAGGAAAAGGGCATCACCATCAAGGCCAAGAACACCTCGGTCCACTGGAACGACAAGATCATCAACATTCTCGACACCCCCGGCCACGCCGACTTTGGCGGCGAGGTCGAGCGCGCCATGCGCATGGTCGACGGCGTGCTCCTGCTGGTCGACGCCTACGACGGCCCCCAGGCCCAGACCCGCTTCGTGCTCCGCAAGGCCCTCGCGATCGGCCTCAAGGTCATCATCGTCATCAACAAGATCGACCGCGAAAACGCCGACCCGGTGAAGATGTATGACAAGGTCCTCGAGCTCCTCATGGAGCTCAACGCCACCGAGGAGCAGTTCGACGCCCCCGTCGTCTACGGTTCCGGCCGCGACGGCTACATGGTCTACAAGCTCGGCGACGAGAAGAAGGACATGACCCCGCTCTTCGAGACCATCATCGAGCACATCCCCGCCCCCTTCGCCAAGCCCCAGGACCCCTTCCACATGCTCGTGTCGAACATCGACTGGAGCGACTACGTCGGCCGTATCGCCGTCGGCAAGATCCTCGGCGGCAGTATCAAGGTCGGCGACCCGCTCTTCGTCTACCGTCACGCCGAGGGCGGCAAGAAGGTCCGCGCCAAGATCACCAAGATCTTCGAGTTTACCGGCCTCGGCCAGCGCGAGGTCGAGGAAGCCCACGCCGGCAACATCGTCGGCCTCTCCGGCTTCGAGGACGTCGACATCGGCGACACCCTCGACGTGCGCGACGACGCCCATCCCCTGCCCTTTACCCAGATCGACCCGCCGACGCTCGAGATGCAGTTCTCCGTCAACGACGGCCCGCTCGTCGGCACCGAGGGCAAGTTCGTCACCTCCCGCCAGCTCCGCGACCGCCTCATGCGCGAGCTCAAGACCAACGTCTCCATCTTCATCGAGGACAACGCCGAGAAGGCCGGCACCTTCAACGTCAAGGCCCGCGGCGCCATGCAGGTCGCCGTGCTCGTCGAGACCATGCGCCGCGAGGGCTTCGAGCTGCTTGTTTCCCGTCCCACCGTGATCGAGAAGGTCGTCGACGGCGTCCGCATGGAGCCCTACGAGACCGTCTGGATCGAGGTCCCCGACGAGTGCGTCGGCTCCATCATGCAGAACCTGGCCAACCGCAAGGGCCAGCTCACCAACATGGAGAAGCAGGCCACCACCACCATGATCGAGGCCACCATCACCACCCGCGGCCTCATCGGTCTGGAAATCGACGTCATCAACGCCACCTCCGGCCGCGGCATCACCTCCCACTTGTTTAAGGAATACGGCCCCTACGCCGGCGAGGTCCTCACCCGCACCACCGGCACCCTCATCGCCACCGAGGCCGGCGAGACCACCACCTACGCCCTCGTCATGTGCCAGGAGCGCGGCAAGCTCTTCGTCGGCCCCGGCGAGAAGGTCTACGAAGGCATGATCGTCGGCGAGAACCCCCGCAACGAGGACATCGTCATCAACGCCGTCCGCGAAAAGAAGCTCACCAACTTCCGTTCCCAGGGCGAAGGCGTCGCCGCCGGCCTCACTCCCGCGACCAAGATGTCGCTCGAGCGCTCCATCGAATACATCGCCGCCGACGAGCTCCTCGAGGTCACACCGACCTCGCTGCGCCTCCGCAAGCGCATCCTCAACAGCGGCGAGCGCCAGAAGGCCAAGAAGTCCGGCAAGTAAGCCCTCCCGACGACCGGCTCCCTCCGGAGTCCTCGTCCGGCCCAAACCGACCAGCCACCGCGCCGCCTCCGGCACCAGTCAACTCCCCCAAGGCCGCCCCCACCCGGGCGGCCTTTTTCATGCCCGAATCACGCCTAGGCAAAAATAAATCCCGGATTCCGCGATTGAAGGAGCATCGTTCCGTCCGAGGTGAGGATTCGTCAGGATGTTGGGTGATGAAGACCAATGCCTGCGAAGAGGACGGAACGATGCGGTATAAATTTCGCCGCTTGGGCGACGCGCGCCAAGC
>JAUWBF010000146.1 GCA_030601755.1 Verrucomicrobiota bacterium | reverse complement strand
GTCGAACTCGGATGCAGCCTGGCCCCCTTCGTCACTCACTCCCTTTCACTTTTCCCTCCCCTGCGTTCCTTTGCCTCTCCGCGCCTTTGCGTTAAAAGCCTTCGTCACTGCAAAACCAGTTGGGGACAACCGGTTCCACCTGGGGCGCAGTAGTCGGCAGATCGCGTGGGGCCGGACCTTGGTCCGCGCCGGGATCGAAACGGCTCCGCCGTTCCGCTACGGATCAAACCAGCGGCCAAGGGACTGGCCGCCCTGCCTTTCGTTCCTGCCTGCGGGCATACGAAGGCGACAGCGGACTTGTCGTTGGGCACGAAACCAGCAACATGGGAGGCATGAGCATTACCATGGAGCAGATGGTCGAGGAAATCCGCGCTCTTCCCCACGACGTGAAAGCGGAGTTGTTGGATCGGGTTTTGATGGATGACCATGGAGGCCAGGCTCCCGAGCATGCGCAGGCGTGGTCGGAAACGGTGCATCGGCGCATAGCGGAAATCGAGCAAGGCAGCGCCCGACTGATCCCGTTGGATGAAGCCCTTGCGCAAGCCCGTCAGCGCCTCCGCCGGTGAACCGTGAAATCCACGAGGAGGCGCAGGCCGAGTTTTTGGACGCCTTGGAGTATTACGCGACGATCAGCCCGGATCTGGGCGAACGTTTTACGAGGAGATTGAGCGGCTGATTCGGGAGGTTTGCGCGGCCCCGCGTCGGTTCCGGCAATACGATCCACCCGCGCGCCGCCACCTTGGGCGGGACTTCCCTTTTGCGGTCGTTTATCTTGAGCGTGCGGACCACATCTGGATCGTCGCGGTCATGCCGTTGCGTCGCGCGCCTGATTATTGGAAACATCGCGTGGGTTGAGCTGTAGCCCCGGGCGTGAGCCTGGGGATGGGCGGCGGCGTGGCCGCCGAGTGAAAGTGAAAAGGGCGGAGTGTGGCCCGAGGAGTGAGCCGAGGGCGGCGCGGTGCGCACCGGGCTCGCAAGGTGGAGCGCGTAGTCCCTTACGCGCTGACGCGGCTGCGCCGCGCCTCTGCGACGGGGCGGCGGCGGTGCCGCCGCCGAACCGGTTGGGGACAACCGGTTCCACCTCGACCCCAGCTCCTACGGGTCGGGCGTGGCACAGGCATGTTGCCTGTGCGGGTAGAGCGCGATGCTCCTCATCGCGCTGACGCGGCCCGGAGGTCCGCATCCACCTTGCGTCTTTTGCCTCTCCGCGCCTTGGCGTTAAAATGCCCTGTGCCACTGCAGAACCGGTTGGGGACAACCGGTTCCACCTTTGCGCGCTTTCACTCAGGTCCCCGTCAAGGGGGCATCAGGGAAGACGCTTACAATAATGACTCGGACCGGCATACCATGCGCATCCACGGCCAGATGTATCTTGGTGTTTCGCCCGGTGCGCTCAAGGATGAGTTCGAATGACTATAGCAAACACATCCTTGGAGTATCAAACGGCGTTGCAGGGTTGTAGTATTACCTCGCTGGCAAGGTCTCTTCATTGCCTTCGTTATCTTTTGTGAAAATCCGAATCCAGCGCGGTGCCTGGGCTCTTGCGCATCTTGGGGTTTTTTGCGGCCATGCGATTCATGTCTCTCTCGTCTGACGAAAACGCCCGCTATCAGCGCCACCTCTCGCTCGAGGGGTTTGGGCCAGCTGCGCAGGAGAAGCTCAAGGCCGCCAAGGTGCTCGTCGTGGGCGCGGGCGGGCTGGGGTGTCCGGTGTTGCTCTACCTGGCGGCGGCGGGCGTGGGGCGCATCACGCTCCTCGATGCCGACACGGTCGACGCGTCCAACCTGCAACGACAGGTGCTCTTCACCACGGCCGACGTGGGGCGGCCCAAGGCCGAGGTGGCGGCGGAGCGGTTGCGCGCGCTCAATCCGCATATCGTGATCGAGCCGCACGTTGGGCGCTTTAATCGCGACAACGCTCTCCAACTGGTCGCGGCGCACGATCTCGTGGTCGACGGCTCGGACAATTTCTCGACGCGCTACCTGGTCAACGATGCGTGTGTGCTCGGCGGGCGTCCGTTTGTCTATGGCGCCATCCAGGGCTTCGAGGGGCAGGCGTCGGTCTTCAACCTCGCCGGCGGACCGACCTACCGCTGCCTCTTCCCCGAGCCACCGCCGCCGGGCGCCGCGCCGAGCTGCGCCGAGGCCGGCGTGATTGGCGTGCTGCCGGGTCTGGTGGGCACGGTGCAGGCGACCGAGGCGATCAAGGTGCTGACGGGCCTCGGCGTGCCGCTGGTCGGCCGCCTGTGGTTGTGGGACGCGCTGGCGATGACTTCGCGGGTGATCCGCTTCGCGGCCGATCCGGCGGCGCGCAACATTACCGAGCTGCCGCCCGCGGACTATGGTGTGACCTGTGACATCGCCGCGTCGGCGTCGCCCGACGAGATCAGCGCCGACGAGCTGCGGGCGAATCTCGCGGTGCAATTAATCGACGTGCGCGAGGACTGGGAACGTGCGCTGGGGGCGATCCAGCCGTCGGTCCACGCGCCGCTGGGCACGCTGGGGGGCGACGCGGCCAAGGTGGCGTTGGCGTCGCTCGATCCGGCGAAGCCGACGGTCGTCTATTGC
>JAUWBF010000019.1 GCA_030601755.1 Verrucomicrobiota bacterium | reverse complement strand
CAACCTCATCGACAATGCCCTCAAGTTCACCCGCGCCAGCGCCAAGCCCTCCGTCTCGGTCGGCGCGCGCGTCGAGGCCGGTCACGCCGTGGTCTGGGTGCGGGACAACGGCATCGGCTTCGACATGAAGTTCATCGACCGTATTTTTGATATCTTCCAGCGGCTCCACCGCGCCGAGGATTACCCGGGCACCGGCATCGGCCTCGCGATCGTGCGCAAGGCCATGGAGCGCATGCGCGGCCGCGTCTGGGCCGAGAGCACGCCCGGCCAGGGCGCCACTTTTTATCTCGAACTCCCCCTGCAATCATGACCCAGCAACCCACCATTCTCCTTGTCGAGGACAACCCCATGGACGTCGACCTCGCGCTGCGCGCATTCCGCAAGCGCCGCCTCACCAATCCCATCGAGGTCGCCCGCGACGGCGAGGAGGCCCTCGCGTGGATGGCCCGCTGGGAGGCCGGCGAGCCGCAGCCCACCGTCATCCTGCTCGACCTCAAGCTCCCGCGCGTCGACGGTCTCGAGGTCCTGCGCCAGCTCAAGGCCCACCCGAAATTCCGCCGCATCCCCGTCGTCGTGCTGACCACCTCGGCCGAGAACGAGGACGTCTCCCGCGCCTATGAACTTGGGGTGAATTCCTACATCGTAAAACCCGTCAACTTCGACAAGTTCATGGAGGTCGCCTCGCAAATCGAGCTCTACTGGACCGTCATCAACGAGCGCTCCGACTAACCCCGTCGTCTCCCCTGCGCCCAGTCCGCCCCGCCCCCCTCCTTTCAGCCAGCAACCCCCGTCAGTCGCCATGCGCATACTCTACGTCGAAGACAACCGTCAGGACGCCGACCTCGCGCGCATCGAGCTCGCCCGCATTCTCCCCGAGTTGGACATGGTCCACGCGCCCAACCTCGCCGAGGCCGCGCGCCGGCTCGACTCGGAGCCCGACCTCGTCGCCATCGTCTGCGATCTCAACCTGCCCGACGGCTCCGGCCTCGACTTCGTCGTCGGCATCCGCGGCCGGGGCTGCTCGCTGCCCGTCGTCATGCTCACCGGTTCCGGCGACGAACGCAGCGCGGTGGCCGCGCTCAAGGCCGGCGTCGACGACTACCTCGTCAAGCGCGGCGACTACCTGCGGCAACTCCCCGGCGTTCTCGAGTCCGTCGTGACCACCCGGCGCCCCGACTCCGCTCACGGTCACCGGCCCCTGCGCGTGCTCTACGCGGAGCACCACGACCTCGACGTCGAGCTCACCCGCCGACACCTCGCGCGCCACGCCGCCCACATCATGCTCGACCACGTGGTCGACGCCGACGCCGCGCGGCGCGTGCTCGCCGAAAAACCCGGCGCGCATGACGTGCTCCTGCTCGACTACCGCCTCGTCGGCGTCAACGCTCTCGAACTCCTGCGCGAGCTGCGGGCCGGCCTCGCGGTCGATCTCCCGGTCGTGCTCGTCACCGGTCAGGGCGACGAGGCCGTGGCCGTCGAGGCCCTCCGGCTCGGCGCGTCCGACTACCTCGTCAAGCGCAACGGCTACCTGCACGAGCTGCCCGCCACCCTCGAGAACGCCCACAGCCGCGCCCTGCTCGCCCGCGAGCGCGCCGCCCTGCGCGCAAGCGAGGCCATCGGCCGCCTCCGCGAGCAGGCCCTAGAGACCCTGCCCCAAGGCGTGCTCCTCTGCGACGAACGCCGTCGCATCCTCCACGCCAACCCCGCCTTCACGCGGGTGACCGGCTACACTCTCGAGGAGATCGCGGGCAAAACCTGCTCCTTCCTGCAAGGCCCCGGCACCGATCCCTCCACCATCGAGCGCATGCGCAACGCGCTCAACGCCGGCGAGCCCTTCGAAGGCGAGCTGCTCAACTACCGCAAGGACGGCACCACGTTCTGGAACCAGCTCACGCTCACCCCCGTGCGCGACGGCTCGGGCCGGCTCGTCAACATCATCGGCGTGCAGCAGGACGTCACCGAGCGCCGCCGCACCGAGGAGGCCCTGCGCTCCAGCGAGGAACGTTTTCGGCAGATCGCGGAAAACATCCACGAGGTCTTCTGGATGACCGACCCGGACAAGCACGCCATGCTCTACATCAGCCCCGCCTACGAGGAGGTCTGGGGCCGCCGCTGCGCCGACATCCTTGCGCGCCCCTCCGATTGGTTGAAGGCCGTGCACCCCGACGACCGAGACCGCGTCGCCGCCGCCTCCGGCCGGCAGACCCGCGGCGACTACAACGAGATCTACCGCGTCGTGCGTCCCGACGGCACCATCCGCTGGGTGCGCGACCGCGCCTATCCCATCCGTGACGACAACGGCCTCGTCTACCGCCTTGTCGGCACCGCCGAGGACATCACCGAGCAACGTCAGCTCGAGGGCCAGTTGCTCCAGGCCCAGAAGATGGAGGCCATCGGCACCCTGGCCGGCGGCATCGCGCACGATTTCAACAACATTCTCGCCGCCATCCTCGGCTACACCGAGCTGCTGCAGATGCAGCTCGGCGACCAGCCCGAGACCAAGACCTTCCTCGCCGCCCTCAATCAGGCCGGCCTGCGCGCCAAGACTCTCGTGCGGCAGATCCTCGCCTTCAGCCGCCGCGGCGAACACGAGCGCCGCTCCGTCTCCCTCGCGGAAGTGCTCCAGGAACCGTTGTCCCTGCTGCGCGCCACCACGCCCGCCACCATCGCCTTCGACGTGAAGCTGGACGCCGACCTGCCCCCCGTGCTGGCCGACGCCACGCAGATCCACCAGGTGATCATGAACCTCGGCACCAACGCCGCGCACGCCATGCGCGACGCCCCCGGCACGCTCACCGTCGGCCTGTCCTTGGTCGAGGTCACCGCCGAACAAACGCGCACCTCCACCCGGCTGCGCCCCGGTCCCCACCAGCTCCTCATCGTCGGCGACACCGGCCGCGGCATGACGCGCGAGACGCTCAAGCGCATCTTCGAACCCTTCTTCACCACCAAGGCCCCCGGCGAAGGCACCGGTCTCGGCCTGTCCGTCGTGCACGGCATCATGCAGGCCCACGAGGGCGACATTCAGGTCGACAGCACGCCGGGGCAGGGGACCGTTTTCCGGCTCTACTTCCCGCTGCGCGCCCACGTCGCCGACGATGCCTCGGTCGCCGACGACGCGGGTGCTCCGCCGCGCGGCGCGGGCGAGCGCGTCCTGCTCATCGACGACGAGGAGCCGATCGTCCACGTCGGCCGGATCATGCTCCGCGAGCTCGGCTACGACGCCGAGGCCAGCACCGACGTGGAGGCCGCGCTGGAGCGCGTGCGCGCCGCCCCCGGCGAGTTCGCGTTGGTCATCACCGACCTCACCATGCCGGCCATGACCGGCGTCGACTTCGCCCGCGGCCTCCTCGCCCTGCGGCCCGACCTGCCCGTCATCATCACGACCGGCTACAACGCCATCCTGACCGAGGAAAAGATCCGCGAGCTCGGCATCAGCTCGCTCGTGCTCAAGCCCTTCACCCTGCGCGACCTCGCCCGCGCCATCCGCCGGGCGCTCGAAGCCGCCGGGCATAAATGACGTTGCGGCCCCGCCGTTCCCCGTTCCCCATCGTCGCACACCGCGTTTCCCCCATGCCGCACATCCTGGTTATCGACGACGACGAGTCCTTCCGCCGAATGGTGAAGGACTCCCTCATCGACCTTGGTCACACCGTGACCGAGGCCTCTGATGGCGGAAAGGGCGTCGCGCTTTACCGCGAGCAGGCCTTCGACCTCGTGTTCACCGACATCCTCATGCCCGGCAAGGAAGGCGTGGAGACCATTCAATTGCTGCGCGCGCTCAACCCCGACGTGAAGATCGTCGCCATGTCGGGCGGCGGCCAGATCGGCCCCGACGACTACCTGCACATGGCCAAGCTGCTCGGCGCCCGCCATTGCTTGGAAAAACCGTTCCGGTTGAACGACCTCAAGGCCGCCCTGCAGGCTACGCTGGGGGCCTGAAACAAAAAGGAGGGCGGGCATTCCTGCCCGCCCGTCAGGCTGACGGAGGTGGAACCGGTTGTCCCCAAGCGGTTCGCCGGCGGCCAGGCGGGCAAGAGTGCCCGCCCTCCTGTTTCTTGCCGCGTCGTGGTTCAATCGGCACTCGCGCAAAAAAACGGGGCGCGCGTCGAGCGTCGCCCCGTTGTTGGCAAAGTCTGCGCGCGTGGCGCGGCGGGTCAGAGGTTCTTGATGATGGCGTCGGCCATGGTCTCGGTGCCCACCGAGGGCTTGCCGAAGGCGATGTCGCCGGTGCGGACGAGGTCCACGGTGACGGCCTTGCGCACGGCGGCCTCGATTTTCGCGGCGACGGCGTCGAGGCCGAAGCTGTAGCGGAGCATGAGGGCAGCGGAGAGGATCTGCGCACAGGGATTGGCGATGCCCTTGCCGGCGATGTCGGGGGCGGTGCCGCCGGCCGGCTCGTAGAGACCGAAGGGCTTGCCGAGGCCGTTCTGGCCGGTGCCGAGCGAGGCGCTGCACATCATGCCGAGCGAGCCGCAGATGACCGCCATCTCGTCGGAGAGGATGTCGCCGAACATGTTTTCGGTGAAGAGCACGTCGAACTGGTTCGGGTCGCGGGCGAGCTGCATGGCGGCGTTGTCGACATACATGTGGCTGAGGGCGAGCTCCGGGTGGTTCTTGGCGAAGTAGTCGGTGACGGTCTTGCGCCAGAGCACGGAGGTCTCGAGCACGTTGGCCTTGTCGACCGAGCAGACCTTGCCGCCGCGGGCCTTGGCGGTGACGGCCGCGACCTCGGCGATGCGCTCGATCTCGGAGGTCTTGTAAACCATCGTGTCGACGGCCTGCTGCTCGCCGTTCTCCAGCGTGGTGGTGGCCTTGGGCTGGCCGAAGTAGATGCCGCCGGTCAGCTCGCGGATGCAGACGATGTCGATGCCGTTGGGGATGCGCTCGGCCTTGAGCGGCGAGGCGTCGGTGAGATCCGGATACAGCAGGCCGGGGCGGATGTTGGCGAAGAGGCTGAAGGCCTTGCGCAGGGGCAGCAGCGCGGCGCGCTCGGGCTGCTCCTTGGGCGGGAGTTTTTCCCACTTCGGGCCGCCGACCGAGCCGAAGAGGATGGCGTCGGCGCTCTGGCAGAGCTCGAGGGTGGAGTCGGGGAGGGCCTTGCCGTGGTTGTCGATGCCGGCGCCGCCGACGTCGGCGATCTGGTAGGAGAGGGCGAAGCCCTCCTGCTTGGCGACGTGTTCGAGCACGCGCAGGGCGGCGGACATGACTTCGGGACCGATGTAGTCTCCGGGAAGAACGGCGAATTTGAGGGTCTGCATGGTGAAACCGCCGAAACTGCCAACAACGCCCTCGGGTAAGCAAGCCGGCTTTGCGCGCCCAAGGAGCGCCGCTTCCAAGCGGCGTCATCGTGCCTTTGCGACGGAGGGCGGCGGCCTCGCCGCCGTCGAACCGGTTGGGGACAACCGGTTCCACCTTGCGCAGTTCGACCCGTAGCCCCGGGCGTGAGCCCGGGGAATCAGGTGGAGCGCGATGCTCCCCATCGCGCTGACGCGGCTGCGCCGCGCCGACGCCGGTTAAAAAACCGGCGCTCCTTGGGGCGGCGGCGCGCTGCGCGTGTCATCGGGGCATAAAGCCCCTCCTGCACATGCGCTCCCGCCGCAAATGCCCCCGGCCGTTGGACAACGCCCGCCACGGGGGCTTACCTGCGTCTCCTTGCGTCCCGCGGCGCGCCGCGACCGACGCCCATCGTCAACCCATCCACCCAGGAGTTCCCCGACATGAGCAATCTCCCCCCCTACGCCGAAACCATTTCCCAAGGCGGCCGTGACGGATCGGTCGAGACGGCCGAGGCCGGTTTCAACCTTCACTTCAAGACCCCCTCCGAGGGGAATTCCCAGGGCCTCACGCCCGAGCATCTCTTCGGCGCGGCCTGGGCCGCCTGCTTCAACGGCGCCGTCAAATACATCGCCAAGGAGTCCGGCCATGCCGACGACGGCATCACGGTGACCGCCCGCGTGCAGCTCCACTCCGAGGGCCCGCACCCGTTCGAGGTCGAGCTCCTTGTCAGCATCCCCGGCCTCGACGAACACAAGGCCGAGAAGGTCGTCGCCAAGGCCCACGCCATGTGCGCCTACTCCAAGGCCACCAAGGGCAACGTGCCGGTGAAAATCCTGCTCGACTGACCGGGCCCTTGCCCGGGCCGCGCGGGGCGTGTTCTTCTCAGCACCGCCATTTGCAATGCCCCGCGCGGCCCGATCCTGCATACGGCAAACCCCGCGCGCCTCCGCCGCGCGCCCGCGAAAATTTTAACCGCCTCCGCGCAAACAGTCTGCCGACTCGACGCCGCCCGCGGGCGCGGGTCCGGCTCTCCGGGTGGGCAGGATGAACGCCCCGCCTTCCCCCGTCGCCCCCGATTCCCGTCCCGCTTGGCTGCGCCGTGTGCTCCGCTGGCCGCGTCGCCTGCTCTGGGCGTTGCTCATCCTCGCCGTGCTGCTCGTCGCCCTGCGCATCGCGCTGCCGGTGATCATCCGCCACCAGATCGTCGCCCGCCTCGATGCCGTCGAAGGCTACGCCGGCGAGGTCGGCGACATCGACCTCGCGCTCTTTCGCGGCGCCTACGTGATAGAGGACATCGCCATCCGCAAGGTCGAGGGCGTCTCCGGACAACCCTTCTTCAGCGCGCGGCGCATCGACTTCTCCATCGCGTGGCGCGAACTCTTTCGCGGACACCTGCGGAGCGAGATCTACGCCGAGGCCCCCGCGCTCGCCTTCGTGAACGCCGGGAGCGACGCGCAGAGCCAGACCGGCGCCGGCCGCGCCTGGCAGGACGTCATCCAGGACATCTTTCCCATCGACATCACGCTGCTTGAGATCACCGACGGCGATATCCGTTATGCGGATACAGGCGCCGAGCCGCCGGTCGACCTGCGCCTCACCTCCGTGGAGGGCACCGCCACCGGCCTGCGCAACCGCCGCGACGCCGCCGCCGGCGACACCTTGCCCGCCTCCATCTCCGCCACCGCCGACACCGCCGGCGGCGGTCGCCTCGACCTCGACGTGCGCCTCGCCCCGCTCGCCGACGAACTCACCCTGCAACTCGCCTTCGACCTGCGCGGCCTCGACCTGCGCGCCCTGAATAACTTCCTGCTCAGCACGGCCAACGTCGACGTCCATCGCGGCACGCTGGACCTCTACGTCGAGGTCGCCGCCGCCGACGGCGCCTATGAGGGCTACGCCAAGCCCTTCCTCAACGACCTCGATTTCAAGAGCGAGGCCGACGAGGACAAGCCCCTCGGCCAGCGCATATGGGAAAGCCTCGTCGCCGGCGCCGCGCTCCTCGTCAAAAACGACGAACGCGACCAGGTCGCCACCCGCATCCCGTTCTCCGGCCGCTTCGAGGAAAGCCAGGTCGGCATCTGGACGACGATCCGCACGCTCTTCCGCCACGGCTTCATCCAGGCCCTTTCGGAAAACTACGACAACGACATCACCCTCACCGATGCCGAGCGCGAAGCCGCCAAGGCGACGACGCCCGACGACATCGAGCAAGGCCCCCAACACGGCCCGCACAACCAATGATGAACGCACCAGTAGCGCAGGCATGTTCCTTTGCTGCCCCAAGGGACACCCGCTTCAGTCACCCCTTACGGGGCCAATAGCTATCTTCGCCTCTCGGCTCCGTCCTGCCTGCCATCGTCTCTTGAAATGCAGGCAGGATGCCTGCGCCAGGTCATTTCAAATAGAGTCGTAGCCGTATAGTGGGCCGGACCTTGTGTCCGGCCGCGCTGAACCAAAGCAAGCCTCAGTCGCGGAATCACGGCGCCACGGCCTCACCAAGGTGAGGCCCTACGCTCCCAGCATCAGACACAGGCAGCGCAACGGGGCGGGGAACATCGGCCTCCAGAAATAGCGAACGCCTGATGCTTGTCACTCCGCGGCTTTGCGTCCTTGCGTTACAACTTCCCAAACACACGGCTGAGGACAGCCGTGGCTACATGGTTCGAATCTGTGCTATCCGCGTGATACCAAGCACCCCACCCATTTGAACTTTCCGACAGCCTGTTTTTTAAACCACGGATATCACGGATATCACAGATAGAAAATGCCTTGGATTGATCCGTGCCAATCTGTGCCATCCGTGGTTAAAATTTGAAAGCTTGGGGTGTTTAGCATGATGTTCCTTCCGCGCCCAAAGGGCACCCGCGTCAGTCACCCTTGCGCTTCGCTTCAGGGCCAATGCCGTGGCATTGACCATCTCCGCCTTGCGGCTTCGTCCGCGGTTAAAAGCTCCGGAGAACTCGAATCTTGGCGTCTTTCGCCCCTTCGCATCTTGGCGTTAAAATGCTGGGTTCCTATGGTCGTCGGCTGGATTGACAATATAAGGGGCCGGAACTTGGGTCGTGCCGTGAAATTCACCGAGGCAAAGGCTCATTTTGTCGCCGCTTTCCGCAGGAATCCGAACACCCCTGCGCCGAAGGTGAGGACCGCCACGGTCGCGGATTTCCACGAGTGGAAGGCCGAAATGCGGGCCTACGATGCCGCCAGATTGGATTTGAATCTCGCCACCCCGCAGCAGATCCAAACGCGCAACGCCGCGGTTCACGTTCGCAAGGGCGGCGCCCGTATTGTCCGGCATGCCAAGCATGTCTAAGGTTCCGAGAACTCCCGCGGAGTTTTCCGAAATCCTGTCAGGGGAAAACCCTCCGCTCATCGTCGGAGGGCAGGCCATCAACATCTGGGCGGAGATCTACGCCTGCCAGTCTCCATCCCTCGACGCGTTCGCTCCATTCACCAGCGCGGATGCGGATATCTACGGCAATCGCATGCTGGCCGAAACTCTGGCCAAGCGCAGCGGCTGGGAGTGTCATTTCACGAATGACCCCAACTCGGTTTCCGTTGCGATATTGATCAAGCCCATGACGGACAACGAACCTCCCCTGACCATCGAGGTTCTCAACGAGGTGAATGGTCTGACTGCCGCCGATCTCAATATGAGCACGGTTATCGAGTTGGCGGATGGCACCCAATACTGCACGCCGTCGCCATTGGTGCTGCTCAAGGCCAAGCTCTACAACCTGGTGTCGCTGGCGAATCTGGATCGTCCGCAGGACCTTCGTCACGTGCGGATGTTACTCCATATTGTCCCCCTGTATTTGAACGAGCTGGCGGCTGAATACCAGGCGGGGGGGATTACCCAAGAGAGTCTGCTGGGGGCTGTGCGTTATGCCGGCAATGTCATCACCGCGCCTTTTGCGGGAAATGCCGGTCGCAGCCATCGCTTGGATTTGGATGAAATCTTTCCGCCGAGCCTGCAGTTGAGCGGCCCCGAAAACGTGCGAACCGCCATTCGTGAAACCTGCCAAGTCGTGCGCGCGAGTTTGGGCAAGTAGCACTGAGGACGACGAACGCGCTCCGCGCATCCGCTACAGGGGAGGTAATGGGCTGTCTCCGTTTCCTCCGTTCTCTCCTGTAAAAACAAACCCGTCCCGGCGTTTCTCCGAGTTGCCAATTTCACAGGAGGCAACGGAGGGAACAGAGGTGCGCAAGGAAGCTGTCGTAGGACTGCGGGTCGAGCGTGCGCGGCTCGGAGGATTGGGCGACGACGAGCTTGTCGGCGGGCGTGGGCTTCAGGGAACAGCCGGGGAGGAAGACGAGGATCAGGAACGCGGCGAGTGCGGGGAGAATGGATCGGACTCCGTGTTCTCTGTGTTCTCCGTGGTTAAAATATGCAGACATTTCTGGCGCTGAGAAACGGGAGGATGAGTCATTAAACCACGGAGGGCACGGAGAGCACGGAGGTCGGAAAGAGGCATTCGAAGGTCGGAGCTTGGCCACAAACAGGCACGAAAATGCACGAAAAGGTGGTTTGTTTTTTTGTGATCTATCGTGAGTTTTTGTAGCCAAAAATTCTGTTGGGTTGGACTCGGTGAACTCTGTGACTCCTCCGTATTCTCTGTGTCCCTTCTGCGCCCAACAGGGGCTCCGCTTCGCGGGTCAGACCTTGAGCACGGCGCGGAAGCCGCGGGCACCGTAGTAGGACTGGGCGCCGTTGTGATAGATAAAAACCGTGTCGTAGCGGCGGTCGCCGAACAGCGCGCCGCCCAGCTTGCGGATCTCCGGCGGGGTGAGCACCCAGCTGGATGTCTTGAGGTCGAACTCCCCGAGTGTCTGCAGCTCGCGATACTGCTCGGGCGTGAGCAGCTCGACGCCCATCTCGGCGGCGAGGTCGATGGCAGTGTTGGCGGGTTTGTGCTCCTTGCGCGAGTCGAGGCCGGCGCGGTCGTAGCACACCGACACGCGGCCCTTGGGGCTCTCCGGCGAGCAATCCATGAAGAGGTATTCGTCGGTCTGCGGATCGCGGCCGACGACATCGGGCTCGCCGCCGGTGATCTCCATCTGGTGCAACGACCAGAGCTTGTCCGGCGCGGCGGTCAGGCGGGCCGCCACGTCGTCCCAGCGAATGCCCTTGTGCCGCAGCGGCTTTTTGTCGAAGCGGGCTTCAAGGACTTCCAACAGCGCTTCGCGTTGGGGGGAGGGCATTTTCTTGGAAGTTTTGGCGGCCATGGTGACGCGGTTCTGCCAGCGGGCCCGCGCGGAAACAAGCCCGCGGTCACCGTGTAGCAGCGTGCGCCGTCCCCGGCGCATCGTTCGGCGAACGCATGCAGACTCGGCCGGGGACGGCCGACGCTACAATGGCTGCCCAAACAAACACGCCAACCCCGCCCGCACCGCCGCGCAGAGCGCCGCGACGCGTTGCCCGAGCGGCAGGCCGGACGGCGTTTCCAGCGTGTAGCTCAGGCTCGTGTGATGCGCGCGCAGGTAGATCGCCTCCGGCCAGTCGACGCGTTCCAGCGGATCGTTGACCGGACGGATGATGCCCGGCGCGGCCGACAGGCGGCCGTCGATCATCTCGCCCGCCTCGATGGGCATGAGTTTGCCCGCCGCCGCCAGCATGGCCGGGGCGAGGGTGGGGCGGTTGTCGGGATTCAGCTCATACAAATAAAAGCCCTTCGCCTCCCAGTCCTCGTGCAGACACCAACAGGCTGTGAACTCCGGCTGGCGGCGCAGCCACGCGACCAAGCCCGCGACCTCGGGCGTGCGCAGGTCTTTGAAGTCGCGGTTGAGATCGCGTCCGCCGGTGTCGTCGCGCGTGCCGCGGGCCAGGCCGACGGGGTTGATCACCGGCACCAGCCACCAGCCGGCGCGGTCGTCGAATTCGCCCGATTCTAGCAACTCGAGCAATGCCGCCGGACCGGCCGGCTCGTCGCCGTGGATGCCCGTTGAAATATAAACGCGCGGCGCTTCGGTGTCCGCGGCGGGCTTGGTCAACGCCGGCAAATCGAGCCCGTCGACACACGCGAAGTTTTCGGCCCGAAAGCCGCGCAGCCGCGCCGCCTCCAGGAAGCGCGCCAGGAACGCCTGCGGATCTAGCGGGGCTTTGACACCGGACACGCGCTCGGTTGTGCTCCACCCTTTCATCGCCCACAAGCCTCTCTTTCGCATCATGTCCCACGTCCGCGTTCGTTTCGCCCCCAGTCCCACCGGCTTCTTCCATATCGGCAGCGCCCGCACCGCGCTCTTCAACTGGCTCTACGCCCGGCACACCGGCGGCAAGTTCATCCTGCGGATCGAAGACACCGACAAGGAGCGCAACAGCGAGGAGTTCCTGAACATCATTTACTCGAGCATGAAGTGGCTCGGCATGGACTGGGACGAGGGTCCGCAGGTCGGCGGCGATTACGGTCCCTACCGCCAAAGCGAGCGCGGCGACATCTACCGCGAATACCTGGGAAAACTCACCGCCGCCGGCCGCACCTACGAGAAGGACGGCGCCATCTGGTTCAAACTCATCGGCGAGCGCACCGAGGTCTACGACGACTTCCGCAAGAAGACCGTCGAGAAGGTCGCCAACAAACCCGTCGTCATCGACGACCGCATCCGCGGCCGCGTGGAGCGCACCGAGGACGAGGACTTCGTCATTTTCCGCTCCGACGGCAGTCCGGTCTTCCACTTCGTCAACGTCGTCGACGACATCGCCATGGGCATCACCCACGTGATCCGCGGCGAGGACCACCTCTCCAACACCAGCAAGCACGTCGAGCTCTACCAGGCCTTCGGCGCGCCCGTGCCCGAGTTCGCCCACATCCCGCTCATCCTCAAGCAGGAGGGCAGCGGCAAGATGTCCAAGCGCGACAAGGGCGCCCTCATCGAGGAGTATCAGAACCGCGGATACCTGCCCGAGGCGGTGGTCAACTACATCGCGCTCCTCGGCTGGAACCCCAAGGACGACCGCGAAAAAATGCCGCTCGCCGACATCATCGCGCTCTTCGACTGGGACCACATCAACCAGAGCAACGCCCGCTTCGACGACAAGAAGATGGCCCACATGAACATGGCCTACCTGCTCGAGCAGCCCGCCGCGCACTTCATCAAGAACGCCCGCGACTACTTCGAGCGCCAGCGCCCCGACGCCCCCGCGCTAGCCGCCGACATCACCTTCTTCGACGAGGTCATGCTGCTCGCCCAGCCCAAGATCAAGGGCGTCGAGGAGCTGCCCGACTACACCTGCTATTTCTTCAGCGAGGACTACCCGCTCAACGAGAAGGCCCTCGAAAAGGTCATGAAGAAAGGCGAACCCCTCGACCGTCTGCGCGAGCTCGTCGCCGCGCTGCCGGGCTTCGACTTCTCGACCGACGCCACCGTCGAGGCCGGCCTCGCCGCGCTCGCCGAGAAAAACGGTCGCGGCTTCGGCGACTACCAGTCGATCGCCCGCCTCGCCGTCACCGGCACCAACGCCGGCCCCAGCATCACCGCCATCTTCCGCCTGCTCGGCGTCGACCGCGTCCGCACCCGCTGCGAACGCTTCCTCGCCGCACGCTCCGCCTGATTTTCCTGATCCATTAAACGCAAAGGCGCAAAGACGCTAAGATTTCCATCCAACATCAGACCGCGAAGCTTTGCGTCTCTTTGCGCCCTCGCGTCTTTGCGTTAAAACTCCGACTTCTCATCCTTTCACCACCATGAGCCTCCCCGATTGGAAGGTCGCCAAGACCTACACCGACATCCTTTACCACAAGGCCGACGGCATCGCCAAGATCACCATCAACCGGCCGCATAAGCGCAACGCCTTCCGCCCTGAGACCGTGATGGAGCTGCACGACGCGCTCATTGACGCCCGCGAGGACCTTTCCGTCGGCGTCGTCCTGCTCACCGGTGCCGGCCCACACACCGACGGCAAATACGCCTTCTGCGCCGGCGGTGACCAGTCCGTGCGCGGCCACGCCGGCTACGTCGGCTCCGATGGCGTGCCCCGCCTCAACATCCTCGACGTCCAGAAACTCATCCGCTCGATGCCCAAGGTCGTCATCGCGCTCGTCGCCGGCTACGCCATCGGCGGCGGCCACGTGCTGCACATCGTGTGCGACCTCTCCATCGCGGCCGACAACGCCATCTGCGGTCAGGTCGGCCCGGCCATGGGCAGCTTCGACGGCGGCTTCGGCTCCAGCTACCTCGCCCGCATCGTCGGCCAAAAAAAGGCGCGCGAGATCTGGTATCTGTGCCGCCAATACAACGCGCAGCAGGCCCTCGAGATGGGACTGGTCAATGCCGTCGTGCCAGTCGCCGAGCTCGAGGCCGAGGGCGTCAAGTGGGCCAAGGAAATCCTCGGCCACAGCCCGCTGGCCATCCGCTGCCTCAAGAGCGCCTTCAACGCCGACGTCGACGGACAGTCCGGCCTGCAGGAACTCGCCGGCAACGCCACGCTGCTCTACTACATGAGCGAGGAAGCCAAGGAGTTCCACGGCGCCCAGCGCGAGAAGCGCAAGCCCGACGCCCGCCGCTTCCCTTGGCTGCCCTGAGCCGTGTCCTCAAGGTAGCGCAGGCTTCCAGCCTGCCATCAACCCACCGAATGCAGGCAGGATGCCTGCGCTACTCGTCGGACCATTCACCGCCCGCCCATCTCACATCATGAAGACCATCCTGCTCCTGTTCGCGTCCAACGTGTTCATGACCCTCGCGTGGTATGGGCACCTCAAGTTCAAGTGGCTCGAGCACAAGCCGCTCTTTGTCATCATCGCGGTGTCGTGGGGCATCGCGTTTTTTGAGTATTGCCTGCTCGTGCCGGCCAACCGCGCCGGCTACCTCTCGGGCACCTTTACGGGCTACCAGTTGAAAATCCTGCAGGAAGCCATCACCTTGGTCGTGTTCGTCGGTTTCGCGTGGCTGGTCCTCAAGGAAAAGCTCACCTGGAACTACGCCGTCAGCTTCGCGCTGATCCTCGCTGCCGTCTGGTTCGCCGTCGCCTTCAAACCCGGCGCGCCGCACTGATTCCTCCCATTTTTACCGGCATGAAACGCATCCGCATCCAGCACAACACCACCTACACCTACAGCGAGCCGGTCACGCTGTTGCCGCATCGCCTGATGATCCGCCCGCGCTCCGGGCACGACATCCGCATCGACCGCGCCGCGCTCATGATCGAGCCGCGTCACCACATTCTCTGGCAGCGTGACATCTACGGAAACTCCGTCGCCATGGTCCACTTCGAGGAACCCGCCGCGCGGCTCGACATCCGCAGCGACGTTGTCGTGCAGCACTTCGAGGAGGAGCCGCTCAACTTCCTCGTCGACGACAAGGCCGTCATGTTCCCGTTTTACTCCGACCTCGACGAGCGCGTGGAGATGATTCCCTACCAGATGCTCTGCTTCCCGTCGGACAGCACCGTCATGCGCGACTGGCTCGCGCAGTTCTGGATGCCCGGCCAGACCATCCAGACCTACGTGTTGCTGGACAACATCAACAAGTGGATCTCCGGCAACATCGTCTACGGCATGCGCGAGGAGCCCGGCGTGCAGACCCCGGCCGAGACTCTGCGCAAGGGCGCCGGCTCCTGCCGCGACACCGCCACGCTCTTCATCGAGGCCTGCCGTTTCTTCGGTCTGGCCGCGCGTTTTGTCAGCGGCTACCTGCACTGCCCGCAGACCGTGATCGGCCACGGCTCGACCCACGCCTGGGCCGAGGTCTACCTGCCCGGCGCCGGCTGGAAAGGCTTCGACACCACCAGCGGCATTGTCACCGGCCACGACCACATCGCCGCCGCCGTGACCCGACATCCCGCCGACGCGCCCCCCGTTTCCGGCAGCTACTCCGGCCCCGTCTACGCCGCTCCGCAGATGCACGTCGAGGTGCTCGTCAACGAAGTCCCCTGAGCCCTCCTATCGCCGGCCCCCGCCGGCCCCACCGTCCGCCCGCTTTCCTCGGAAATTTGTCACTTAATAAGTGACAAACGCACTTATCACTCTGCCTTTGAGGGAGTTGTTGATCGGAGAATTTGTCACTTATTAAGTGACAAATGTTTGGGGTGGAGTGGGGGCGGGCGGGGCGTAGGGTGGGGGAATGGCTTCTCTTTACGAAACTCTCCGCGCGGACATCGTCGCCGCCATGAAGGCACGCGACAGCGCCACCGCGCTCATCCTTCGCACCAACGACGGTGCCATCCAGCGCGTCGCGCTCGACTCCAACGTGCCGATCGACGACGCGCTCGTCATCGCGACCCTGCGCAAAGCCGTGAAAAACCTCCAGGCCGCCAACGTCGAGTTCGCCAAGGCCGGCCGCACCGACCTCATCGAGGCCAACGAAAAGGAGATCGCCGTCCTCGAAAAATACCTGCCCGCCCAGATCGACGGCGCGAAGCTCGAGGCCATCGTCGCCGAGGTCATCGCCGCCACCGGCGCGACCACCAAGAAGGAAATGGGCAAGGTCGTCGGCGCGCTCAAACAGCGCCCCGAGGCCGGCCTCATCGACTTCGGCGCCGCCAGCAAGATCATCCAGTCCAAGCTGGCCTGAGCGCGTTTTCTTAACGCAAAGGCGCAAGGGCGCTGAGTAAAACAGCCGTCCACGCCCGATTTGTAGGGGCCTTGCTGGCAAGGCCCGTTGCGCGTCAATCAACCGCGGCTCGGTTTTTGGCCATGGAACCCCGAACGGATCGCGCGAGCGCGACCCCTACGGCAAGGGCCACGCGCTCCATCGGGCCGTTTACTTCAGCGCCGCCCAGACGCGTTGCACGTCGTCGTGGTCGTCGAGCGCGTGGAGGAACTCGGCGACCTCGCCGGCCTGCTCCTCGGTGAGCTCGGGGAACTGCTTGGCGATGTAACCGATCTCGCTCGTGACGACCGTCCAGCCGTTTTGCGTGAGCCAGTTGGAGGCGTTGTGCACCTCGGTGCGCTCGGTGAGGAAGCGGGCGGCGGCGACGTCCTCGGGGATGTCGTCGTTCTGCGCGTGGCTGATGGCCTCGAAGTCGTTGGCGCCGGCCTCGATGGCGGCGGCCTCCAGGTCGGTGCCCTGGTCGGGGTGGTGGGCCTCGACGATGCCGACGTGGTCGAAGAGGAACTTGTTGCTGCCGGCCAGGCCGAGCACGCCCTTCTTAAACAGAACGCGGATCTCGGGCGTGGTGCGCTGCACGTTGTCGGTGTAGACCTCGACGATGAGCGGCACCTTGTGGGGCGCGTAGCCCTCGAAGACGATGTGGTCCATGACCATCTTTTCGTCGCCGATGCCGGCACCCTTCTTGATGGCGCGCTCGATCACGTCCTTGGTGACGCTGGCCTTCTTGGCCTTTTCGACCGCGGCGAACAGGCGCGCGTTGGCGGCCAGTTCCGGTCCGCCGAGCTTGGCGGCCACGGAGATTTCCTTCACCAGCTTGCCGACGAGCTGGCCCTTTTTGTTGTTAACGACGGCGCGTTTCGCGTGAAGCCATTGACGACCCATAAGGCGGGCAGTCTTGGCGCGACGCCAGTCGGCCGGCAATGGCGAAAACGTCGGGGCCGCCGGATGTTTTGGCTGCCCAAGACCCCAAACACGGTCATGAAAAGGACTACCCCCATGTCCTCCCCGAGCGCCCCTCTCGTCGCCGCCAGTGCCAGCCATCGCGGATCGCGCGGGCGTCTGTCCCTCAAGGTGTCTTTGGCGGTGGCCGGCTGCCTTCTCGTGCTCGCGGCGGCGTTGATGGTGTTGACCGGCGTGTTTTCCGCGCGCGGCTACCGCCAGCTCGAGGAGCGCGAGTCCGTCGAGGTGCTCGAACGGCTCAACGCGGCCCTGGAGCGACAGCGGACCGGGCAACTCAAGTCCACGCGCGACTACGCGACCTGGACCGACACCTACCTGCACATGACCGGCGAGCTCGACGGCTACGCCGCCGACAACCTGTCCGATGAGGCGTTGCAAAACCTGCGCGTGGGCGGCGCGCTGCTTTTCCACAACAACGGCGAGCTGCGCACCGGCCGGCTGACGGATGTCTTCGTCGGGAACACCGGCTACGAGCTGGGCGATTTGACGGTGGAGTTGCGTCCGGCGTTGCCGCGGCTGCGCGCCGATGGCGGCCGGAGCGGTTTTTTGAGGCTGTCGCGCGGACCGTTGCTGCTCGTGTCGGCGGCGCCCGTGTTGCACAACGACGGCTCCGGTCCGCCCGCGGGGCTCATGGTGCATGTGACGCCGGTGGGCGACGCCTACGTGCGCGAATTGTCGGAGGTGTTGCACAACCGGCTGAGCCTGATGCCCGTCGGCGCGGAGTTGCCGTCCGACGGAACCCGCCTGCGGGACGAACGGGTGCTGCACCATGCGTTGGTCGACGTGCACGACGTGCCGGTCGCGTGGCTGGTGGTGAGGTTGCCGCGAGAGATCGTGGCGCTCGGTCGCGGCCTGTTGCACCTGCAATGGCTGGGGCTCGGCCTGATGGTGCTCGCCGCGGGTGTGTTCATCGCGGCGACGCTGCGCGCCGTGCTGCTGCGTCGCCTCGAGGTGATGTCTCGCGAGGTGCGCGCCGTGGCGACCGAGCATGACCTCGCCCGCCGGGTGAGCAGCTCCGGCGGAGACGAGATCGCCGCCGTGGCCGACGGCATCAACGAGATGCTGGCCGAGCTCCAGGAGGCCGACCGCCGCCGGCGCGAGGCGCTGGCCAACGAGGCCGCCCTGACCACGCGTCTGCTGCAGGCGCAAAAGACCGAGGCGCTCGGCACCATGGCGGGCGGCATGGCCCATGATTTCAACAATATGCTGTCCGTCATCCTGAGCACCGCGTCGCTCATGCGCGCCGGACAGAACGTCGACCCAGCCCAGGCGGCGCACCTGGAGCGTATTGAAAAAGCCGCTACGCACGGCGCCGACATCGTCCGGCGCTTGGCGACTTTCGGCCGCGCCGAGCAACCCGTGCGGACGGCGCGCCGGTTGTCGCGCGTGGTGGCGGACGCCCTCGAGCTGATGCGCCCCGGCCTGCCGGCCAACGTGCGGCTTGGCTTCGAGAACCGCTGCCTTGAGGACGAGGTCCTGCTGGAGGTCACGCAAATCAACCAGCTCGTGGTCAATCTGGTCGCCAACGCCGCGCAGGCCATCGGTGGTCGCGAAGGGTTGATCAACGTGATCGTCGAGCCCGCGCGTCTGCCCGATCCGGCCTGGCCGGACAGCGGCTCGGCGCTGCCGTCGGGCGCTTACGCGCGGCTGCTCGTCATCGACACGGGGCCGGGCATCGCCCCGGAGCTGCGTCCGCGGATATTCGACCCGTTTTTCACCACCAAGGACGTCGGGGTGGGCACCGGCCTCGGGCTGGCGATGGTCAAGAGCATCGCGACCTCGCACGAGGGGGCGGTCGAGGTGAACAGTCGTCCCGGCGAGACGATCTTTGCCGTGCATTTCCCCCTGCGTCCCGGCCGCGCCGCGCAGCCTGTCGGTGCCGCGTCATCGTCCGCCGGTCGCCGCATCCTGGTGGTCGAGGACGACCCGCCGGTTCGCGAGTGCTTGCAGCTCATGTTGACCGCCATGGGCCACGAGGTGCGGGTCGCCGAGGACGGTCGCAAGGGCCTGGCCGTCTTCGAGGAGCATCGGCAAGCGTTGGATCTGGTCATCAGCGACCAGCGCATGCCCAACCTGCTCGGCTCGCAGATGGCGCGGGCGATCCAGGATTTGTCCGCGGGGTTCCCGGTCATCCTCGTCTCGGCGTTCGCGGGCAATTTGTCCGACGAGGACATCCGCGCCGGCGGCATTCGTCACCTGCTGCCCAAGCCCTTCACCAAGGAATAGCTCGCCGCGGCGGTGGGCGCCTGCTGTTAGGCGGCCTGCTCGCGGTCGGCCTTGGGCCGCCAGGCGAGCCAGCCCACGAAGCCCAGCCCAGCCCACAGCATCACCGTGCCGACGATCTCGTGCATCGTGTGGTAATGCCCCGGCATCAGCGGCGCGAGCTGCGTGATGACGAGGATGCGTAGGAGATTGAAAACAAAGCCCGCCAGCAGCCCGGCGATCACCAGCAGCGGCAGCACCCAGCGCGGGCGTTCGCAGATGCCGCCCGCGAGCAGGCCTAGCAACGCGCCGGAGGTGATAAGGCCAAAGCCGTTGCACTCGGTAGCCACGAGGAAAGTTTGCTTGCCCGTGTTGAGCAGCAACTGCGGCTCGGCCGCCGTGCCGGTCACCGCGAGCTGCGGCGTCAGTCCGATCGCCGCCAGCACGCGCGCCGCCTCCACGCCGGCCAGTTGGCGCAGCGGCCAGTCCAGCACTGGAAACGCGATCACGATCAGCACCAGTCCCAGCGCCCCGCCCACCAGCGGACGCAAAAAACGATAGCCGTTTTCCGCGAAGATCAGTTGCAGAGAGCCCGTCAGTCCGAGGACCACCGCCGGCAGCATGAACCAGCCGATGTGCAGCACGCCGGCCAAGCCCGCGCACAAAAACGCCCCGCCCAGCAACCCCAGCGCGCGGTTGCTGATCTCGGTGGCGAACCGCAGGTCGGCGCGATGCCACCACGCCACCAGGCCGGCCGCCGCCAGCAGGAGGACCGCGGCCTGGCGGATCTGGTCGCGCTCAACCGAGGCCTCGACCACCCAGCGCGTCAACGGCCAGAACAGCACCGCCGTGCACGCCAGCAGCACCAGCGCCATCGGCCGCGGCCATCGCCGGCCGGCGGGGACGCTCGCGGGCGTTTCGGACGGGGTGGGGGACTCGGCGATCTGGTCGGACGGCATTGGGTTCACCATGAACCAGACAACCGCTCGCGCAACAAGTGCCGCGTGGGGTGAAATCCCCGCCGTAGGGCTTGCCCCCGCCCCCCGCCGTGCCCCTTGCTGGCGGGATGTCCACGCCCGAGTCCCATCCGCTGGCCCCGCTGCCCGGCCAACCCACCACCGACGAGGTCATGGACCGCTTTCTCGCGTCGCTCGCCGAGCGCGGACTCGAACCCTACCCCGAGCAGGAGGAGGCCATCCTGGAACTCTACGCGGGGCGTAACGTGATTCTGAATACGCCGACCGGATCGGGCAAATCGCTCGTCGCCTCCGCGCTGCTCTTCAAGGCCCTCTGCGCCGGCCAACGCGGCGTCTACACCTGCCCGGTCAAGGCGCTCGTCAACGAGAAGTTTCTCGCCCTCAGCCGCGAGTTTGGACCCGACCACGTCGGCATGATGACCGGCGACGCCAGCGTGAACCCCCACGCGCCCATCCTCTGCTGCACCGCCGAGATCCTCGCCAACATCGCCCTCGGTCGCGGCGACAAGGCTCCCGTGCACGCCGTCGTCATCGACGAGTTTCACTACTACTCCGACGCCGGCCGCGGCACCGCGTGGCAGGTCCCGTTGCTCACGCTCCCGCAGGCGCGGTTTCTTCTCATGTCGGCCACGCTGGGCGACACGGCGTTCATCGAAAAATCTCTCGAAAAACTCACCCACGCCACCGCCGTCACCGTGCGCGGCGACCGTCGCCCCGTGCCGCTCGCCTTCGAGTATTCCGAGACGCCGCTGACCGAACGCGTCGCCGAGCTCGTCGCCGCCGGCAAGGCCCCCATCTACCTCGTTTATTTCACCCAACGCTCCGCCTCCGAGGCCGCGCAGGGTTGGATGTCGCTCAACCTTTGCTCCAAAGACGAAAAGGCCGCCATCGCCGAGGCGCTCGTCGGTGTGAAGTTCAACAGTCCCTACGGCCGCGACATGCAGCGCTGGCTGCGCCACGGCATCGGCGTGCACCACGCCGGCCTGCTGCCGAAGTATCGCATCCTTGTCGAAAAACTCGCCCAGCGCGGCCTGCTAAAACTCATCTGCGGCACCGACACGCTCGGTGTCGGCATCAACGTGCCCATCCGCACCGTCGTCTTCACCCAACTCTGGAAATACGACGGCAAAAAATCCGCCGTGCTCAGCGTGCGCGATTTCCGCCAGGTCGCCGGTCGCGCCGGGCGCCGCGGTTACGACACCGAGGGCTTCGTCGTCGTGCAGGCCCCCGAGCACGCCATCGAAAACAAACGCCTCGCCGAAAAGGCCGCCGCCAACCCGTCCAAGAAAAAACCTCAAAAGCGCGCCGCCCCCGAGGGCACCGTCGTGTGGGACGCGAAGACCTTCGAGAAACTCATGACCGCGCCGAGCGAGCCGCTCGTGTCGCGCTTCGAGATCGACCACGGCATGCTGCTGCTCGCGCTCTCGCGTGATGCCGACGGCTGCCGCGTCATGCGTCAGCTCATCGACGACTGCCACGAGACCGCGCACAAAAAAAAGGCCCTGCGCCGCCGCGCGTGGCAGCTGTTTCGCTCGCTGCTTGAGCGCGGCATCGTCGAGTGGATTCCCCCGCAGCCCTCCGGTCGCAAGCTCCGCGTCAACCTCGAGCTGCAGGACGACTTTTCCCTGCACCAGGCGCTCTCGCTCTACCTCATCGACACGCTGCCCAAGCTCGATCGCGAGTCGCCCGACTATCCGTTCGACGTGCTCACGCTTTGCGAGTCCATCGTCGAGGACCCCGACGTCATTCTCCGCCAGCAACTCGCCAAGCTGAAGGACCGCGCGATCATCGAGATGAAGGAGGCCGGCATTCCCTACGAGGAGCGCATGGAAAAACTCGAGGAGCTCGAACATCCCAAGCCCCTGCGTGAGTTTCTCTACGATACCTTCAACGCCTTCGCCGCCGCGCACCCGTGGGTCGGCCAGGAAAACGTGCGGCCCAAGTCCATCGCGCGCGAAATGTTCGAGAACTATCAATCGTTCGCCGACTACACCCGCGCCTACGGACTCGAGCGCGCCGAGGGCCTGCTCCTGCGCCACCTCTCGCAGACTTGGAAGGTGCTCAGCCAGACCGTGCCCGAGGCGGCCAAGACCGAGCCGGTGATCGAGATGGAGGCCTACTTCCGCGAACTCATCCGCGGCGTGGACGCCAGCCTGCTGGAGGAATGGGAACGCTTGCGAAACCCGGACTTTGTCGCCAGTGAAGAGGCCGACAAACCCCAGCGCCCCATGTCGTTTGACATCACCCGCGATCAGGTCGAGTTCCGCCGCCAGGCCCGCCTATTGTTGCTCTCGGTTTTGCAGGACGTCGCCGCCCACGACTGGGAGGCGGCCGCCGAGCGTTGCGCCCCGCCCGCCGACGCGCCGGACGAGGACGTCGCCAAGCGTGGACGCCGCATCGAGGATGCGTTCCGGCCTTATTTCGACGCGCACGTTCGCTTCCGTCTCGATCCCGAGGGCCGCTCGGCCAAGCACACCTACTGGGACGAAGCCGACCTGCCGCAGGCCCTGCACGTGGCGCAGGTGCTGGTCGACGTCGACGAGGACAACGACTGGGAGGCGCACTTCGAGATCGACCTGCCCGCCAGCCGCGCCGCCAACGCCGTCGTCCTCCGCTTCGCCGAGGTCGCGCCGATCGGGTGAGGTCTGCGTGTGCATTGTAGGGGCCTCGCTCGCGAGGCCCGTTGGGCGAATGCTCGGGACCGACGGATGTTCGCTGGTTTTCGTGGTGAACGGGCCTCGCAAGCGAGGCCCCTTACGTCATCTGCGATGACCGCGCAAAAAAAAAGCGCTCCCGGAGGAGCGCCTTTGGACGAAAGAACTATCGAACGACGTCGCGGCGTGTTCGCCCGGATCAGCGGACGACGCGGGCGCCGCCGCCCTTCATGAGTTTCTCGACTTCCTTTTGGGTGGCCATCGAGGTGTCGCCCGGGGTGGTCGAGGCGAAGGCGCCGTGGGCCGCGCCGTAGTCGACGGCGAGCTGCGCGTCGTTCTTGGAGAGGAAACCGAACTGGAGGCCCGAGGCGAAGGAGTCGCCGCCGCCGACGCGGTCGAGGATCTCCAGCTCGGGATACTTGCGGGACTCGTAGAACTTGCCGTCGTGCCAGCAGATGGCCGACCAGTCGTTGATCGTGGCGGTGTGGACGTGGCGCAGCGTGGTGGCGGCGACCTTGAAGTTGGGGAACTCCTTCACGGCGGTCTCGATCATGGCCTTGAAGGCGTCGAGCTCGATGGCGCCTTGGTTGTTGGCGTGGTCGACGCCCTTGACCTCGAAGCCGAGCGAGGCGGTGAAGTCCTCCTCGTTGCCGATCATGACGTCGACATACTTGGCGATCTCGCGGTTGACTTCCTGGGCCTTCTTGAGGCCGCCGATGGTCTTCCACAGCGAGGGGCGGTAGTTGAGATCGTAGGACACGATCGTGCCGTATTTGTTGGCGGCTTTGACGGCCTCGATGGTGGTCTGGGCGGTGGTCTCGGAGAGCGCCGCGTAGATGCCGCCGGTGTGGAACCAACGCACGCCGAGCTTGCCGAAGATGTGGTCCCAGTCGATGTCGCCGGGCTTGATCTGCGAGGCGGCGGTGTTGCCGCGGTCGGGGTTGCCGACGGCGCCGCGGATGCCGAAGCCGCGCTCGGTGAAGTTGAGGCCGTTGCGCACGGTGCGGCCGATGCCGTCGTCCTCGCGCCACTGGATGAAATCGGTGGCGACGCCGCCCTGCATGATGAAGTCCTCGATGAGGTGGCCGATCTCGTTGTCGACGAAGGCGGTCACGACGGCGGTCTTCAGGCCGAAGCATTTGCGCAGGCCGCGCGAGGTGTTGTATTCGCCGCCGCCTTCCCAGGCGGTGAACTGGCGGGCGGTGCGGATGCGACCCTCGCCGGGATCGAGGCGAAGCATGACTTCGCCGAGTGAAATTTGGTCAAACGCGCACTCGGAGGCGGGACGGATTTTGAGGCTCATGGTTGAAAAATCGGGATGAAGGAAGCGGGATGAAGGATAAGGCTTAGGGGGCGTCGGGCGTTAGCACAAGGCGGCGGTTTTTCTGGACGGAAACGACCGTTGTGGACGAACCGACGCTCAAGGGAAACGGAGGCGTGGTTTTAACGCAAAGGCGCGAGGCCGCGAAGCTCGCAAAGATTTTCGGTGGACGTGTTCCTTGCGTCCCTTTGCGACTTCGCGCCTTTGCGTTAAAATTCCGTTTCCCAAGTTAGAATCCGACGGGCGCCGGTCAAATTTCGACGGTCTTGAAGGAGGCGAGGTCCCAGGCGGGCTGGCCGCACTCGGCGGCGAGTTCGTTGAAGCCCTCGACCTCAGCCTTCGAGAAGAGCAGGCCGCCGGCCTTGGCGGAGTGGCCGGCCCAGGTGGCCTCGATCTGGCCGGGGAGCATGCACTTTTCGTTGCCGTGACCGAGCACGTCGGCGAGCACGGCCTTTACGTTGGCGGCCTGATCGCGGCCGTGGGCGAAGGCACCGCCGTTGATGGCGTCGGGATGGATGACCTGGAAGTAGAAGGCGCAGGTGCCCTTGTCGCCCTCGGTGACGTTTTGCCAGCGGTTGCGGATGGTGGGCAGCGAGCCGCCGATGAAGCCGCCGACGATCTCGTTGATGAGCGAGAGGCCGTAGCCCTTGTGCGCGCCGAAGGGCAGGAGTGCGGTGACGGCGTGCGGGTCGGTGGTCGGGTTGCCGTCCTTGTCGACGGCGGCCATCGGAGGCAGGGTCTTGCCCTCGCGTTTGAGCTGCTGCACGCGGCCCATGGCGACGACGGAGGTGGCCCAGTCGATCACGATCGGAAAGCCGACGGCGTCGGTGGTCGGGAAACCCCAGGAGTGCGGGTTGGTGCCGAGGGTGGGGAACTTGCCGCCGAAGGGCACGACCTCGGCGAGCGCGGCGGTGCAGTTGGTGTAGGCGATGTAGCCTTTCTTGGCGGCGTCCATGACGTAGCCGCCGCCCCAGAGGTAGTGGAAGGCGTTGTCGACGACGACGGTGCCGACGCCGAACTCGTCGGCGAGCCGGATGGCCTCGTCCATGGCGCGGTAGGCGGTGGACTGGCCGAGTTTTTTGTTGGCGTTCCAGATCTTGGTCGCGGCGAAGCGGGAGGGGATTCCCTCGATCTGCGCGCCGGGCACGCATCCCTTGGAGCCGGAGCCGAAGAGGTGGTCGAGGTGGAGGGCCTTCAGGCCGTTGTGGGTGCGGATGCCGTGGCGGGTGGCCTCGGCGCAGAAGCGCGCGGCCTCGGCGGACTCGTCGGCGTGGTATCCGCGGTGTTGATACGCGGCGGCGACCAGCGCGTTGTGCTGCTGCTCGGGAACGATGAAGAAGGTTTCGGACATGGCAGGGGTTTTTAGGATTTGGAAGTTTGGCTTTTGAAATTTGCGGGCGTCAGACCGCCCGTGCGATGGGCTCCTTGCCGGCGAGGAAACGGGTGAGGTTTTCGACGGCGCAAGAGGCCTGGCGCTGCACGCTCTCGTGGGTGCGGCTGCCGATGTGCGGCGTCAGTGTGACGCCGGCGAGGCCGAGCAAGGGGTGGTCGGCGGGCGGCGGCTCCTGGTCGAGGACGTCGGCGCCGTAGCGGAGCTTGCCGGACTTGATGGCGGCGACGAGGGCGTCGAGGTCGATGAGTTCGCCTCGGCCGGTGTTGACGATGACGGCGCCGTCCTTGAGCAGGGCGAGGCGGCGGGCATCCAGGAGGCCCTTGGTCTTCTCGGTGAGCTTGGTGTGCAGGGTGACGAAGTCGGCGAGTTTCAGGCCTTCGTCGAGGGTCTCGACGCGTTCGAGTCCCTGCCAGCGGGCGAAGTCCTCGTCCCAGTGATTGGCGAAAACGACGACCTTGAGGCCGAAGGCGCGGGCGCGCACGGCGACTTCCTTGGCGATGCGGCCGAGACCGACGAGCAGGAGGGTTTTGCCGCAAAGTTCGTTGCCGGTGATGCGGGTCCAGCGGCCGGCGGCGACGTGGTTGGCCTCGACGACGAGGTTGCGCACGACGGCGAGCAGCAGCGCGAAGGTGTGCTCGGCCACGGTGGTGTGGTTGACGCCGGGCGTGAAAAGCACGGGCAGGCCGAGGTCCTTGGCGGAGGCAAGGTCGATCTTGTCCAGACCGATGCCGTATTTGCTGATGACCTTGAGACGAGGCAGCGATTTTTCCATGACGGCGCGGGTCATGGCATCGTCGCCGCAAAGGTAGGCATCGAACTGGCCGGCGAGCTCCAGCATGCGGCTTTCGGGGAGCGGGCCGCGCTCGCGGACGATTTCGAAACCGGCGGCCTCGAGCATCTCGTGGTGGATGCCGGGCGTGTCTTGGAACGACGTGGTGGTAAGCAGAACTCGGGTCATGGGTAAGAGCGATTAATAAAATTCAGGCATATCATTCCGGCAAACGGGTGCCCCCTGCAAACAGTCTCAGGCGGATTCTGACAGTTGGAGTGAGGTATAAGCGACCAAGCTTTTTGCGCATTGAATCCGCGGTGGTCGCATGAAAGCTGAACCGTCCCATGCCCTCCATCGTCTCAGTGACCAAGAGCCTGCAGAGTCAACTCGGCGCCAAGATCGTCCAGACCGACGAGGCCGCTCGCTACGCGGCGTCGTTCGACAGCAGCAAGCTGTCCTTCATGCCCGCCGCGGTCATCAAGCCCCGCAAACGCGAGGAGCTGGCCCCGGTCTTGGATCTGGCCAACAAACACGGCATTCCCGTCACGCCGCGCGGCCGGGGCACCACGTTGATGGGCTCGGCGTCGCCGCGCGCCGGCGGCTGGGTGGTCGACTTGCTCGGACTGAACAAGATCACCATCGACCCCGAGGCCGGGCTGGCTCACGTCCAGGCAGGCGCCAAGGTGGCCGACATCCAGCGCGCCGCCGCGGCCGCCGGCTGGTTTTATCCGCCCGACCCGTCGTCGAAGGAATACTGCACCATCGGTGGCAACATCGCTTGCAACGCCGGCGGCATGCACGGCGGCAAATACGGCGTGACCCGCGACTTCGTTATCGCGCTCAAGGGCTATCTGCCGACCGGCGAGTTCGTAGAGTGGGGCACGGCCACGAAAAAATTTTCCGCCGGCTTTAATCTGCGCGACCTGTGGATCGGCAGCGAGGGCATGCTCGGAGTCGTCACCGATGCGGTGCTCAAACTCATCCCCGCGCCGGCCGCCCGCTATACGTTGCTGACCTCGTTCAAAGACGAGGTGTCCGCGTTCACCGCGGCGCGGGCCTTGTTTGCCGCCCGTGTGCAGCCGGCCATTTGTGAATTCCTTGATCGCTACAGCGTGCAGTGCGCGGAGAGCGCGATGAAGACCACGATCTTCCCGGGCCAGCCTGGACGCCCCGTCATCCTGTTGGAGCTGGCCGGCACCGCCGCCGAGGTGCGCGAGACCAAGGCCCAGCTGCTCTCGTGGGCTCGCGAACACGCGCTCGACCACCGCGCCGCCCGCACCCGCGAGGAGGCCGAGGCGCTCTGGGCCGTGCGTCGCAAGTGCTCGGGCGCGATGTTTCAGATGGGCGACGCCAAGCTCAACGAGGACATCACCGTGCCGCTCAAGGCCTACGTGCCCTTCGCGCGTTTTCTTGAAAAGCTCCGCAAGTCGTCCGGATTGGCGATCCCGACGTTCGGCCATCTCGCTGACGGCAACCTCCACGTGAACATCATGTATCACAAGGCCGACCCGCGCGCCTGCGCAGCCGCGGAGGCTGCTGTGCAGGCGCTCATGGAAAAGGTCGTCGCCCTTGGCGGCGCCATCTCCGGCGAGCACGGCATAGGCCTGGCCAAGACGCCGTTCCTGCGTATCCAGCATTCGGATGCACAGGTCCGCGCGATGAAGGCGGTCAAGGCCGCGCTCGACCCCAAGGGCATCCTCAACCCCGGCAAGATGTTTGAGGTGTTCGAGGTCTGGAAACACCCGCGCGTGACCGCGAGCTTCCCATGGGATCACAAGTGAACGTCCGACGGGTGCTCCGGGGCGGTTGTCCCGCCCGATGACGCCGGCACGAAGCGACGACGCCGGCGGTTGCGCCCCTGGATCGGCCGTCGTTCTGACGGCGTCTGATAGGGGCGCCGCCGGTAGCCGGCGCGCTCCGGATCGGCGGCGCAGGCGATTTGAAACGCCTGCATGCGATCGAACAGATCGGGCAGCTGGCGGGGCAGGGGATAGGCGTCGAGTCCGCGCACCGCCATCACTTCGAGCAATTGGTGAGTCGCCTCAAGCGTGGACAGGCAACCTTCCTGCGGCTGTTGCTTGATGACGAATTTACTCGGTGCGGTCGGCGTGAACATCACACGCGGCAGTCGTTGCAGCGACGGGCTGAGTTTGAGCATCTTGCGCGCGCAGGCCCAGGTCGCGTCGAGCAACAGCACCACCAGCCGACGGCCGTCGAGCGCGGGTGGCTCGTCCGTCGAGAGGTTGACCGCGTCGGCCCCCGGGTAAAGCAGCACGACGTGGTTGACCGGATCGGCGAGCAATTCGCGCAGACGTGGATGGTCGTCGAACTCGATGCCGACCACGATCTCGCTATTGGCCAGACAGAGATGCGTGAGCCGGCCGGTGCCGGCTTTCTCGCGCTTGAATTCCTTCGGGTGCATCAGGAACACGAAGCGCGTGGCCGTGGCCATCGGCGTGATGCTCCCGCACCAACAATGGGCCTCCGGCCAGAAGCAGCGTGTGCAGCGCATGGTGACGCGTTTCCGGCGATCCCCGCCCGCAGGGTCAGCTGTCTTGGTCGATCGCGTCGACGTAGGCGCGGGCCGCGCAGGCGCTGATCACGGGTATCACGAAGAAAAGTCCGACTATCAGAGCCAGCGCACCGGCGAAGAGGAAGAGGATCATCAACAGGCCGAGCCCCAGAAGCGTCCAGAAGCGAAGCCCGATGATGCGCCAGCTGAGCTTGATGGCATCAATGGCCGTGTAGCCGCGCTCCACGATGATGGCGTGGGCGAATTGCCAGCGCATGGTGATATAGAATAACACGAGTCCGACTAGAAATATGGCCGTTATGACTCCGGCTCCCGGCTCGTTGCCGTTTCGCTCAAAATTGAGCATCATGAACAACAGCACTCCGATGAACGGAAGCATCAGGAGAAACTGAAACAACGCGACCAGCGCAAGGGAGCCGAATCCCCGTTTGAACCCTTCAAAAATATCTCCCACGGAATGGTCTTCGCCGCGGGCCTGCCGGATAAAATACAACCAGGCGCCACCGGTCAGTTGGGGCACCACCAGAAAGCTGGCGAGCAGTCCCAGCAGGGGGATGTTTTGTGCGACGCCCGACAAAAGTATGAACAGCAACGTCGTGCCCAACGCGCCCCAGTAGTTGGTCTTCAGCGCCGCCATGCCAAGACTGAGGCAGCGGCCG
This sequence comes from Verrucomicrobiota bacterium, assembly GCA_030601755.1. Taxonomy (GTDB): domain Bacteria; phylum Verrucomicrobiota; class Verrucomicrobiia; order Opitutales; family Opitutaceae; genus JAUWBF01. The sequence goes on along the minus strand of JAUWBF010000019.1, from coordinate 18,909 downwards.
ATCGACGTGTTGTAGCCACGCGACTTGATGCGCGCCCACAGCTCTTCCATCGGCAGGTCCTCGACGGTGCCCGTCGCCGCCTGACCCGGCCAGGGCGTCTCGACCAGCGGCGCGCCGCCGAGGGCGGTCGACCCCGAATCGGTCGGCGCGACCAGTTCGCCCGCCACGCTCGGGGCGATCACCGACCACGGCTGCCACTCGGCCATGCCCGTGCGCCAGACCAGCGTGTCGGGCTGGATCATGCCTTTGTTGACCAGACCGCTAAAGGTGACCGTGTCCACCGGACCACGGCGTTCGGAACCGACCGCGTAATACCATTGCATGCCGTCAGTAAGTGCATCGACGCGCGCTTGCCCAGCGAACATTTTGCAAAAAACACCTCCCGCCGGACGGCGTGGGTTGCGCGTTTTTTGCGTTTGCCGCGTCCGCCCGCGGCGTCTGAATCGGCCCCTTTACGTTCTCCCGCATGTATCTCAAGGCGCTCAAACTCCACGGCTTTAAATCCTTCGCCGACCCCTCGACCCTCCGCTTTGAACCCGGCGTGACCGCCATCGTCGGCCCCAATGGCTGCGGCAAGTCCAACGTCGCCGACGCCATCCGCTGGGTGCTCGGCGAGCAGAGCGCCAAGGCCCTGCGCGGCGGCAAGATGCAGGACGTCATCTTCGAGGGTGCCGACACCCGCAAGCCCGCCCAGATGTGCGAGGTCTCGCTCCTCCTCACCGATTGCGAAAAGCAGCTCGGCAGCGAGTTTCACGAGATCGAGATCATGCGCCGCGTCTACCGCGACGGCGGCGGCGAGTATTTTTTCAACGGCCAGCCCTGCCGCCTGAAGGACATCCAAAAGCTCTTCATGGACACTGGCATCGGCCGCACGTCCTACTCGATCATGGCGCAGGGCCAGATCGACCAGATCCTCTCCTCCAAGCCCGAGGAACGCCGCGCCGTCTTCGAGGAGGCCGCCGGCATCACCAAATACAAGGCCCAGCGAAAAGAGGCCCTGCAAAAGCTCGGCCAGACCGAGCAAAACCTCACCCGCATCGCCGACGTCGTCACCGAGGTCGGCCGCCAGATCGGCTCGCTCCGTCGCCAGGCCTCCAAGGCTCTGCGCCACAAAAAACTCTCTTGGCGCCTCCGCCACCTCGCGCTCGCCCAGGCCGGACACCAATACGCCGACGTCTCCGGCCACCTCGCGCACCTCGAGGAGAGCGTCATCAAGCTCCGCGCCGCCGCCGAGACCCGCCGCGTGCACCTCCAGCAGCAACAGGCCGCCCTCGAGGAAAAGAAGGCCGCCCGCTCCCGCCTCAACCAGCGCGTGCAGGAAGCCCAGCAGGCCGTCTTCGACCTCCGCTCCGAAAAGGAACAGGCCGAGAACGCCGCCAACCTCGCCCAAATCAAGCGCTCCGGCCTCGCCGACCGTCTCGAGTCCTCCCGACAAAACCTCGAGGAACTCCAGATGCAGCTCCACGAGCTCAACAGCCAGGTCGATACCGGCGCTCAGGACAAAGAGGAGCAGCTCACCCTCCTCGGCACCTCCGACGACGTCTTCCAGCAGCGCAACCGCGAGCTGGCGGTCGTCGAGGGCGAGCTCTCCAAGCACGAGCAGGAGCTCAACCAGACCAAGTTCCAAGTCCTCCAATTCGAGAGCAACCTCGCCCGCCTCCGCACCGATTGCTCCAGCTACGAGGTCGACCAGAAAACCTCCGCCCACCGCTTCGACGCCCTCGCCGAGGAGATCGAGACCGTCCGCGGCGAGCAGTCCACCGCCGCGCAGCTCGCCTCCGAGCTGACCGCCCGCGTCGAGGAGGCCAACGTCAACAAAGCCCGCCTCCACCAGGAAAGCCTCGACGCGCAGCAGGACATCACCCGCCTCACCGCCGAGTTCCGCGAGGCCCAGCGCAAGCTTCAGGAAATCGACCGCGGCCTCGCCCAGCGCAGCGCCCGCCTGAAACTCCTCCAGCAACTCGCCGAGAAGTGGGAAGGCTTCGGCGAAGGCGCCAAGGCCGTTCTGCAAGGCCGCCTCGCCAACGCCCTCGGCGAGTCCAAGGCCACTCCCGTCACCAAGGACCTCGAGGTTGTGCCCGCGCACGCCAAGGCCTTCGAGATCCTGCTCGGCTCCTCCGTCGAGGCCATCGCCGTCGCCGACCTCGCCACCGCCCGCCGCATCCTCACCCAGCTCGAGACCGAGCAGATCGGCGCCGCCGTCCTGCAAGTTCCCGTGCCCCGCGCCGCGGCCGCCGCGCCCGCGCAACTGCCCGCCGGCCTGCGCCCGGCGCTCGACGCGCTCGTCAACCCCGACGCCGCCCATCCGGCCGCCGCGCTGCTCTCGGCCTGCTACATCGCCGACGACCTGCATGCCTTCCTCGAGTTCTGGCAGGCCAATCCCGACTTCGCCTTCCTCGCCGTCGCCACCGACAAGGGCGAGCTCGTCGACCGCCGCGGCCTGGTCGCCGGCGGTCACGCCAAGAAGCCCGCCAACAGCATCGTCCAGCGCGAGATCGACCTGCGCGAGACCTCCCGCTCCCTCGCCGAGGACCAGAAGAAGCACGACGAACAAAAAGCCGTCATCGACGACATCAACGCCCGCCTCGCCGCCGCCGAGTCCACCCTTGAGGAGAAGCGCGCCGCCGTGCTTGAGGCCTCGCAGGACGTCGCCGCCATCCAGACCGAGGAGCGCAACGCCCAGCGCCAGCTCGAGGACATCGCCCGCAAGCTCGCCCGCATGGAGCAGGAGCTGCAGGGCCTCGAGGCCGCCCGCAACGAGACGCTTGCCCGCTTCGAGCGCGCCCGCGCCAGCCTCACCGACGCCGAGACCAACGTCGAGCAGGGCCGCGTGCGTATCAACGAACTGGAGACGCGCATCAACGAGTTCCGCACCGACCGCGACGTGAAGCGCGAGTCGCTCGCCCAGGCCCGCCTCGAGCTCGCCGAGCGCCGCCAGCGCGTCGAGGTGCTCGACCGCGGCATCGCCGACATGGAGCGCCGCCGCAACCAGCTCGCCGAGACCTTCTCCCAGCGCCAGCAGGAGGTCGAGGTCTGGACCGAGCAGATCGACCAGCTCGAGCAGGAAAGCGCCGACCAAAAGGGCCGCTCCGCGCAGATCGGCGAGACCCTCCTCGTCGCCCAGCAGCAGGTCGAGCAGGTCCGCGGCGAATTGCTCGAAGTCGAGCAATCCATCGGCGCCGTGGAAAATTCCCAGGACGGCATCCGCAACGACGCCGAGGGCGCCGTCGGCGAGCTCAACCGCTGCGAGATCGCCCTCGCGCAGAACAAGTCCCGCGCCCAGTTCCTCGAGGAGGACGTGCAGCGCGAGTTCCAGATCCGCGTCGGCACCTACGACTGGCGCGGCCTGCTCTACCGCGCCGACGATGATCCGCCCGACCTCAAAGCCCTCGACCTCGACGACGACGAGGACGGCGAGGCGGCGCCGCCGGCGGTTTCCGGAGATCAGTCTGATCAGTCCGATCCGACCGATCAGTCAGATCAGCCTGATCAGTCCGATCCTCAGCAGCCCGCCGCCGCCGAGGCCGCGCCGACCAAGCGTCGCCGCAAGCCCAAGGGACCCAAGCCCGACCCGACTCCCGAGGACCTGGAAAAGGTCGCCGCCGAGGCCGACTGGCCCGCCGTGAAAGCCGAGATCGAAGCCCTGCGTCAGCGCCTCGCCGGCATGGGCGCGGTCAACACCGGAGCCATCGAGGAATACGCCGAGCTCAAGCAGCGCTACGACTTCCTCAAGACCCAGAGCGACGACCTGCACAACGCCAAGAACGAGCTCATCAAGACCATCGACGAGATCAACGCGACCTCGATGAAGCAGTTCGAGATCACCTTCGAGCAGATCCGCAAAAACTTCATCTACACCTTCCAGACGCTCTTCGGCGGCGGCGTGGCCAACCTCGAGCTCATCGCCACCGACGACATCCTGGAAAGCGGCATCGAGATCACCGCCCAGCCTCCCGGCACGAAACTGAAGTCCATCTCGCTGCTCTCCGGCGGACAGAAGACGCTCACGGCGGTCGGCCTGCTCTTCGCGCTCTACATGGTGAAGCCCTCGCCGTTCTGTTTGCTCGACGAGTTGGACGCCCCGCTCGACGAGTCGAACATCGGTCGCTTCACCGATCTGTTGAAGAAATTCGTCAACGAGTCGCAGTTCATCATCATCACGCACAACAAGCGCACCGTTGCCGCCGCCAAGGCCATCTACGGCGTGACCATGCAGGAGCGCGGCGTGTCCAAGACCGTGTCGATGCGCTTCAACCAAGCGCAGGGCGAGATGGTCGAGGAGAAGCACCCCGAGAACATCGCCGAGTCCGTGCGCGGCGCGAAGATCGGCGCCGGCGTCTAAGCACGCCAGCCGCAGTCATGCGTCCGACGATCACCCTTGCCGCGGACAGTGGCAGGGTTATCGTCGACCTTCGCATGAAAACCCCTGCGTCTCACACCCTGCGCGGCGCGCTCATCGCGTCCGCTTTGATCGGAATCTGCTCGGTCGCCCAGGCCGAGGACAACAAACCTGCCGGAGAAAAGAAGATCCCAGCCAAGGTCCTGGAGAAGTTCGACGCCAACAAGGACGGCAAGCTCGACGAGAACGAGAAGGCCGCCTTCGAGGCCGAGAAGAAGGCCCGCCAAGAAGCCGAAAAGAAGGCCGCCATGGAGAAGTTCGACGCCAACAAGGATGGCAAACTCGACGAGTCCGAGCGCGCCGCCATGAAGGCCGCCAAGCAGGCCGAGATGGAAAAGAAAAAGGCTGAGTGGGAGAAAAAGAAGGCCGAGAAAGAGCAGAAGAAGTCCGAAAAGGACGCCAAGTAAGCTTTTTGCTCAGGTCCCTTTTGCAGCTTCAGGCGCGCCCACCAACGGACGCGCCTTTTTTGCGTCCACGTCGGCCGGCATCCAGCGTTCCATGAGGCGGATGATCGGACGGTGCAGCCAGTGGTAGACACCGTAAGCAACGAAGAACGGCGAGAACCTCAGAACCACCACCCATACCCCGTGCAGGGCAGGCCAGTCGTCGGCCAGTGATCGCAGACCTTCCACCTGCTCCGCCAGTTCGCGCAGCGGCTCGCCGAGCAACGAAAACAGGATCAAACAGCTGAAACCCAGCACGACCTTCACAAATTCGTCCCAGCGGCGGCTCCATGCCAAGTAGCCCGGTATGGAAAACAGCACGATCAACCATAGGGTGATAGCCAGCGCCATGAGGGTCTTCGTCAGGTCCGACGTGAAGAGATCGACCATCCCGGCGATCAGAAAAAATCCAGCGATCAACAGGAACGGCGCGGCGACCCAGTGGTGAGCCTGTGGACGGAAACGTTTCACGACGTCTCCTCCGGCTGGCTCAGGGCACGCACGGCGCTCATGAATTCGTGCCGGTGCGCCTCGTTGTCGAAGGCCCGCAGCGGGATGACGCACAGATCATTATCACCGAAGTCGAGTTCGAGCCAGCGGGCGTCGGCGGTCGCGTCTCGCAAACCGGCGAGACGAAGGCTGCGGGTCGCGCCGCGCGCGGTCACGCGCAGGTGTTCGCCATCGACGCGATACTCGTTGGTCCAAGGCAGGGAGCCGCCAAACTCGCGCGAGAGATGGTTTCGCAGGCTGCGCCGGATCAGGCCGTCGTAGGTGAAGTGAACGATGGCGACGCCCCAGATAGCCGCGCCAACGCAGAGCAGCGGCACGTTGGCGCCGGTTTGATTGCGAAAACCCAGCAGACCGAAGAAGGCGAACACGACGGCGCTGATGGCCATGGCGCGCCAGCGGTTGACCCGATAGCCCTTGCGCCGGCGATAGAGGCGCAGGGCAGGCTCAACGAGGTCGTCGAGAGTCGTGTCGTGGCGAAGGGTCATTATGAGCCGAGTCGGTGGTGGGCGGAGCTCATGGAGTGACCGACGCTCGTCATGATGGCAAGGCCTTCGCGGGCACGATGATGTGTCCGTCCTTGGCGTAGCCGTAGGCCTTGAAATCGCCGGTCGCCAACGCGGTCGCGGTCAGCGCGCAGAGCAGCGCGTCGACATCGTCCTGACTTTCGCCGCCGGTGAGCGCGACGCCGGCCTGGCGCAGAAGGCGTGGGCGCACGGCGCGCTTGTCCTTGGCCGACACGATTTGTCCGGCCAGCGCGCAGGCCACGGCTTGGGGAAAGGTTTCCACGCAGACGCGCCCGGAGACGTTGCCGCCGGCATATAGCGGGAAGTGCGGCTGCAACGCCGCGTAGAGCGCCGCGCCCGCCAGCATCCAGCCGTAGAAGGCGTGGCCGCGGGCGCGTTCCTCGGTCGGCGTGAAGTAGCAGGCGATGCCGTTGGCGGCGAGTTGACGCTCGGCGGCGCGCGCCGGACCTGTTCCTCGCCAGCGGCAAGGCGCGTCGACCGCGACCACGCGCGCGTCATGCGCGTGGCACCAGTCGGCGACCTCTGCCGGATCGCGTGAACGCAGCCGCGCGACGATGCGAGTGCAATTCAACGCCACGGCATGAAAGCCCTTGCGGGTGCCACCGACGTCGATGCCGATGTCAATGCAGGGAGCGGTCATGGTTGGCGCCGGTTGATGTCGGTAGGTTGCGATGGTGGCGGGTTGTCGGCCGATGGAAAGCTGGAGCGTTTTTATGAGCAAACCGGATACACTCAAGTAGCGGCCGGTCTTTCGTGCCGGCGGTCTGTCCGGCGTCTGGACAGGCGGGACGGGCGAAGGCGAGCTGGAGGGCCTCTTTGTCATGTCGCACGCCGCCTCCTCCTCCAAGCTCTGCAATCCCGCCGTCGTCGGTCTCGCCGGTTTCGGCCTCACCACGCTGGTGCTCCAGCTGCACAACCTGGGGCTGGTCGGCCTCGGACCGGTGGTCTGGCTGGGGCTGATTTTCGGCGGTCTCGCCCAGATGATCGCCGGTCTGCAGGAGATGAAGACGGGCAATAATTTCGGCTACTGCGCGTTCACCTCCTACGGCGCGTTCTGGATCGCGCTGTGCCTGATGCTGCTGGCGGGCCGCTTCGAGGTGTTTCCGGCGGGTCATGCGGACGTGGGTTGGTTCCTCGTGGCTTGGACGTTGTTCACGGCGATCCTGTGGGTGGGCGCGCTACGCATTCACGGCGCGATGGCGCTGACCTTCACGCTGCTGTTGGCGGGGTTTGTGTTGCTCGACATCGGGCACTTTGGCCCGGCGGTGTTCAACACCATCGCGGCATGGGTGCTGATCGGCTGCGCACTGAGCGCGTGGTATATGATGGCGCGTATTCTCCTGAACGAAATTTACGGACGGGAACTGTTGCCCGCGGGACGTGCGTGGGTCGGAGCCGCCCGCGTGACGTCGGCACCGGTGACGCCGCCCGCGGTAGCGACGGCTCCCGTGGGCGGCCGGGTGGCTGAGGGCGCGCGGGCCTGAGTCGGCGGCGACGGGAGCACCGCCGTGGATGCCGAGCATCAGGTGGTGCCGGCGCGTCCGGGAAAGGTGAGCTCGGCGATGGCGCTCTTGTCCTGTTCGCCGAGGCCGAGGGCGACCATGCGTTGATATTGATCCCGGGTGGCGGTCGCGAGTGGCAACGTGAGTCCGTGGGTCTCGGCCAACGCGACGGCGATGCCGCTGTCCTTGGCGGCGTGGGCGGCGGAAAAGAAGCAGGCGTGGTCGCGATTGACCATGTCCTCGCCGTCGGTCTGCACGACGCGGGAGGCGGCGCCGGTCTGGGCGAAGACCTCGAGCAGCATCTTCGGATCGAGGCCGAGCGAGGTGCCGAGGCCGAGTCCTTCGGCGAGGCCGGCGGTGTTGATATTCATGACCATGTTGACCAGCGCCTTCACTTGGCCGGCGGTGCCGGCGGGCCCGATGTAACGCAGGAGTTTTCCTTGGTCGCTGAGTTCGGTGAGCACGGGTTGCAGGCGATCGAAGACCTCGCGGCCGCCGCCGCACATGAGGTAAAGCGTGCCGGCGCGGGCCTGGGGAATGCTGGACGCCATGCAGGCCTCGAGGGTGTGGGCGCCGACTTGGTTCGCGGCGGCCTCAAGCTCGACGTGCACGGCGGGGCTGAGGGTGGCGCAGTTGACGAAGGTTTTTCCGGTGGCGCCGGTGAGCAGGCTGTCGCCGGTGGCGGCGAAAATCGCGCGCTGGGCGCGGTCGTCGGTGACGACGGTGAAGATGATGTCCGCGGCGGCCGTTACCCCGGCAAGGGTCGGTGAAAAGACGGCGTTCAACTCGGCGGCGAGAGCCACGGCGACGGTTTCGTCACGGTCGTGCACCGCGGTGATGTCGTAGCCGCGTTCGTGGAGACGGCGGGCCATGTTGGCGCCCATGCGGCCGAGACCGACGAAGGCGATGGAGGGGCGGGCGGAGGTGGTGCTCATGGAGTTTGGCGGCGAATGCACGCAGGAGGCGCGATCCGTGAACGCTGTCAATAAGGCGTCGTCGCGGAATCGCAAAGGGCCGGATGAGTTTGACTGCACCTTGACGCGGGGGACTCGCCCGAAGGGCGGTTGCTTTTGCAAGAAATTCGCTTGTTGCCAAGGCGGTGAAGGCGCATTCCTTTGACGATTTTTTACGAATGATCGCCTATCGCCAGCGAGGCCTCGCCAACGTTTACGCCCTTTTTGCGAACATGTTCGCGGTGGCTCTGGTGCCGGTGTATTCGGTGCTGTTGCCCTCGCTGACCTACGTGACGCTGTCCGAGAGCGTCAATCTGGTGCCGTATTGCCTGGCGGTGTTCATCGGCATGGCGGCGAGTTCGTCGCTGCTGCGCGGACGCACGACGCCGTTGACGCGGTTGTCGACTTGGACGGCCTTTGGCATCGCGGCGCGCCAGACCGGCTACGTGGCGGGGTTGATGTTCACCTACACCTTTCTGAGCAAGGATCAGGCGATGAGTCGTCTTTTTCTCGGCTCCTATCTGGTGTGGCTGTTGATCGGATTGACGCTGCTGCACTCGCGCATGCCGGGGGCGCTGGCCCAGTTGCTGTTCTCGGAAAACAACAAGATGCCCACGTTGTTCATCGGCCACACGTCGATGCTGGATACGCTCAACGACTGGATCACCAACCGCCAGCATCTGGGCATCCAGCCGGTCGGTTTTCTTTCGGACGAGGAGCCTTCGCGCCTGGAGCAGATGGTGGCCCCTCACATCGGCCGGATCGACGACTTGGGGCGGATTTTGCAGGAGCGCCGCATCGCGCAGGTAATCCTGCTCGATTGGATGGATGACACGGCGAAGGTGGAACACATGATCGAGCTGTGCGAGTCGGAGGGCTGTCGCTTTCTGATTCACAACAACTACGGCGCGAGTTTCGCCCGCACCTTCATCCCGATGGAGGAGGGCGGCCACCACTTCATGACGCTCCAGCAGGAGCCGCTGGAGGATCCGCTCAATCGCGCGCTCAAGCGTGTGCTCGATATCGTAGTGTCGCTGCCGGTGGTGCTCTTCGTGCTGCCGCCGCTGTGCGTGATGGTGTGGCTGGTGCAACGCCGCCAGGCGCCGGGGCCGCTGTTTTTCAACAATCCGCGCGGCGGTCAGAATCGGCGGACCTTCAAGATGATGAAGTTCCGCTCGATGTATGCGATCGAGCACGACATCAACAAGCAGGCCTGCTCGGGCGACTCGCGCATCTATCCATTTGGCAAGTTCCTGCGCAAATCCAGCCTCGACGAGATCCCGCAGTTCCTGAACGTGCTGACCGGCAGCATGAGCGTGGTCGGGCCGCGTCCGCACCTGCCGAAGCACGACGACGAGTTCAGCGCGATCGCGCGTTCCTACCGGATTCGCTCGCTGGTAAAGCCGGGCATCACGGGCCTCGCGCAGGTGCGCGGCTTCCGCGGCGAGATCACCGATCCGGAAAAGCTGCACCGCCGCGTGTATTGGGATCTCTACTACGTGACGAACTGGAGCTTCTGGCTCGACGTGAAGTTGATCTGCCAGACGGCCTGGCAGGTGTTCGTGCCGCCGGACACGGCGTATTGAGGCGGCCGGCGGGCGGGGGGAGAACGGACATTCCTGTCCGTTCCTCGTCGGCACGCTGGTCTGTCATTCCGAACAAACGTGAACGGACAGGTGTCGAGGGCGAAGCCCGACAATCCGCCATGTCCGTTCTCCTCCGGCCACCCTCAGAGGATCAGGTCGGGCGGGACGTTGGCCAGCGCCTCCTCGATGGTGGTGAGGCCTTGGCGGACCTTGAGCATCGAGTCTTGGTGGAGCGTCTTCATGCCGTTGCGCATGGCGATGCGCTTCAGCTCGGCGACCTCGACCTCCTTGTTGATCGCGGCGGTCAGTTCCTCGCTGTTGGTCATGAGTTCGTGGATACCGACGCGGCCCTTGTAGCCGTTGCCCGCGCAGGTGGGGCAGCCCTGGGGGTTGGCCTTGAAGATCTGGCCGCTCCAGCCGATGGCCTTTTCGAGGATGTCTTTTTCGCGTCCCTCGGCCTCGTAGGGGACCTTGCAGTTTTTGCAGACGCGGCGCAGGAGGCGCTGGGCGCAGACGCAGACGAGCGAGGCGGAGATGTTGAAGGGCTCGATGCCCATCTCGGTGAGGCGGGTGACGGTGGAAGGGGCGTCGTTGGTGTGCAGGGTCGACACGAGCAAGTGACCGGTGAGGGCGGCCTCGGTGGCGATGCCGGCGGTCTCCTCGTCGCGGATCTCGCCGACGAGAATGATGTCGGGGTCCATGCGGAGGTAGCAGCGCAGGGCGCGGGCGAAGGTGAGGCCGATCTGCCGGCTCATCTGCATCTGGTTGATGCCGGGCAGGGTGTATTCGATGGGATCCTCGGCGGTCTGGATGTTGACGTCGGGCTCGTTGATCTCGGAGAGCGCGGAGTAGAGGGTCATCGACTTGCCGGATCCGGTGGGGCCGCAGTGCAGGATCATGCCGTAGGGCTGGCGGATGCAGGCGCGGTAGCGCTCGAGGTTCTCCTCCGAGAAACCGAGGGCGGGCAGAGGCAGGGTCGACTTCTGCTTGTCGAGGATGCGCATGACGACCTTCTCGCCGAAGTTCATGGGGCCGGTGGCCACGCGCAGGTCGATGTCGATGTTCTTCTTGGTGTATTTCTTGAAGACGATGCGTCCGTCCTGCGGCAGCCGGCGTTCGGCGATGTCGAGGTTGCACATGATCTTCAGGCGGGTGACGAGGGCGTTGCTGACCTGCTTGGGCAGGCGGAGTTTTTCCTGGCAGAGGCCGTCGATGCGGTAGCGGACCATGAGCTCCTTTTCCTGGGGCTCGATGTGGATGTCGGAGGCGCCGGAGATGTAGGCGTCCTCGATGATACGGTTGACGAGTTGGATGACGGGCGCGGAGTCCTCGTTCTCGAGGTCCTCGGCCTTCACGTCGCCGGTGTCGCCGCTGTAGGCGGTGCTGATGACCTCGGCCACGTCGGTGATGTCGACGTCGTTTTCGTAGGCGGCCTTGGGGTCGGTCTTGAAGAACTGTTTGACGAGCGACTCGATGAAGGTGGCCGGTGCGACGGAGATCTCCTCGATGACGAGTTCGGTGGCCATCTGGAAGGCCTCGCGCTTGGCGTAGTCGAGCGGGTTGGCCATGAGCACGGCGACCGAGTTGGGCGAGAGGCGCTTGTGCGGGAAGATCTGCTCGCGGCGGATGATGGCGTCGCCGATGACCTCGACGAGTTTTTCGTCCATCTCGATCTGCTCGAGCTTGGTGACGAGCGGGTGGTCGGTGAGGCGCGAGATGAACTTGGCGGTGTCCTCGGCGCTGATCTGGAACTTCGCGTCCAGCATGCGCTGCATGAGGGTCGCGGAATACTCGGCGACTTCCTGCAGGAGCGTGAGGTCGGCGTCGGTGAACATGCCGTCGGTGCCGGCGCTGAGTTCCTTGTTGAGGACCTGGATGGCACCGATGACGAGGTTGCCGGCCTTGAGGGGCACGGTGAGCATGGAGATGACGTCGAAGTTGGTGGTCTTCGACATCGAGGTCATGAACGGGGCCTGGCTCTCGGTGTTGCGGAAGAAAACGGGCTCGCCGCTGGAGATGGCCTTGCCGACCACGCCTTGGCCGAGGGGCATTTTGACCGTGAGGAGTTTTTCCGCGACGGCGTTGAGTTGCGCCTCCTTCTCGGGAGCGTGGGCCCAGAGGGTGGGGGAGTAGTAGACGTGCTTGAAGGCGATGTCGTTGCCCTCGACCAGATAGAGGGTCATCGACTGGGCCTGCAGCGCCTCGACGACCTTGGAGGCGGTGAGCTCGACGACCGAGTTGACGTCCTCGCGGCTCGGGGCGGGCTTGGAGATGATCTTGATCAGCAGCGAGCGGCGCAGGGTGTTGGCGATGTTGGCCTTGGCCATAGGGCGTAAAGTGGTCGTATGTTGGCGGTGACTAAGGTTTTTCAGGCATTGTCAGAGGGCTCGGGCAGCGGCAATAGAAATACCCTCCATCATGTGGGCCAAAATCTCCGAGTGGTTGTGGACTCCGCCGGGCGGCCAGCCGAAGACCGGCGGCGAGGTCGGCGAGGATGTCGCCGCGGACTACCTGCGCGCCAAGGGCCTGCGCGTTGTCGCCCGCAACTGGCGCAATCCCGCCGATCGTCGCGAAGAGATCGACCTGGTCTGCACCGAGCGCGACGGCATCTTGGTCTTTGTCGAGGTGAAAGCCCGCTCGGCCACCGCGCGCGTGCCCGGCTACTACACGGTCAACCGCCGCAAGAAAGCCGTCCTCCTGCGCGCCTGCCGCGCCTACCTGCGGGCGTTGCCCGAGGAGCCGCGCACCTATCGTTTCGATGTTGTCGAGGTGGCCACCCGCCACGGCGCCGCGCCGGAGGTGCTGCATTTCGAGAACGTGCCGCTGTTCCCGTGATCGCTTCATCGCATGATCGCGGCACCGGCGGCACCTGACTGGATGAAGTCGGCTAATCCATTTCATTCAGACAATTCACCTCATTAGCCTTGCTTGGAAAGGCCACGGCGAACCAAATCCCTGCATCCATCATCATGTCCGAAGCCCAACGTCATCCGTTCCTACAAGGCTTGAGCAAGCACCGCGGCACCCCGCCCACGGTGATCGTCATCTTCGGCGCGTCCGGTGACTTGACCGCGCGCAAGCTGATCCCCGCGATCTACAACCTCGGTTACGACAACCTCCTGCCGTCCGACTTCTACCTCGTTGGCTATGGCCGCAAGGAGATCCCCGACGCCGAGTTTCGCGAGGTCGCCACCTCGGCGATCAAGGAGTTTTCGCGCCGCGAGCTCAACAACGACGTCTGGCAACAGGTCGTCGAGCGCACCAGCTACGTCGCCGGCGGCTACGACGATCCCGAGGCCTTCAAACGCCTCGCCGCCCACATCGCCGGCCTCGAGAAGAAACTCGGCCGCGAGCTCCAGACGCTCTTCTACATCTCGACCCCGCCCTCGGTCTTCGCGCCGATCCTGTTGAATCTCGGCTCCAGCGGCCTGGCCTCCAAATACCTCGGCCAGCCCAACCACTCGAAGGTCATCATCGAAAAACCCTTCGGCAAGGACCTTGCCTCCGCCCTCAAGCTCAACACCACCATCCGCCAGGTCTTCGAAGAGCATCAGGTGTATCGGATCGATCACTACCTCGGCAAGGAGACCGTGCAGGACCTGCTCGTGCAGCGCTTCGCCAACTCCATCTTCGAGCCGCTCTGGAACCGCCGCTACATCGAGTCCGTGCAGATCACCGTGGCCGAGGAGGTCGGCGTCGGCACCCGCGGCGGCTACTACGAGCAGAGCGGCGCGCTCCGCGACATGATCCAGAACCACACCATGCAGCTGGTCGCCCTGACCGCCATGGAGCCGCCCGTGTCCCTCTCCGCCGAGGACGTGCGCGACGAGAAGGTCAAGCTGCTCAAGGCCATCCAGCCCCTCAACCTCGGCCCCAGCGGCGACGTCGCCCGCGCCCAATACGCCGACGGCATGATGGGCGGCAAGCAGGCCCCCGGCTATCTCTCCGAGGAAGGCATCAACCCGCAGTCCGCCACCGAGACCTACGCCGCCATCCGTCTCTCGATCAACAACTGGCGTTGGCAGGGCGTGCCCTTCTACCTGCGCTCCGGCAAACGCATGGCCCGCCGCGTCACCGAGATCGCCGTCCAGTTCAAGCGTCCCCCGGGCACCCTCTTCGCCGAGAGCGAGCGCTTCAACCTCGCGCCCAACACGCTCTCCTTCCAGATCCAGCCCGACGAGGGCCTCAGCCTCATCCTCAACGGCAAGGTCCCCGGCCTCGAGACCCGCACCCAGCCCGTGAAGATGAACTTCCGCTACTCGGCCACCTTCGGGTCCAACACCCCCGAGGCCTACGAGCGCCTCGTGCTCGACGCCATGATCGGCGACGGCACGCTCTTCATCCGCGGCGACGAGGCCGAGACGTCCTGGAAACTCTACACGCCCGTGCTCGAAGCGTGGGCCGCCGCCGGCCGCGAGGGCATGGACAGCTACGCCGCCGGCTCCTGGGGCCCGGCCAACGCCGACGCCCTGCTCGCCGCCAACAACCACGTCTGGCGCCAACCCTGAGACGCGCTGCGCGCGAAATTCCAAATCCAGAAAATTCCAAACGCCAAACCAGTCGCTCAAACACATCCCATGTGGTTGAATTTGTGATTTGGATTTTTGGCCTTTGGTAATTTTCCCCACACCGATGCCCGCCATCTTCAACGCTCTCCCCGGTCTCGAGGTCCCCGTCGGCTCCATCTCCAAGAGCCTCGCCAAAATGTGGGCCACCACCGCCGACAACGGCGGCCCCGCCCCCGCGTCCGACGACACCAAGGCCACCCAGGTCAACTTCGTCCTCCACCTCGGCTACAAGACCAGCGCCGAGGACGCCGCCGCCCAGTTCCAGACCGCCGTGCGCTTCTCCAAGCGCTACCCCTGTCGCGTCGTCGTGCTCTGCCCGATGCCCGAGGACGAGTCCGGCACCGAGTTCCGCGCCAAGATCTACGGCGAGTGCCACCCCGGCAAAACCAAGGGTGACATGCGCTGCTGCGAGTTCGTGATGCTCAGCTATCCGATGTCCGCGCGCCGCTTCCTCGAGAGCCAGGTCAGCGTCTGCCTCTCGACCGACCTGCCGCTCTACTACTGGGCCCACCGCTTCTCGTCGACCACCCGGCTCAACGACTACCAATACCTCCTGCGCCGCTCCAAGCGCGTGCTCTTCGACAGCGCCCTCGCGCCCGCCGACGCCACCGACTACCCGTGGCCGGAAAACGTCGCCGTGCGCGACCTCGCCCACGCCCGTCTCCTGCACGTGCGCCAGGCCATCGGCCAGTTCCTCAGCGGCTATTCACCCGAACTGCTTGTGCGCGGCCTGACCGGTCTCGTCGCCGAACACTCGCCCGACTTCGCCGCCGAGGCCCGCGTGTTGCTCGGCTGGGCGAAAAAGCGCCTCGTCGTCTGCGGCGCCACCGCCGACCAGCTTGGCGAAACCCTCCGTGCCGCCGACGGCGCGGCCACCGGCACGCTCAGCCTGCAATTCACCTACAACCTCAACGGCCACCGCTTTGTGTGGAGCGGCAACTTCAACCAGGGTTGCGCCCGCACGGTCGCCGAGTTCGGCGACGGCCCGGTCGAGGTTTCCGGCGCCATCGGACTGCTCAGCCCCGAGGCCGCCCTGTCCGAGGCGATGTTCTTCTGACCCCAAGGAGCGCCGCTTTCCAAGCGGCGTATCCAGAAACGTCGCACGGCCTCTACGCCGAGTTCGTCGCCGACGCCTCCGCCCTCCGTCCATCACCCGTCATTTAACCACCATGCGCGAAATTCCCTCCGACTTCGGCCGCGTCATCGCCGGCACGCGCGATGAACTTTTCCAAGAGGCCGTCCGCCTGACCGCCGACGCCCACGCCAAGCGCACCGGCCCCGGAGTCTTTACCTGGGCCCTCACCGGCGGCAGCACGCCGGCCGCCTTCTACGCTTGGTGCGCGGAGAACAAGACCCTGCCCGAGGCTGTCCTGCGCGATACTCACTTCACCGTCAGCGACGAGCGCCATGTGCTCCTCTCGAGCAACGAGAGCAACTTCGGCAACGCCGAGCGTCAGCTGCTCAACCCGCTCTCCGTGCCCACCGACCGCCGTCATCCCTGGATGGTCGCCTGGCCCGTGGCCGAGGCCGCCGAGGCCTACCGCAAGACCATGCTCATCCTCTCCGGCCCCGGCCGCGCCTACGACGTGTGCTTCCTCGGCATGGGCGACGACTGCCACACGGCCTCGCTCTTTCCGCAGACACCTCTGCTCAAGGACGACGGCGGCCTGCTCTTCGGCGGGCAAGAAGTCCCCGGCAAGGGCTGGCGCCTCACCATCACGCCCACCGGCCTGCGCGCCTGCGGCCTGATCGTCGTCATGGCGCTCGGTGCCGGCAAGGCCGAGGCCCTGCACCGCGTGCATCGCGGTCCCGCCGACGTGCTCAACGTGCCGTCGCAACTCCTCAAGACCTGCGCCGACCGCGTCGTCTGGCTGGTCGACGAACCCGCCGCCGCCCGGCTCTGAGCAAGGAGAACGGACATTCCTGCCCGTTCACGTCGGAACGGCCGGCACCTCCCTGCGCGGAACGGACAGGAATGTCCGTTCTCCGTTTCGCCGATTCTCCGTTTGACACTTTTGCCCGGCGGGCGGGTCATTTCCCGCAACGTGTCCTCCGCCAATCCCTTTCTCGATCCCGCCTTCCACATCAACTGGTCGTCGCACACCCCCGACCAAATCCAGCCCGCCATCGAGGCCGCGCTGACCGAGGGGCAGGCCGCCATCGACGCCATCGCCGCGTTGCCGCTCGACGCGGTCACGTTTGATAACACCTTCCTCGCGCTCGAGGCCGCCGCCGAGTCGCTCACCCAGGCCTGGGGGCGCGTGGGACACCTCCAGTCCGTCGCCGACTCGCCCGAGCTGCGCGCCGCGCACAACGCCATGCTGCCGAAGGTGTCCGCCTTCTACGCGCGCATCCCGCTCAACCCCGCGCTCTGGGCCCGGCTCAAGGCCTTCGCCGAGTCGCCCGCCGCCGAGTCCGTAACCGGCGTTTACCGCCGCCTGCTCGACGAGACCGTCAACGACTTCGTCCAGGCCGGCGCCGACCTGCCCGACGACCGGCGCGCCCGCCTCGAGGCTCTCCAAGGCGAACTCGCCGAGGTCACCCAAAAGTATTCCGAGAACGTGCTCGACGCCACCAACGCCTGGCAGCTCCTCATCGAGGACGAGTCCCGCCTGCGCGGCCTGCCCGCCCACGCCGTAGCCGCCGCCCGCCGCAGCGCGACCTCCAAAAACCTCGGCACCGACGAAAAGCCGGTCTGGCGCTTCACGCTGCACTACCCGTCGCTCGAGCCCGTGATGCTCTACGCCGAGGACGAGGAACTGCGCCGCGAGGTCTGGGCCGCCTCGACCGCCGTCGGCTCAGCCGAACCGCATGACAACGCGCCGCTCGTGCAACGCATTCTCCGCCTGCGCCAGGAAAAGGCCGAGCTGCTCGGCCAGGCCGACTTCGCCGACCTCGTGCTCCAGCGCCGCATGGCCCGCTCCGGCGGCGCCGCGCTCGCCTTCATCACCGACCTGCAAGCCCGTTGCACCGAGTCCTTTGCCGCCGAGCACGCCGAGCTCGAGGCCTACAAGGCTTCCAAGACCGGCGCCGAGCCCGCTCCGCTCAAGGCTTGGGAGGTCGGCTACTGGGCGGAGAAGCTGCGCAAGGAGCGCCACGACTTCGACGACGAGGCCCTGCGTCCTTACCTGCCGATGAACCGCGTGATCCCCGGCCTGTTCGAACTGGCCGCGCGCATCTTCGGCCTGCGCATCACCGCGCACGCCGCGGGCGACGTGCCCGTCTGGCATCCCGAGGTCACGTATTACGATATCCATGACGAAGCCGGCCGCCACGTCGGCTCGTTCTACGCCGACTGGCATCCGCGCGAGTCCAAGCGCGGCGGCGCCTGGATGGGCTACCTCGTCACCGGCGGACCGCGCCCCGACGGCACCCGCGCGCCGCACCTCGGCTACATCTGCGGCAACCTCACGCCGCCCGCCGACGACCACCCCGCGCTGCTCACCCACCGCGAGGTCGAGACCATTTTCCACGAGTTCGGCCACCTGCTGCACCACCTGCTCGGCGAGGTGCCGGTCAAGTCGCTCAACGGCGTCAACGTCGCGTGGGACTTCGTCGAGCTGCCCTCGCAGATCATGGAAAACTGGTGCTGGGAACGCGAGAGCCTCGACCTGTTCGCCCGCCACTACCAGACCGGCGAGCCGATCCCACAGGCGCTCTTCGACCGGATGACCTCCGCGCGCAATTTCCGCTCGGCCAACGCCACCATGCGCCAGGTCCAGTTCGCCAAGATGGACCTCATCCTGCACCGCCGTGCGCCGGAGTTTTTTGAGGGCGACCTCGTCGCCAAGATCCGCAACGAGATCGCCGAGACCTTTATTCCGACCGAGCCGCCCGGCCGTCCGATCGTCAACCGCTTCACGCACCTCTTCGCCGACCCGGTCGGCTACGGCGCCGGCTACTACTCCTACAAGTGGGCCGAGGTGCTGGAGGCCGACGCCTTCACGCGCTTCAAGAAGGAAGGCGTTTTTAGCCGCGAGGCCGGCCGGTCCTTCGTCGACCACATCCTCAGCAAGGGCAACTCCGAGGACCCCGCGGTGCTCTTCCGCCGCTTCCTCGGCCGCGACCCCGACCCCGACGCCCTGCTCATCCGCTGCGGCCTGCTGCAACCGGCGTGAGCCAGGATCGGTTATGAAAGGTGAACGCGTTGTCCCCAACGCGTTCGAGAACCGCACGAGCGCGTCCAACGAGCGCCTTGGGGACAAGTCGCTCCACCTCAACCAAGCATGGCTTTGTGTGAAATGTCATCGGTGAGTGGATGAGTTCGCCGTAGAGCGGTGATTCGGTTCACACCACGCCGTCCGACGGGGCGGCGGGGGCGGTGATCTCGACGATGAAGGTCGTCCCGGCGGTGCGGCGCTCCACGGTGATGTCGCCGCCGAGCAGGCGGGCCAGGTCGCGCGAGATCGACAGGCCGAGCCCCG
>JAUWBF010000133.1 GCA_030601755.1 Verrucomicrobiota bacterium | reverse complement strand
ATGCGCGCATGAACCCCGCCACCAAGTCGCACGGCTCCATCTGGGCCGGCCTCATCGTCATCACCGGTCTGCTGCTTTTGCTCGCCGCGGTTCTGGTTTCGGCCACTCGCAAGACGAACTGCGGACTGCGCGGCGCAGCCGCTTCCAACCTTCGCCAAATCGCCCAGGCCTCGTTGATCTATGCGGCCGACCACCGCGACCGGCTGCCCAAAACCACGGACCTGCACGCCTACATGGTCGCCTTGGCCCAGGCGGGCATACTCAATGATCCCGCGCTATGGGTTTATCGACTCGATCTCCTGCTCACGACGGACGTCGCGGCTGCCACGGTGCTCAACCCCGACGGAACCGGAATCAACGACGCACTCAAAGACGTCCCCATTGCGTGCACGGTCGTGATCAGCGGACTTTCGGTTAACGCCGAAGCGCATACGCCCATCGCCTGGACCCGCGGCCTTCAAGCGGACGGCACCTGGTCGAAGGACAGTCCTCACGAAGGCGAAGGCGGCTACATCGTCTTCCTTGGCGGCAATATCACGCCGTTCATAAAAAGCCTCAAAGACCACCCGCTTCGGCGTCACGACGGCAACGGCACCACGACCAACATCCTCGAGGCGCTGCCGCCCGGCTCGCGCATCGGCGAGTGGAAGCCGGTCACCGCGCGCTGATCGTTCGCCGGCCGCGCGTTTTTTTCGCGCGCGGTTGTCCGGACGGCGGATGTTCGCTCGTTGGGTTATTGTTCCCGCAACCATTCCACCGATAACCCGACCAACGCCATGACCGCTCCCGCCAACGACCGCGAACTTGTCATTTCCCGTCTCATCAACGCCTCGCCCGAAAAGGTTTATGCCGCGTGGACCACGCCCGGGCTCCTCGTGCAGTGGTTCGCGCCCAAACCCTGGACCACCGCGCGCGCCGAGCTCGATGTCCGCACCGGCGGCTCCAGCCTCGTCGTCATGCGCAGTCCCGAGGGCGAGGAAATGCCCTGCCCCGGCGTCTACCTCGAGGTCGTGCCGGGCAAAAAAATCGTTTCCACCGACGCCTACCTGCGCACCTGGGAGCCGTCCGGAAAACCCTTCATGACGCTGATCCTCACCTTCGAGCCCGAGGACGGTAAAACCCGCTACACCGCGCGCGTGCTGCACTGGACCGTCGCCGACCGCGTGCAGCACGAGCAGATGGGCTTCCACGAGGGCTGGGGCCAATGCACCGAGCAGCTCGCGGCGCTCGTCGAGGGGCGCTGACAGATGCCAACGCGGCCATTCCCGTTCGGAGTGCCCCGACCCGCCACCGCCGCATGCGATTATCCGAAAGGGCCGGTTGCCTTATGTCCGAAGGGATTTAATCAACTTCTGCCATGAGCGTCACCCACCTGTCTTCGCCCGACCAGCCGACTCCACCGCCGCCGCCGCGGCGAAAGGTCCTGCTGGTCGAGGACGAACGCGGCCAGGCCCGCATCGTCGAGGCGGCCTTCGGCAAGTTCGTCGGCGAAAAGTTCGGTCTCGACTGGGTGGACAACTACGACGACGCGCTGGCGGCGCTCAAGACCTCTCACTACGACGCCTGCCTGCTCGACTACCACCTCGGCGGCGGCCCCTCCGGTCTCGACCTGTTGCGCGAAGTCGTGTCGCTGGGGATCGACACGCCGGTCATCATGGTCACGAGCGAAAACTCGCCCGAGGTCGACCAGCAGGCCCTGGACAACGGAGCGCTGGACTACCTGCTCAAATTCGAGATCAGCCCGCGCGGCCTCGAGCGCTCGCTGCGCTACACGCTGAAGCAACACCAGACGCTGCGGCAACTGCGCCATCTGGTCAGCCGCGACCCGGTCACCGGCCTGTTCAACCGCCGCGAGGGCGAGACCCTGCTCGAGAGCGAGATCAACCGCGCCCGCAAGTTCAACCGCCCCTTCACCGTGCTGCTCGCCGACATCGACGCCTTCAAGCGCATCAACGCCGCGCACGGCCGCGCGGTCGGCGATCAGGCGCTGCTGACCGTCGCCAAGACGTTGACCACGCTGGTCGGCGACGTCGGCATGGTCGTGCGCTGGGGCGCGGACGAGTTTTGCGTGATCCTGCCGCACGCCACGGCCAACACCGGCCGGCAGATCGCCGAGGAGGCGCTCGCCACCGCGCGCAAGCTAAACTGCCCGTTGTCCATCGGGCTGGTCGAGTGGCACAACGCCCACGCGGACTCAGCCGCGCTGATCACCGCCGCCGAGGCAGCCCTCCGCGAGGCCAAGGCCGCCGGCGGCGACCGGCTGGCCTGATTGGGGAAAATCCGCGCCGCGCAAGCCATTGGCTGCCGACGCATTCGCGGCGACACTCCGCAAAAAGTCGGCCGGAGCTTATTCGACGGCATGATCGTGCCGATAAGCAGGGCATCCCCCCGCCCCGCCATGCCCCCGATGACGTCCATCGTTTTTGCCGAGTTGCCGGCGATTGAGAAAATCATCGCCGACGAGACCTGGCTGGAAGGCGAGCGCCGCGGCTGTCCGGTGCCGCCCGACGATCCCGTGGTGGTCGAACGCGTCTGCGAGATCGTGCTGCGCATCGGTCAAAAACTCCGCGAGCACACCCAGGCCCGCCTGCAGGAAGACATCATCCCGCTGCCGCACGCCGCCTGAAGCTCCTTCCCCTCGACAACCCTGGCCGTGTGGTTGCAACCGCGCGCCATCGTCACCACGTTGCCCCGTCATGCCCCCGCTCACCCCACGCGACATCGCCCGGCTCGTCGGCCCCGGCCGGCTCGGCTTCATCGCGACCAACGGCCTGCATGACAGCGTGCTCATCGAGGGCGCGCAGGAGGACGAATACCGCCTGCGCATCAAAGAGGGCTGGCGCGTCGCCGAGCTGCGCCCCATCTGCCGCAGCATCGACCCCAAGCTCATCCACACCCACCCCGGCCTGCAAAAGGCCCGCGCCTACTCCTACACGCTGGTCATCCTCGAGCATCCGCGGCTGCGCGAACCGGCCGTCAGTGCCGTCGAGCCAAGCACCCAAGCCCCGACGCCCGCGCCGTCGCCGTCGAAGTCAACGTCACAGTCGCAAGGTCTCTGATACCCACGCCCCTGTGGAATTGATTTCAACGCCAAGCCGCCAAACACGCAGGGCTCGCAAAGACTGGCTGATTCACCGGCGCTGCATGGTTTGCGACCTTTGCGTCTTGGCGTCCTCGCGTTAGAATTCGTTCACCCAAGACCACAAAGCGCTTCGGTCCCTACGAGTAGCTTGGGTTCGGGTTATCGCACTTAGCCTCGTGCTGCTTCGCCACGTCGGTGGAGCGACAGTGGCAACGCGGCCGCCAAAGGCAGCCGCGCCCCGTCCCGCGGGTCACTTCAGCCCGGTGGCCTTGAGCCACAGCTGCGCCATCGCGTGGTGTCCGGCGGGCGTCGGGTGCACGCCGTCGTGCAGCCAGTAGTCGGCCGGGGCCTGCTTGAGCAACTCGTCGAACATCGACTGGAAGGGCACGAAGACCGCGCCATGCTCGGCCGCCAGCTTGCGCACGACCTCGCCGCGGGCCTTCACCTCGGGCACCCAGTCCGGCTGCACCACGCCGCACCCCAGCACGAACGGCTCGCACAGCACGAGCTTGATGCCCGGCAGCTGCTCCTTCGTGTAGTCGAGCAGCATGCCATAGACCTGCTCGTAGCGCGGCACCTCGACGCCGTTGTTGCTCATGAAGCCGTGCCAGGTGTCGTTGACGCCGATCAGGATCGAGAGGACGTCGGGCTTGAGGTTGATCGTGTCCACGCGCCAGCGGGCGTAGAGATCGACCACACGGTGACCGGAGATGCCGCGGTTGTAGCACTTCAGGCCTTGGCCGGGCATGGAGGCCAGCACCGTGGCCGAGGCGATGTGGGCATAGCCGCCGCCGAGCCCCTTGTTGGGGTCGGTCAGCTCGCGATTACGGCCGGCATCGGTGATGGAGTCGCCTTGAAACAGCAGGGTATGGTCGGGCTTGAGCATGGAGAAACCCGATTTGCTAACCGTTTTTGGTCAG
>JAUWBF010000043.1 GCA_030601755.1 Verrucomicrobiota bacterium | reverse complement strand
GCCTTTGAAAAGTAGGGTTGAATGAACGGGAGGACGTTAGGCGACGGTCTTGCCTTCCTTGCGACGGACGCGCTCGCCCACGATGCGCACGCCCTTGCCCTTGTAGGGCTCCGGCGGGTAGAAGGAGCGGATGGAGGCGGTAACCTGACCGACGAGCTGCTTGTCCGGACCGGTGACGTTGACCTTGGTCTGGTCGGTCACGGTGACGGTGATGCCTTCCGGAATCGTGTAGTTGATCGGGTGCGAGTAGCCGAGGGCGAGGTCGAGAACCTTGCCCTTGAGGGTGGCCTTGAAGCCGACGCCCTGGATCTCGAGATCCTTGGAGAAGCCGGTGTTGACGCCCTTGATCATGCCATTGAGGACCGAACGCACGGTGCCATACATGGCGCGGGCGAAACGGGAATCCTCGGACGGCTTGACGACCAGAGCCTTGCCGGTGTTCTCGATGGTGACGACATCGGCAAAGGTCTTGGAGAGCTTGCCCTTGGGACCTTCGACCGAAACCGTGGTGCCTTGGATGGCGACTTTGACCTTCTCGGGAATTTGAACGGGAACTTTACCTACGCGTGACATGGTGGTGGTTCTCCTGGGTTACCAGACGTTGCAGACGAGCTCGCCACCGACCTTGTTGCGGCGGCAGTCGGCGTCCTTCATGAGACCCTTGGAGGTCGAGAGGATGCTGATGCCGAGGCCGTTGAGCACGCGCGGGATCTCGCTGTAGCGGCAGTAGAGACGGCGGCCCGGGGTCGAAACGCGGGACAGATTGGTGATGGCCGGCGTGGTGCCGGCATACTTCATCGTGACGACGAGGGTCTTGTGGCCCTGGGCGTCGACGCCATCGGCGTAGTCGGTGATGAAGCCTTCGGTTTTAAGGATAGAGGCGATGCTCTCCTTCAGCTTGGAGTGCGGCGACACGCACTGGGCGAGACCAGCCTTCGACGCATTGCGCAGGCGGGTCAGGAAGTCGCTGACGGGATCGGTCATGGTGGTGGATGTTGTTTTTGTGAATGCCGAACGGGTCATATCCGAAGCGCCCCTCGCGGGGCGCAGACTCCCGTTGGCAAAAGGGAATTACCAGGAGGACTTGGTCACGCCGGGGATCTTGCCGGCGAGAGCGAGTTCACGGAAGGTGATGCGGGAAACGCCATACTTGCGGATGAAGGCGCGGGGGCGGCCGCTGAGCGAGCAGCGGTTCTTGATGCGGATGGCGGAGGAGTTGCGCGGGAGCTTCTGGAGCTTCTTCTGCGCGGCGTAGAACTCCTCGTCGGAGATCTCGGGATTGAGCAACAGGGCCTTCAGCTCGGCGCGCTTGACGGCATACTTGGCGGTCAGGGCCTTGCGCTTTTCGTTGCGGTTGATGGCGGAGGTCTTCGGCATGGCGGTAAGTTGGGTTTAGGCGGCGGTCTTGGCGGCTTCGGTGCGGCGGAAGGGCATGCCGAGGAGCTGGAGGAGCTCGCGACCCTCGTCGTCCGTCTTGGCGGTGGTGACGATGGTGATGTCGAGGCCCATGGACTTCTTCACGTTCTCCACGACGATCTCGGGGAAGATGGTGAAGTCGGAGACGCCGAGGGTGTAGTTGCCCTGGCCGTCGAGGCGGGTCGGAACGCCGCGGAAGTCGCGGATGGTCGGGAGGGCGACGGCGAGCAGGCGATAGAGGAAGTTCCACATGGCCTCGCCGCGCAGGGTGACGTAGGAGCCGACGACCTGGCCTTGGCGGAGCTTGAAGTTGGAGATGGCCTTCTTGGACTTGGAGAGCACGGCCTTCTGGCCGGCGATCGCGGAGAGGTCGCGCTGGACGTCGGCGATCTGGTTCTTGTCGGCGTCGGCGTCGATGCCGGTGTTAAGGGTGATCTTAACCAGCTTCGGAACCTCGTGTTTGTTGCCGTAGGAACGGCTCTTGATCAGGGCGGGGACGACCTGCTCCTGATAGGCTTTTTGAAGGAAGGGAACTTGCTTGCTCATTGGATATAGACCGACGGATTACCGACCCGGCGGCATTTGAGTGTGGTGTGTTTAGACGGAAAAAGGATGAGGTTACACGTGGTGACCTCATCCTTTGCAAGGATGATTTTCGGCGTTCTGTGATCAGGCGCTCTTGGCGGCGCGCTTCTTGGAGGAGTCGAAGGTCGCCTTGAGCATCAGGTTGGAGAGGTGCACGGAACCCTCGCGCTCGACGATGGCGCCATTGGGGTTTTCCTGCGACTTCTTGACGTGACGCTTGATCATGGCGACGCCCTCGACGCGGGCGCGCTGCTTGGAGGGGAGGATCTCGAGGATCTTGCCCGACTTGCCTTTGTGGGAACCGGCGATGACGACGACGTCGTCACCGCGCTTAACGTGGAATTTCTGCATGTTAGAGGACCTCCGGAGCGAGCGAGATGATCTTCATGAAGTTCTTCGCGCGCAGTTCGCGGGCGACGGGGCCGAAGATGCGGGTGCCCTTGGGGTTGCCGTCGGCGTTGATGATGACGACGGCGTTGCTGTCAAAGCGCAGGTAGCTGCCGTCGGCGCGACGGACCGGGGCCTTGGTGCGAACGACGACG
This sequence comes from Verrucomicrobiota bacterium, assembly GCA_030601755.1. Classification (GTDB taxonomy): domain Bacteria; phylum Verrucomicrobiota; class Verrucomicrobiia; order Opitutales; family Opitutaceae; genus JAUWBF01. The sequence continues at coordinate 26,704 of JAUWBF010000043.1, read as the reverse complement.
GCCTTGGCGACCTCGCCCTTCTTGACGCTGGCGCCGGTGGCGCTCTCGGTGACGTTGACGGTGATGATGTCACCGACACCGGCGGTGTCGGTGAGCTGGCCGGCCTTGCGGATCATCGAGACCTTGCGAGCCCCGGTGTTGTCGGCGACCTGGAGGATGGAGCGGAGTTGGATCATGATTTGAACCTACTTCTAAATGTTACGATTAAGCCTTGGCGGTCTTGGTGGGAACGCTGGCGGCGACGTCGTTCTCGTTGACGGCGACGGCCTCGGCGGTGATGGCGGCCTCGATGACGCGGATGACGCGCCAGCGCTTGAGGCGGCTGATGGGACGGGTCTCCATAATCTCGACCTTGTCGCCGAGCTTGGTCTCGTTGGCCTCGTCGTGCACGTGCACGACGGTCTTGCGATTGATGACCTTCTGGTAGCGGGGATGCGGGATCTTGTAGGGGACGGTGACCTTGACGGACTTGTCACCGGAGCGGCTGCTGACGGTGCCGATCAGGGTTTTGCGCGTGTTGCGATTGGTGGACATTGCGGTGTGTCTGGGTTGCGGCGCGAGAGGTCTCAGGCGGCCTTGGTTTTGCTGTGGGCGGTGCGGGCGGTCTCCAGACGGGCGATGTCCTTGCGGAGGGCGCGGAGTTCGTGGGTCTTTTCAACCTGGCCGGTCTGCTTGCGCAGACGCAGGCCGAGGAGCTGCTCGCGGGCGGAACGGAGCTTGGTTTCGATCTCGGCGGGCGAGAGTTCGCGGATTTCTTTGGAAGTCATGTTTTGGTCTCCTTGGATTGCCGCGGGTTACTGGGCGGCGCCTTCGCGCACGATCAGGCGGCAGCGGAAGGGCAGCTTGGCGTCGGCGAGGCAGAAGGCCTCCTTGGCCAGGGTGAGGGGAACGCCGGAGAGCTCGAAGAGGATGGCGCCGGGCTTGATCTGGGCGACGTAGTGGTCGACCGAACCTTTACCGGAACCCATTCGAACTTCGGCGGGCTTGGCGGTGACGGACTTGTGCGGGAACACGCGGATCCAGACCTTGCCCTTGCGCTTGAGGTGGCGGTTGATGGTGACGCGGGCGGCCTCGATCTGGCGGCCGGTCATGGGGCCGCGAGAGAGGGACTGAAGGCCGAATTCGCCGAAGGCGAGCGTGTTGCCACGCTTGGCGTTGCCCTTGCGGGAACCCTTCTGCGTTTTGCGATATTTGGTGCGAGCGGGAGCGAGAGCCATGATGGGTATCTCTTAAATGTTATGGGTTGCGGATGGGTCGGCTCAGGCGCCGGCCTCGTCCTTTTTGCAGATCCAGCACTTGACGCCGATCTTGCCGTAAACGGTGTTCGCCTCGGCGAATCCGTAGTCGATGTTCTCGCGCAGGGTGTGCAGCGGAACGCGGCCCTTGCGCTGCCATTCGCGGCGGGCGATGTCGGAACCGCCGAGACGACCGGAGCACTGGATACGGATGCCCTCGGCGCCAAGGTTCATGGCGATCTCGACGGACTTCTTCATGGCGCGGCGGAAGGCGATGCGGCGCTCGAGCTGGAGGCAGACGTTCTCGGCGACGAGCTGGGCCTCGATCTCGGGCTTCTTGACTTCCTGGATGTCGAGGAGGATCTCCTTGCCGGTGAGCTTGCTGATCTCTTCCTTGATCTTCTCGATCTCCTGACCCTTGCGACCGATGACGATGCCGGGGCGGGCGGTGTAGATCTTGACGCGGACGCGGTTGGAAGCGCGCTCGATGAAGATGCGCGGAACGGAGGCCTGCTTCAGCTTCTCCATGAGCTTCTCACGGATGATCTGGTCCTCGTGGAGGAGCGTGGCGAAGTCCTTCTTCTTGGCATACCAGCGGGAAAGCCAGTTGCGGCGGACGGCGAGGCGGAAGCCGGTGGGATTGGTCTTTTGGCCCATGTTGGTAAAATCAGTTGTTGTCCGAGAGAACGATGCGGATGTGCGACATGCGCTTGCGGCGGGGCTTGGCGGTGCCGCGGGCTCCGGCCTTGAAGCGCTTGATGACGAGACCCTGCTCGATGATGGCGTATTTGACGACGAGCGAGTCGGCCGAGACGTTGTTGTTGTTCTCGGCGTTGGCGATGGCGCTCTTGAGCGTCTTGACGATCAGGCGGGCGGACTTGCGCGGGATAAGCGTGAGCAGATCCACGGCGTCGGCGGCCTTGCGGCCGGTGATGGTGTTGGCCACTTCGCGCATCTTCTTGGGAGACATGTGCGCGTTGCGGGTGAGGGCTTGGACTTCCATTGTAGGTAAAGGATTCCCCGGGAGGGGCGACAGCGGGACGGGAGGTCCCCTGCCCTTTTGTTATGGTTGATGACGAATCAGACTTGGCGTGTCTTCACCGCGGCGGTATCGCCGGGCTGGATACGCTGGCCGGGGGCCAGGTTGAGGATGAGGGCGGTCGACGCGTCGGAGCGAAGGTCGACCAGGAGGATGTCGCCGATCTCGGAACCGCCGCGGGTGACGCGGCAGACCATGCCCTGCCGGAGGCCGGCGGTGAAGCCGCCGCCGAGGACCACGAGGTCCGCGGCGCGGGCGGCTTGCACGGCCAGAACCGGCGCGGGGGCCACGGTGCGGACGACCGGCATGGCGCACAGGGCCGGCGCCACCGCAAGGGTGACAACGGCCAAGACGGCCATGAACGGACTGAACCGACGCGGCGACATCGAATGCGGGATCAGGCGTCCTTGCGGGTCATGCCACCGTGCGCCTTGAAGACGCGGGTGGGGACGAACTCGCCGAGCTTGTGGCCGACCATGTTCTCGGTGACGTAGACGGCGACGAAGGCCTTGCCGTTGTGCACGTTGAAGGTGTGGCCGATGAAGTCCGGAGTGATCGTGGAGCGGCGGGACCAGGTTTGGATGGGCTTGCGGGTCGAGCTGCCGGCGGCCTTCTCGATTTTCTCGAGGAGGTGGTAGTCGACGAAGAAGCCTTTCTTGATGGAGCGGGCCATAGTGGTGGTCGGTAAGGGTTACTTCTTGCCGCGCGGCTTGCGGCCGTTGTGGCGGACGAGGATCTGGCTGTTCGAGGGCTTCGAACGACGGCGGGTCGGGAAACCCTTCGCGAGCTGGCCCCAAGGGGAGACCATGTGCTGGCGACCGCCACCGCCCTTGGACTTGCCCTGGCCACCACCGTTGGGGTGGTCGACGGGGTTCATCACCATACCGCGGACGCGGGGGCGCTTGCCGAGCCAGCGATTGCGGCCGGCCTTGCCGAGCGACTGGTTGCGGTGCTCGCCGTTGCCAACCTCGCCGATGGTGGCGCGGCACTTGGCGTTGAGCAGGCGGATTTCACCGGAGGGCATTTTGACCTGGGCGACGCCGTCCTCGACGTTGACGAGGACGATGGAGGTGCCGGCCGTGCGGCCGAGCTGGGCGCCGCGACCCGGGATGAGCTCGACGCAGTGCAGCTTGGTGGAGGGCGGGATGATCGCCAGCGGGAAGCTGTTGCCGACGTTGTAGTCGTTCAGCGAGGCCTTGTCGGAGGCGAAGATGCTGTCGCCGACCTTGAGACCCTCGGGGGCGATGATGTAGCGCTTCTCGCCGTTGGCGTAGGCCACGAGGGCGATGTTGGCGCTGCGGTTGGGATCATACTCGATGGCCTGGACCTTGGCCGGGACGTCGAGGATGGAGCGCTTGAAGTCGATGATGCGATACAGGCGCTTGTGACCGCCGCCGCGACGGCGGGAGGTGATGCGGCCGTAGACGTTGCGGCCACCGGTCTTGTTGAGGGACTCGGTGAGGGCGCGCTGCGGACGGGCCTTGGAGAGACCCTCGGCGCTGTTCAGCTGGGTGAAGCGCTGCGCGGGGGTCAGGGGACGGGATTGCTTGAGAGCCATGTGGATTTTCTCCTGGTGGATGGTTCGGCTCAGACGAGCTCGATCTTGTCACCGGCCTTGAGCGTGACGACAGCCTTCTTGTAGTCGGAGGTCTTGCCGGGGCGGCCGATGCGGCTGCGCTTGCTCTTGCCGAGGTAGTTGGCGGTGTTCACGCGGGTGACGGTGACCTTGAAGGTCTGCTCGACGGCCTGCGCGATCTGGTGCTTGTTGGCGCCCGTGGCGACTTCGAAGGTGTATTGGCCGAGCTCGGCGGAGAGCTGGTTGGACTTCTCGGTCAGGCGGACGAGTTTGAGAACTTGGTCGGCTTTCATTAGTTCTTACCTCCGTTGATGCGGGCGAGGACCGTCTCGAGCGCCTTGGTGCTCATGATGATCTTCTTGTATTGGGCGAGGTCGAGGGCGTTGAGCTCGGCGGCCTCTTGCATCGAGACGCGCTCGATGTTGCGGGCGGCGCGGGCGGCCTCGACGGTGAAGCGATCATCGACGATGAGCACCTTGCCCTCGGGGGCGATGCGGCTGATGATGGCGTTGATGGCCTTGGTCTTGGCCTCGGCGACCTGCCAAGCGTCGATGCCGGCGATGTCACCGGCGATGGCGCGATCAAAAAGGGCGCGGCTGAAGGCGAGGGCCTTCACCTTGGCGTTGACCTTCTTGGAGTAGTCGCGGGGCTTGGGGCCGAAGACGACGCCGCCGCCGACCCAGATCGGGGAGCGGGTGGAGCCGGCGCGGGCGCGACCGGTGCCCTTCTGGCGCCAGGGCTTCTTGCCACCGCCGCGGACTTCACCGCGGGTCTTGGTGCAGTGGGTGCCGAGACGATTGTTGGCGTTGATGGCGACGATGACTTCCTTGAGGGCTTGGACGCCCTTGTCACCTTCGAAGGTGGGCAGACCGAACTCCTGCTCGCGGGAGGTCTGGCCGTCGGAACTGAAAACGGTGAGTTTCATGTCGGATTATCTCCTTTGGCTTCAGGCCTGCTTGGGTTGACCCTTGATGGCGGTGCGGACGATCACGTCGTCACCGTTGGCGCCGGGGATGGCACCCTTGACAAGGATGAGGTTCTTCTCGGGCAGGATCTTCACGATGGAGAGATTCTGCACGGTGCGGCGGACGCCGCCCATGTGACCCGGCATGATCTGGTTCTTCCAGGTGCGACCGGGGGTCTGGCGCATGCCGATCGAACCGATGCGGCGATGGAACATGGAGCCGTGCGAGGCGGGACCACCGGCGACGCGGTGGCGCTTGACGACGCCTTGAAAGCCCTTGCCCTTGGTGACACCGATGATGTCGATGAGCTGGCCTTCGGCGAAGGCTTCGACGGTGACGACGTCACCGACCTTGAGCTCGCTGGCGGCGGCGAGACGGACTTCGCTGAGGACGCGGGGCGTCTCGGCGACGCCGGCCTTGGCGGCGTGGTTCTGCTCGGCCTTGGAGGCGTTCTTGGCCTTCTTCTTGGAGAAGCCGAGCTGAACGGCGTTGTAGCCGTCGTTTTCGACGGTCTTGACTTGGACGACCGGGCAGGGGCCGGCTTCGACCACGGTGACCGGGACCAGGACGTTTTGGGCGTCATAGACCTGGGTCATTCCGATTTTTTTCCCTAGGAGTGTTGAGATCATGGGCTAAGTGGTAGGTGGAGGTTATCCGTTTCGTTGGCCTACATTAGCGACTCCGGGTATGCCCCGGAGCGGCGCTAGACTGTATGGATGGAAACTAGGCGGGTTGGTCAGACGTTGATGGTGATATCGACGCCGGAAGGGAGGTTGAGCTTCTTGAGCTCGTCGACGGTCTGCGCGGTCGGCTCGATGATGTCGATGAGACGCTTGTGAGTGCGGGACTCAAACTGGTCCATGGACTTCTTGTCGACGTGCGGAGAGCGGTTGACGGTCAGCTTCTCGATGCGGGTGGGCAGCGGAACCGGACCGGAGACGCGGGCGCCGGAGCGCTTGGCGGTCTCGACGATCTCGGAGGCGGACTGATCGATGACGCGATAGTCGTAGCCCTGAAGTTTGATGCGGATGCGTTGGCCTTTCATGGCGGTTTAAAGAACGTTGTTTAAGTGCGGGCGGGAGCCTTGGAAGAGGACTCGACGATCTTGGCGAGGAGGTTCGAGGGAACCTGCTCGAAGTGCGAGGGAGTGATGGAGGCGCTGGCGCGGCCCTTGGAGAGGGAGCGGATGTCGGTGACGTAGCCGAACAGCATCTCGAGGGGAACGTTGGCGGAAACGATGCAGGCGCCGGACTTGGTTTCCATGCCCTGGATCTGACCGCGACGACGGTTGATGTCGCCCATGATGTCGCCCTGGAACTCCTCGGGAGTGGTGACTTCGACGCCCATGATGGGCTCGAGGAGGATGGGCGAGGCGGCCTTCATCGCTTCCTTGAAAGCGAAGATACCGGCCATCTTGAACGCGATTTCCGAGGAGTCCACCGGGTGGAAGGAGCCGTCGACGATGCTGATCTTGGCGTCGACGACCGGATAACCGGCGACCACACCGTTGTTGGCACCTTCGAGGATACCGTCGGTGGCGGGCTTGATGAATTCCTTGGGAATGACGCCGCCGACGATCTTGTTGACGACTTCGACGCCCTTGCCCTTTTCGTTGGGCTCGATGGTGACGACGACGTGGCCGTATTGGCCCTTACCACCGGTCTGACGGACAAACTTGCCTTCGCCTTGGGCGGAACCATGGATGGTCTCGCGGTAGGCGATCTGGGGCTTGCCGACGGTGGCCTCGACCTTGAACTCGCGCTTCATGCGGTCGATGATGATCTCGAGATGGAGTTCGCCCATGCCGGCGAGGATGGTCTGGCCGGTGTCCTCGTCGGTCTTGACCTTGAGGGTCGGGTCCTCGGCGACGAGGCGCTGGAGGGCGTTGCCCATCTTTTCCTGGTCGGCCTTGGAGTTGGGCTCGATGGACATCGCGATAACCGGCTCCGGGAAGGAGGGCGGCTCGAGGCGGATGTCGTAGTCCTCGTGGCAGAGGGTGTCGCCGGTGATCACGTCTTTGACGCCGACGAGCGCGCAGATGTCGCCGGAATAGGCGACCTCGACCTCCTCGCGATCCATGGCGCGCATGAGAACAAGGCGGGAAACGCGTTCGCTGCGGCGGGTGCGGGGATTATAGAGGGGCATGCCCTTGTTGATCCTTCCGGTGTAGATGCGATAGAACACCAGCTTGCCGACGAAGGGGTCGGTCCAGAGCTTAAAGGCGAGACCGGCGAGCTTGGCGTTGTCGTCGGCTTGGGCGAGCACCTCGTTGCCCTCGCTGTCCTGACCCTTGATGGGAGGAAGATCGATCGGGCAAGGCAGGTAGTTGACCACGCAGTCGAGGAGGCGCTGAACACCCTTTTTCTTGAAGGCCGAACCGGGGATGACGCCGGTGAACTTCATGGAGATGGTGGCCTTGCGGATGGCGAGCATCAGCTCGGGGACGGTGATCTCTTCGCCACCAAGATACTTCTCAGCCAACACGTCGTCGAAGTCTGAGGCGGCTTCGATGAGCTTCTCGCGATACTCTTTGGCCTGCTCGGCGTATTCGGCGGGGATCGGCTGAGTGGTCGGAGCGAGATCGAGGTCCTTCTCGTCGGTCACGAACATGTAGGCCACGTTCTGGACGAGGTCGATCAGGCCGGCGAAGTTCTCTTCCTTGCCGATCGGGATGAAGAGCGGGTGGGCGTTGGCACCCAACTTCTCGCGCATCTCGGAGACGGCGCGGAAGAAGTCGGCACCGGTGCGGTCCATCTTGTTGACGAAAGCGATGCGGGGGACGTTGTATTTGTTGGCTTGGCGCCAGACGGTCTCGGACTGGGGCTGCACGCCGGCAACGGCACAAAACACGGCGACGGCGCCGTCCAGCACGCGCATGGAGCGCTCCACCTCAGCGGTGAAGTCCACGTGTCCGGGCGTATCAATGATATTGATACGCTGCTGAATACCGTGCCAGGGGCCCCAAGAGGCGTTCCAGGCGCAGGAAATGGCGGCGGCGGTGATGGTGATGCCGCGCTCGCGCTCCTGCTCCATCCAGTCGGTGACCGCGGAACCCTCGTGCACCTCGCCCATCTTGTGGACGACGCCCGAGTAGAAAAGGATGCGCTCGGTGGTGGTGGTCTTGCCGGCGTCGATGTGCGCGGCGATGCCGATGTTGCGGGTCCACTCCAGCGGGAAGGGACGGTCCTTGGAGTTGGCCGCGGAGCTCTTGGCGCGGTCGGTGACGATCGGAACAGCTTTGTTTTCGAGAGACATGGCGATTACCAGCGGAGGTGAGCGAAGGCGCGGTTGGCCTGGGCCATCTTGTGGGTGTCTTCCTTCTTCTTCACCACGACACCGGTGTTGTTGTAGGCGTCGACGATCTCGGCGGCGAGGGCGTCCTTCATGGTGATGCCCTTGCGGGAACCGGCGGCACCGACGATCCAACGAAGCGCGAGGCTCTCCTGGCGCTCGTAGGAAATCTCGACGGGCACCTGATAGGTGGCGCCACCGACACGACGGCTCTTCACCTCGAGGCGCGGACGGGCGTTCTCGAGGGCGCCGATGAGCAGATCCACGGGATCACCCTTCTCAAGCTTCTCGGAAACCTTCTCGAAGGCACCGTAGACGATGCGCTCGGCGAGGTTCTTCTTGCCGTCGAGCATGACGACATTGACGAGGTGGGCGACGAGCGGGCTGTTGTAGCGGATATCCGGCTCAACCTTGCGCTTAACGGCTCTGTGACGGCGTGACATGGCGAATTTTAGATGGGTTAAAGATTACTTCTTGGCGGCCTTGGGGCGCTTGACGCCATACTTGGAACGACTGCGACGACGCTTCTCCACGCCGGTGGCGTCGAGGGCACCGCGAACGATGTGGTAACGAACGCCGGGAAGATCCTTCACGCGGCCGCCGCGAACCAAGACAATGCTGTGCTCCTGAAGGTTGTGACCCTCGTCAGGGATGTAGGAAATGACTTCGGTGCCGTTGGTCAGGCGCACCTTGGCAACCTTACGAATGGCGGAATTGGGCTTCTTGGGGGTGCGGGTCATGACCTGCACGCACACGCCACGGCGGAAGGGGTTGGAGTCCAGCGCCGGCGACTTGGATTTGGCGCTGATCTGACGGCGGCCTTTGCGCACGAGTTGGTTGATGGTCGGCATAACGAAGATGTCTGTGAAAAGTGGAAAAAGTCAGGACCCTACCCTCCGGACCTTTCACGGCAAGCAGATTTTCTGCGCTTTTGTAAATTTGCCTTTGCCACTCGACAGACCCTCGGAAAAACAGGCGATCCGAGCCACAACCACTCAACGCTGAGAAGAAAAACGCCCGGCCATTTAAGGCCGGGCGATAACCTCTAGGAGCTAGGCTCTACAGGAGGTTTTGGCGGGAGGGATGGAAATAGTTTGACCTCATCATCGCCAAGGCAAGCCCAATTCTGCAGATTTATGATCGGCCGCTCAACGAACGCGCCCCCTTAGGGATTAATAATGTTTCGGCCAACAGCAGACAGGCAAGCCCCAGGAACCATCCCCGAGCATAGAGCTTCTCACGCAAAAACGAAAAAGGCCGCCCGAACAACGTCGGGCGGCCTTGAAGAAGAATTCAATTAAAGGGCCGGCTGTTCAGGCAGGACGACCTCGGGAAAGAAGGCCGACTCCGACGAACGAAACCCGGGCAGATCCGATTTCTTGAGCTCCGCGTCACGAACTTGGCGGGGGTCGTAAATCTCCTGCACAGAGGCCGTTTCCGCGCTGACAATCTTGGCAGTGATGAAGATCAGCAAATTGAGGCGGTTTTTGGTGTCAGACTCGGAACGGAACAGACGACCGATGCCCGGGATATCACCAAAGAAGGGCAGCTTGTTTTCGTTCTTGGTCACGGTGTCGGTAATAAGACCGCCAATGCCCAGCGTGTGGCCATCCTTCAGCGAAACCTGCGTCCTGGTCTTGCGAGTCTCGATGATGGGAATCTGCGCACTGCTGCCGCCACCGCCGCCAAAATCGACGAAGGTATTCGAGGAACTGATTTCCGGCTCAACGGTGAGGCGAACAAACCCTTGGCTGTTGATTTGCGGCGTAACCTTCAGCAGCACGCCGATCGGCTTATATTCAAAGCCGCTGATCTCGAAGGCTCCGCGCTCGGCATTGTAGCTGTAATCCGGAATGGGAAACTCCGTGCCGACATTGATCTCAGCCTCGCTGTTGTTGAGCGTGACCAAGGTCGGGTTGTTGACAACGCGCACGTTACCCTTGCTCTGGAGAAAATTCAGCGTGGCAGCAAGCTGCGCACTGGAGAGCACCGAGGTAGCATAGTCGGTCGAGTTCGCGAAGGGCTGTAACGCATCATAGGCGGTGGTGCCGACCGATCCGGGCGGGGGATTGGAGCGGTTGCCACCACGGCTGCCGGCGGTCACATCGCCGACCGCGCTGCCAGTCAGAGCCCAGTCCAGACCCAAGTCCTTGGCTTGGTTAGCCTGAATCTCGATGAACTTGGATTCGATCATCACCTGTTCGGTGGCCTTGTCCAATTTCTCGATGATGGGGCGAATACGAGCCAGACGCGACGGACGCTCGGTGATGACCAACGCGTTACTGCGAGCATCGACCACCACGCGACCACCGGCCGCGGGATCGACCAGCGGATTGACGGAACCAATGATGTCACCGGCCTTGGCGTAGTTGATGATAAAGACCTCAGTGCTGGCGGGCTCGGCGGCAAGCGAGGCCGTGGTGACCACCTTGATAATGTTGCCATCCTCGACGAAGGTGTAACCGATCGGCGAAAGGATGACGGTGAAGATCTGGCGCCAGGTGACGTCACGGAGCTTGATGGACGTGCGACCCTGCAGGGTGTCAGGGATCACCAAGTTGAGCTCAAACAAATCGGCGACATTGCGAAGGATACTGCGGATGTCCTCGTCGGGGAAATCGACGGCCAGTGTGTCCTTGGGCTTGGTAACCTCAGGGGCGGCTTCTTCCACCACGACCACAGCGGGCTCGATGACTTCGGCAACAACCACCGCCGGCTCGGCAGCGGGAACCTCGGCAGCAGGGGCCTCGGTTGCGGGTTCCGTTGACGTCGATTCCTCGGCGACCACCGGTGCGGCGGCTTCCTCGGGGACGGGAACAATCACGGCTTCGGCCACGGGTTCCTGCGCGGGGGGCTCCGCGGTTTCCGTGGTCTGCGAAGACGCAGGTTGCAGTGCGAGCGGGATAACAAGGCCGATCAGGGCCGTCCGTTGTAGTTTGCGACGATTCATGGTCTGGTTGCTGGTTTGATGGGGCGAACAATCTCCGCTTCGCCATAGCGAATCGAAAAGCTGGTGCTTTGGATGTCGGTCAGTAATACGTTGTAAGTGGTGCCCTCAAAGACAATTGGAAGGCTCTCACCCACTTTGAGTTTTTTTTGACCAAAGAGCAGATAGGCCTCTCCGCCCAAGCTGATCGTGCCGGTGGGCAACACACTTACGGCGAGCTTCCGAAGCTGAGCATCGTCACTCAATCGCGCAGGAGCGATGGGCTGGGGTGCCGCCGGTTGATCGACCACAGGCTGGCCGGCGGTGGGGTCGAAGGGATTGATCGCACGCTCGGGCAGACGGGCCGCCGCGTCATTGTCACGCTCAACCAAGGTTTTCGCCCGCTCGACAACCGCCTCGCGCGCCTTGGGCGGAAGGATGTCGGCGCGCTGCGGAGGAGCGGCGTAAGCGGGAGCCAAGAGCATGGCCGCCAAGCCGACGACAGGGGAATAAAGGGAGAGTCGCATGATCAATCAGGTTGGGCCAACAGCTCCACCGCGAGGGTCAGGGTGACATCGGAGCGCGAGGCTGAAGGACGCAGGCTCGCGGAGTTGATTCGTCCAAAGTGCTCACCGTTCTCCAGCTTGCGAAGGAAGGTCATGACCTTGCTGAATTCGCCCTGCACCCCCACGCTGAAAGGCAGGCTGATAAATATAGGCTTGGGAGCATTTTTCTTCGGTGCCGAGGGATAGACCGGGTTCATCTGACGCAGGTCTATCAAGGCCACCCCCGTATCAGACTCCAGTTTGTAGAAATAGCGGAGATTTTGAGCCAATGCGCCTGGCTGCATAGTTCGCTCCTTGAGCACATCGACCGCCTGCTCCAGAGACTCAATCTGACCGCTCAGTTGAGCGGAGTAGTTTATGTTTGTTTTGAGACGGTCAACCGTGGCGGTTACCTCTTCAAGTCGCGCTTGGGTTTCATCGATTTTCCCTCCGCGAAGGTAGAGCAGCGCCAGCAACACAACGCTCAGCAAAGCGCATCCCACTCCGACCGGATGCTTTTTCGCCACGCCGACCAAATCTTTTCCCGTAAGACTCATGATGATTATTTCTTCTTGGGCACCGCCTTGGGCACGGGGAACTTCAACATCAGTTCCATATTGATCATTTCGGCCGCGGTGTTGCGGCTCATGTTAGTCAGCTCGACTTCAGGAAACAGCTTGTTAAGCACCGGATCCTTACGGAGTTGCTCAAGGTAGGTAGTGACCATGCCACTGGCTTTTTCCGGGGAGCCGCTGACCGTCCCGGTCAAGTTGACACCCGTGCCCCGGTATTCGATGGCATTCAAAGAGACTTCAGGAGGCAACGTGGCGCCAAGGTGAAAGACCAAGTCCGAGAATACCAGTTTGCTGCCGATCAGCGCTTCGGCGGCTTGGAACTCCTTCTCGGCCTCTTGGAACTTGCGGAAGTTGGCGATGGCGGCGTCGCTGGTCGGTTTATTGTCCGCGATGATCTGCTCGGCTTGGGCAACACTGTCGGAAAGAACCCCCAAATGATATTGCTTGTAGGCAGTGTAGACCAAGAGCACCACCGCGACCAACACCGCCAGACCGTTCACGAAGAACGCAGTGCGGACAGCCTTGGTATCGGGCAGATGCTCGACGTTCCGGAAATTGGGGTGCCAGGCCGGTTGCATGGCCGAGGCCTTGTCTCCGGTCTTTTTAAGAAGCGACAGCATTGGAAGAGGAGAATTGGGTCATCAAGCCGAGCAAGGCGAAGCTGCGGGAGCTCAGCGCTCCGGCGGGGAGGGTGTCGGCCAAAGTGATTTGGCGGGCTTGCAGCCACGGGGAGAAATCGGGCTTCAGAACTCCGACGCCTAGCTGCGCGGCGATCGCGGCTTCCAACCAAACGAGTTTTTGCGGCAGCAGCGTGCACACCAACTGACCAATCGACTGACCGGTCTGCACCTCATAAAACCCGATCGAGGACTGCAGCTCCTTCAGGAGTTTTTTAACGAGCACCGGGGCCATGCCGGTAAAATCGAATGTATTCGAAAGGAACAGCTTGCGTGCAGACTCTTCGTCCTTAAGGCCGAGTTCCTTTTGCACCACCGGCACCATTGCGTTGAGTCCCTGTTGAATGGGACGCGAGGCCTCGATGCCATCAGGCGAAACGATGTAGGAGTGCGTGGACTCAGCGCCGATCTCCAGCACCAAGGTGGGCGAAGAAAATTGGTTGAATCCGGTGTAGTCAACGATCGCGCCCAGAGCCGCCAAGGATCCGATTTCCAGTCGCTCAGGAAACACCCCCTCAGTCAGCAGACCTTCCTGAATCGTGATGATATCAGCGGCCGGTAGTCCGCAGAAAACCACATCCTTCTGGGTCGCACGATTCATGTCGTATTCCAACCCGTTGCCAGCGTTCAAAAGGGCCAGCGTGTAAGCCACCGCGTCGATGCGAAACTGGGAACTCACCAGCTCGTTGAGGTAGCCCTCCTCGCGGACCTTCTTGGGATCGATCGTCGCACGGCGGACAACTCGCTGCTCAGGACTGACTCCGCAGGTGGCCATCAGGTAGGCGGAGGAGGCTTTCTTGGGGCGAAAGTCAGCGCAGATGGCGGCCATCGCCTCGGCGTCCCCGACCGCACATTCCCGGATGTCCTCGACGACCATCGGTGCCCCCGGGGTGGATGTGCGGGCAAAGGTCACCCCGAATTCGTTGCGTTCTAAATAGAATCCCTTCGTCTTTGCGGGGAATAGCATGGAGCTGGGTTGCGAGTATTAAAACCTAAGTTGGGCCAAGCCGGATAGACTTCCTGCCAAACCGCCGTAACCGGGCGACTGCGGAAGACTCCCTAGCTCAAAGCACACAATGCGCCATCGAAGCAAGCCCAAGGCGACGCCCCGGGGTTTTTACGTCCTCTAAACTCCCCAACCGCCTAACGGGCAAAATCTAGGCGCAAAAAACCCGCCGGTGAAAATCCGGCGGGCATGCGAGAAACAATCCGGGCTGGGCCGTCTTACTTCTGCCAAGTGCGCTTCTTGTGGCGATTGGACTTCAAGCGCTTGCGGCGCTTGTGCTTGTTCATCTGGAGACGGCGTTTTTTCTTGAGGTTGCCCATTGTTAAAAGGTGTTTGGATGAGAGAAAACCGTCCTTAAAACGGGTTTGGCTCCCGCCTGTAAAGCTCATTCTCAACACCGACCTCTATCCAGCGCCCGGCCGCGGTGGCGTAGACCCAGCGACGCACGCGCGCCTCCGGGAAAAACGCCTGCAAACTGGACCCGTAGGCGGAGAGCTGAGGCGCATACTCGGTCCGCAGGCGCTCCAGCAAAGTCTCGTCCGACTCCCCCGCCCTGCGGCGGTTGGTCTTCCAATCGACCACCCACACCTCGTTCGCGACCGGATCGTGCATCACCAGATCGATGACACCGTCCATCCAACCCGCGTCGTCCAGCGACGCCAGCACGCCCAGCTCGGCCTGTCGCGTCCAGCGCCCATGCGTGAGCTCCGCCCAAGCCTCGCTCGCCCGCAACCGTCGCAGGTCCTCTTCGCCGCGCGCCCGCACACCCAGCCCGGCGGCCACCGCCAGGCGGCGCTGCAGGTGCGCCTCGATTGCGTCCTCCGACGCGGTCCACGGCAAAAACTCCATCGTCTCGTGCCACCAAAGGCCGTAGTCGATTGCCTCGTCCGCCGACTTGGCCGGCGGCGGTTGGTCCAAACCCGATTCGTGCCGACCAACCCGCGACAAGTCCGCCGCGTGCTCGGCCAACTGGTGCGGCAACAGTCGCGCCGGCAACGGTCGCGCAGGCTCGCCTCCCGACTCCGCCCCTGCGGCCTGCGGCGGCCTCGGTGTGTTGCCAACCGCTTCCGCGGTCGCCTCTGCCGACGTCTCCGGCGGCGCTTCCGGTGCCGGTTCCCCGCGCAGAGCGGAAACCAATTCGAGCGCAGGAACCTGCTCAAGATCGGCGCCCCAGAGGCTGGCGAACGAGCCGTCCTTCACCTTACCTCCAAAGCCCTCGCCCCACGGCAGCACCAACGCCTGACGTGGACGGGTCAGCACCACGTAGAGCAGGCGCACGTTTTCGCGCAGCCGCTCGCGTTCGCGCGACTCGCTCATCTCGGCCGGCAGACTGGCCTCGTCGAAATACACCCGCTTGCCCGCCGTGCGGTCGGCGATCACCCGCAGCCCGAACTCCGTCGCCTTGCCGATCTCGCGCCACAAACCGATGGGGATGACCACCGGCCACTCCAGGCCCTTGGCCGAGTGGGCGGTCAACAAATTGATCGCGTCCGCCGACGGCTTGCCGGCCGGACGGCCGCCCTCGCGCCCGTCGAGCAATACCCGCAACCAACCCCTCGGCCCCATGCCCGCCAAGCCCAGCTCGGCCGCCTCCGCCTGTAGGCGCTCCAGCTCCGCCGCCACGGAGCCGCCCGGCTCGACCGCGCGCGCCTTGGCCTCCAGCCCGGTCGCCGCGCACAATTTTTCGGCGAACAACTCCAGCGGCCAGCCCTCATCGTTGAAGCGCAGCACGAACGGACGCAGCGCCTCCAGCGCACCGGCCAGCGGCTGTGGATGCCGGTCCGGCTCCTCCCAGTGAAAAGTGCCGTGACGTCGCAGCTCGGCGGCGATCAACGCGTCGCTAACCGCAAACACCTCGCGCAACACCCCCGTCCACTCGAATAGGTTGTCGGGGTCGGCCATCACCCCGAGCAGACCGCACAGCCACGCGTAGGCGGGATTGTCGCCGTTGCGGTTCTTGCGCATCTGCAACGCTACCTCGAGGCCCGCCGCCTCCAGTTCCTTGCGCGCGGTGAGCAGCCAGTCGTTGCGCGGCGCGATCAGGCAGACGTCGCCCCAACACCGCGCGCCGACGCCCGTCGGACCATGCCGATCCAACCAACGCGCGAGCTGGCGAATCTCCTCGGCTAGCCACGCGTCGACCGTGGTCGGCGCGTCCGTCGGCACGACCAGCGGCAGGCGCGCCACGCGGCCGTCGGCGTTGCCCGGACCGGCCGCGAGCGGTTCGTATTCAACCTGCAGATACGGAGCGTCCGCGCCCGGCTCGGGCGGCAGGCCGAGATTGTGTTCGCGCGCCGGACCAAAGGCGGCCGGCAGCGTGTCGTTCAAAAACGCGATTGCCGCCCGCGGCGCGCGAAAACTCACGGAGAAGTGCAGCAGTTCGCCGCCGTCGCCGCGCTCGAAGGCGGCGAGGTGACGCGTGAAATTCACGATGTCCGCGCGGCTGCCGTAGATCGCCTGCTGGCCATCGCCGACCATGCAGAAGTGGCCGGGTCGCGGCCCCTCCCCCGCCCCGCCGGGCCAGGCGCCCGGCGTCGCGCCCGGCGCGCGCGCGATCTCCACCAGCACCGCGAATTGCTGCGGATCGGTGTCCTGCGCTTCGTCCAGGATCACCCGCCAACCCTCGGCGCGAATGCGGTCCAGCGTGGGCCGGTGGGCCAGCACGGCCATGGCCGCGTCGATCTGGTCGGCGTAAGTCTGCACGCCGCGATCAAAGCGCCACGCGCGGTAACGCTCCGCCAGCTCGGCGGCGAGCACCGCGGCGGCGTCGGCCAGCCAGGCCTTGAGCGGAGCGAAGAACGCCTCGAACAACTCCTTCACGCCGCCGGCGGTGCCCTGCGGTTTCACCAGCGCGAGAAAGCCGTCCTCCTCGCGGAATCGCCGCAGCCACTCGGCGGCCAGGCGCTGGTTGGCCTGCACCGCAGGCAGCGAGCGTTTTTGCTTCGGCTCCAACGTCTCGATCTGTGAATACGCCGCCAGCGACGGTCCGGGCATCGACCCGGGCGGACGACCGAGAAACTCACGCGCGGTCGAGGCGTCGAGCCCGCGCGCGAGTTCAAACACGCGTTCGACCGGCACGTGTCGCAGAAAAGCGGCGACCTCGGCCGCGCCGAGCGAGCAAAAACGCATCGGGGCCGATTCGAGAAATTCCTCCCAGAGGGCCTCGTCCTCGTCGCCGTCGGAGCCGGCGATGACGGTCGGGTTGAGATTGATGCCGAGGTCGCGGCCGTAGGTTTGCGCGAGCTTGAGGCAAAAGCTGTGGATCGTGCCGAAAAACGCGCGCTCGAGGTGGTCGAGCGGCGTCGCGTCGGTGCGGCCGCTCTCGGCGAGGCGGCGGGTCAACACCTGCCGCGCGCGCTGGCCGATCTGCGCGGCGGCCTTGCGGGTGAAGGTCACCACGGCGGTGCGCGCCAGCAGCCGCTCGCCGTCGGGCGCGAGCGCCAGCGCCGCCAGCCGCTCGGAGATCGCGGTGGTCTTGCCCGAGCCGGCGTTGGCGCTGACCGCGAAGTTGCGGTCCCACTCGTCGCGGAAACGGTCGCGGGCGCGTTGGTCGACCAGCGGACTACTCATCGGTGCCCTCCCCTTCATTAGCCGAATCCGACGGTTCGCCGTGGGTGAGCGCGAACTTCTCCCGCAGCACCGCCTCGGGAACCGGCGTGCAGGCCAGCGGCCATTCGTAACCGATGTTTGAATACGCCGACCGGTCGGGTGTGAGAGCGCCGCACACGCCGGTTACCAGCATGGCGTCGAGCCGCGCGGTCAGCGCCAGCGCCTCGTCGAGCTCGCCCAGCGTGAGTTCGCCGGAGTCGGCCTGCAGGGGCTTGAGCATGAGCACCGCGCCGGCCTCGACACCGAGCGAGCGCACCGCGCCGAGATAGACGCCGAGTTGCAACGACGAGCCGCGCGCCGCCATGGCCTTGGCCGAGAGCTTGTCGTCGCCGCCGGTCTTGAAGTCGATGATGCGCACCGTCGCGCCGGCCCACGAGTCGCGGTCCGAGAGCACGAGGTCCATGCGTCCGCCGACCGGCAGCAGGCGTCCCGAGCCGGCCAGGTGCAGGCGGGCGGCCGGCGGCAGTTTTATTTCCGTCGCGACCCAGTGATCCTCGCCCAGCGCGTAGACCGCCGCGAGCAGGTCGCGCGCGACGGTGCGGACCTCGGCGTGAAAGGAATCGCCAAAAGCGTCGTCCGGCAACGAGGCGCGTTGCGCGGCGAGCGCGGCCTCGAGCACGGCGCGCGCGTGGCGCTCCGCGGGCAGGCGGCCGAAGCCGTCGGGCGAAGTCGAGTCGGGCCGCAGCGCGCGGGCCAGCAGGCTGTGCACGCGCTGACCGATGGCCTTGCGCCGGCTGCGCACCAGCGGCTCCCAGCCGACGCGATGAACGCCGAGCACGCCTTCGAACCAGAGCTGCGCCGGGTCGCGCACCGCGCCCTCGATCAGGCGCGCCGACCACGGGTGCTCCGGTTGCGCGACGATCTGAGGATCGGCGGCGAGAAAGAATTCGTCGAACGGCAGGTCGGGTCGGCGGCGGCGGCTCCAAACGCGTATCCATTCTTCAGATACTTCTTCTTGGGCGTCGTCGGACGAGGCGACGGCGACGCGGGCCGCGGCGAAAGCCGCCTCGAGTCCGCCCGGGCGCGTGGCCGCGCCGCCGGCCCAGAGCACGCGTTCGACCCAGGCGTTTGGCGCGAGCGGCAGCTCGGGGTCTTCCTCGTCGTGCAGGGCGGCCGTGAAGATGATCTGTTCGCGCGTGTCGGCGGCGAGCGCGGCGCAGCCTTGTTTTTCGAGCCAGGCGTGCTGCTCGGCGGTGAAAACACCGAGCGGGAGGCGGCGGCGGGCATTGAGCTGTTCGCGGTCGGCGTCGGTCAGCCAGCAGCTCGGCTCGCGGCGCGGGGGCCAGACGCCGGCGTTGCTCTCGACCCAGATCGTGTGCGACCAAGCGAGGCCGGCGGCGCGGCGGCGACTGGTGAGGGTGACGCGAGCGAACCGCCCGCGGCCGGGCACGTCGGCCACCGGCGCGGACTCGGGCAAGAACGACGCGAGCGCGGCCAACAGCACGGGCGCGGGGTGGCGTTCGGTGGACTTGGCGGCGAAGGCCTGGAGCGCGGCCCAACCGGCGGGTTGTTCGAGGTCGAGGCGGTTGTTGATGGCCTCGAAGTTGGCCAACGCCTCGGCCGCGGTCAGCTCGGCGGGCCACACGGGCAGGAGCAGGTCGGCGACGCGCGCGACCTCCTTCCACTCGGCGCGGGTGGAGGCGCGCAACCGGTCGAGGTGCGGCGCGAGTTGGTGGGTGAGGCCGTCGTCGAAGCAACGTTCGCAGACGTCGCGCGCGGCGGAGAGCGGCTGCGTCACCAGGCCCAGCGCGCGCAGCCAGGGCCAGAGTTCGAGCAGGTCCTCGATGCGACCGCCGCGTTCGTGAAAGCCGAGCAACGCGCGCTGCACCTGCACGTCAACGGGCGGCGGGCCGGCGGTCTCGAGTTGGTCGACGAAGTCGATGCTGCGCGCCTCCAGCAGGCGCACGAGACGCAGGTGCGCCGCGTCGGAGCGCGGGAAGATGACGCCGATGTTGGTCGCGCCGCGCGCCAGCAGGTCGGCGATGGTGGCGGCGACCACGGCCATCTCCTCGGCGCGGTTGGCGCCGACGAGGAGGCGGCAACGCTCGGGCGAGCCGCCGTCGCGCAGCCAGAGCGCGCCGACCGGGGCGCAGCCGTCGTCGGCGGACGCGCCGGCGGTGGCTTCGTCGAGCGGTTCGGCGGGGCAGCCGAGCAGTTTTTCCCACAGCTCGACCCAGCGTTCGTCGAGCGCGTCGCGTCCGCGAAACTCCGGGGCGGGCAGGACGACGGTGAGGTCGTCGCAACGGCGGACGAAGGCGGCGACGTTGAAAAACTCGCCCCACAACTCGGCGCCGAGACCGAGCGCGAGCACGCGTCCGCCGATGCGCGGGGCGTCGGCGGGCGCGGGTTGCAGGGCGGCGGCCATGGCCTGCGGCGGGGCGAACGCGTAGCCGAGCCGGTCGACCCACGCGGCGAGTTCGACAAAGATGGCGCGCAACGGCTCGGCGGGGAAATCACGCGGTTCGAAGCCGCCCTTGAGCAGGTCGTCGAAGTCGTCGAGCGCGCGCTCGGGGTCGCTTTGCAGGCTTTTCCAGAGGCCGCGCGCGGGGTCGTCGGCGGCGAGCGGTTCTAGGCGACGGGCGACCAGCGTGCGCAGGCCAAGGAGGAGCAGTTCGCGGCCGATGGCGGGGCGCGCCGCCTCCGGCCGGTCACCGAGCGCGAGCCATTTTTTGCGGGCGAGGCCGGGGGTGATGAACTCGACGCCGAGCAGCGGGATGCCTTCCTCGACGCAGCGCTGTTTGAAGCCGTGGGCCTGGCCACGGGTGGGCACGATGACGTGGGCGCGTTGCAGGCGTCCACGGCCGGACTCGAGCCAGGGCCGGACGACGGCCGCCCAGGCGGCGTCGGCCTGGCGGGCCAGCAGGAGTTGGGCGGACGGGGCGGACACGGCGCGGCAGACTCAACACGCCGCCGACGCGGCACAATCCAAACCTGCGGACCGACCGGGACGGACGCAAAAAAACCTCCCGCGGACGAGGCCGGGGAGGTTTTGAAAAGAGAGTTCGAAAAGAGAGCGCGAAAGAAGAGGGAGATCGCGCGGTTTCGTCTCGGACGCCTTACTTGGCGAAGACGATCTTGGAAACGTGGGCCTTGGCGCGGGAGGCGGCGTTCTTGTGGACGACGCCGGACTTGGTGGCCTTGTCCATCGCGGAGACGTAGGCAGCGGCGGCGGCCTTGGCGGCGGCGGCATCTTCACCAGCGGCGGCCACGGAGAGCTTCTTCTTGAGCGTCTTGAGGCGGGTCTTGGTGGCGCGGTTGCGGAGGGTCAGGCGCTCGGTCTTGCGGGCGGCTTTGATGGCGGATTTGGTGTTGGCCATGGCGGTGTATTAAAGGGTGTTGGACGTTGTAAGCCGGCCAGAAACCCAAACCAGCGCCGTCAAGTCAAGAGCTTTCCCCGTTCGGCGTGCAGGTCGGTTGCGGGCTTGCGCCGCGGGGGCGCGCGACTTCACATGCAGCCCGCGGTCGGGGCAGCGCGTGCCGGCGACCCGTCTTTTCACGCCCACATGAGTATCAAACTTCGTTTCTCGTTGCTGCTGGGCGTGCTGCTGCTGGCGTTTTTGTTCTGTCTTTATCTGTTGCGCCAGGCCGAGAAACAACAGCTCGCCGAGGCCATCGCCAACTCGCGCAGCGACGACGCCGACCTCATCGAGAACTGGCTGGAGATCACCGGCGCCAGCCTGCGGCAATTCTGCGAGGACTACGCGCTATGGGACGACATGGCGGCGTTCGCCTCGCAACCCGATCCGAAGTGGGGCCATGACAACATCGAGCTCAGCCTGGACAACTTCGGGCTTCACGCCGCCTGGGTTTACGACGCCAAGGGCAAGGCCGTCTATGCCGCCAGCCGCGAACCATCCGTCGCCCCGCCACTCACCGCAGGGGAACTTGCCTCGATCACCCAAAACGTCCGCCAACTGCACTTTTTCGCCAACACCTCGGCCGGTCTCGTCGAGATTCGCGGCAGCGCGATCGTCTACGCCAGCGAGGCCCTCAACCTCAAACCCGGCTCGCCCCCAGCGCCGATCCGCGGCTGGCTCCTGGCCGCGCGCGCCTGGGACCGTCCCTACGTCGACAACCTCGCCCGCCTCATCGAGGGCGGCATCACCATCGAACATCCCGACCGCCCCGCCGCGGCTGAGCCCAACGCCGAATCCCGCGTCACCTTGCTGCGGCCGCTCGACGACTGGCGGGGCGAGACCATCGCCATGCTGCGCATCGTGCGCGAGACCCCCGCCCTCGCCCAGCGCCTGCGCTCCGAGGCGCTGGCCACGCGCATCTTTGTGATCTTCGGCCTCTGCCTCGTCGTCACGCTCGGGCTCAGCCTGCAGCTCTGGGTGCTGCGTCCCCTCGGGCAGATCGGCGACAGCCTCGCAAAACACGACACCGCGCCCATCCGCGAACTGCGCCGCGAACACACCGAGCTCGCCCGCGTGGCCCGCCTCGTCGAATCCTCCTTCGAGCAGCGCGCCCTCCTCCGCCAGGAGATCGCCGAGCGCACCGCCGCCGAGGCCGCCCTGCAACGCACCCTGGAGGAACGCGCCCGGCTCGGCCGTGACCTGCACGACGGCGTCATCCAGTCGATCTACGCCGCCGGCATGGGCTTGGCCGCCGCGCAAAGCCAGCTCAAGACCAGCCCCGAGGAAGCCTCCGGCCGCGTCGAGGAAGTCCGCGCCGTGCTCAACGACACCATCCGCGACGTGCGCAACTTCATCACCGGCCTTGAGCCCGAAGCCCTGCAACGCAGCACCTTCGCCGCCGCCGTCGACAAGCTCCTCGCCACCGTGCGCACCGCCAACCACGAGCTCGTCACCAATCTCGAGATCGATGAAAGCCTCACCGACCTCCTCCCCATGGCCGTGCGCACCGAGGCCCTGCAGATCATCCGCGAGGCCGTCAGCAACGCCGTGCGGCACGGCCGCGCCGACACCATCGACATCCGGCTCGTGCGCGACGCCGACCGCGCCCTGCTCGACATCGCCGACAACGGCTCCGGCTTCGACCCGGCCACCGTGCGCCGCGGCTGCGGCCTCGACAACATCGCCGAACGCATCCGCCTGCTTGGTGCCGCCCTCGACATCCGGACCTCCCCCGGAAACGGAACTCGCATTATGGCCCGCTTTAACATTAACGAATCCTGACCACATGACCTCGACCTCCCCTCGCAACACCATCGGCGTCCTCCTCGTGGACGACAGCGCTCTCGTGCGCCAGGGCATCAAAGCCGTCTTCCAAACCGAACATGCCTCCCCCCGCATCGAGGTGATCGGCGAGGCGGCCAACGTCGCCGACGCCATCGCCACCGCCCACCAACTGCGGCCCGACGTCGTGCTGCTCGACATCCGCCTGCCCGACGGCACCGGCTTCACCGCCTGTCGCGAGATTCTCAAGAAGAACCCCGACACCCGCGTCCTCATCCTCACCTCCTTCATCAACGACAACTTCATCTACGACGCCATCACCTCCGGCGCCCAAGGCTACCTGATGAAGGAGATCGACCCCAAGGGCCTCATCCAGTCCGTGCAGGACATCGCCGCCGGCAAGTCCATCCTCTCCCCCGACATCATGGCCGGCGTCATGCGCATGGTGCGCGACGGCGGACCGCAGGAAGACAAGCAGCTCGCCTCGCTCTCCCCGCAGGAGCGCCGCGTGCTCGCCCTCGTCGCCGAAGGCAAGACCAACAAGGAGATCGGCGTCGCCCTCGACCTCAGCGACAACACCATCAAGAACTACTTGGTCAACGTGTTCGAAAAGCTGAACGTCAAGCGTCGCTCCCACGCCGCCGCCCTCTACATTCAGGCCCACCCGGAGAAGAAATAGGCCCGTTAAGGCCTATTTAATTAGGTAACATCGCGGTTAAAAAACCCGCCCCGCAGCCGCTGGTTCATGGTATAACCAGTAGGCATGAACAGCTCACGGACCCGACGCGGCCGCCTCACCGGCGGTCGCTTTGCGCGCGCCTTCACCTTGGTCGAGGTGATGGTGGCCGCGTCCGTCATGGTCCTGAGCATCAGCGGCGCGCTCGTGACGTTGCAGAGCGGTCTGCGCGCCGTCAGCCAGGCCCGCCACCTCGGCGAGGCCACCGCCATCATGCAGAGCGAGATCGAGCGCCTCCGCCTGAAAAGCTGGGACCAGCTCGGGGTGATTCAGGCTGAGGGAGACACCCCCATCTCCGTGAACACCGCCACCCCCGGCATCCATTTCCAATGCCTGCGCAGCATCCGTGACCTGCGTGACGGCATGAAGGAGATCACCCTCGAGGCGAGCTGGGGCGGCACCGATGGCCGCGCCCACACCGCGCGCCTCATAACCCGATACAGTCGGAGCGGACTGAATGACTACTTCTACGCCTCCAACTGACGCTTCCCCCGCGCGCCGCCGCCCGCCGGCGCGCGCCTTCACCCTGCCCGAGGTCATGATCGCGGCCACGTTGTCCGTGTTCACGCTGGCCGGGGTGCTGAGCGCGTTCCTGCTCATCGGTCGCACCGCCCTCAGCGCGAGCAACTACAGCACCATGGAGGGCGAGATCCGCAACGCGCTCGACCTGTTCGCCGCCGACGCCCGCAACGCCGCCGACATCCGCTGGCAATCCGCCCAGTCGATCACCCTCGTCATGCCCGCCGGCCACTCCGGCCCCGGCGAGATCACCTACCGTTACATCCCGGCGGACGGCAGCTCGCTGGGCACCTTCCGCCGCGAGACCAACGACGGCGCCGCCCGCGACCTCGTTGACAACGTCGCCAGCGATTTCGCCTTCCAGCGCTACAAGCTCCAGCCCTCGGGCGGCGGCGACAACATCGCGACCAACGACCTCGAGACCAAACAAATCCAACTCAGCCTCCGCGCGCTCGCCCTCTCCGACGGCGCGCCCGCCGCCAGCCAGACCGCCGTGTCGACCAGCTACGTGCTGCGCAACAAGAACGTCAGCCAATGACCGCCCGCCCCTCCAGTCCGGCTCGCCGCCGCCACCCGCGCTCACGCCGCGGGTCGCTGCTCATCGTGGCCATGCTGGTCGCCGCGTTCGTCGCCCTGGGCCTCGGCAGCTACCTCAGCTTCAACCTCACCTCCACCCGTCTCGCCCAGCGGACCTTTCACCGCAACGCCGCCTTCAACCTCGCCGAATGCGGCCTCGAGGAAGGCCTCTGGTCCTACAACCGCACCCTCGCCGGCAAGACCGACGGCTGGACCGGTTGGAACACCGACGCCGGCTCGGCTTGGCGCAAGTTCGACGGCTTCAGCTTCGCCGCCGGCACCACCGGCTCGGTCAAGGTCTACGCCACGCCCATGACCCCCTCCGAAGGCACGAGCCCGCGCGTCGTCGCCCTCGCCGCCATCGACAGCGACTCCGGCACCGGCACCACCCAGATGATCGAGGTCAGCCTCAAGCGCCGCTCCTACTTCGCCAACGGCCTGACCGCCCGCCGCACCCTCGCCTTCCGCGGCAACAACACCACCTTCGACTCCTGGAACTCTGATCCCGACAACAACCCCGCCACCGCCGCCATCCCCTACGCCCCCGCCCTCGCCCGTGACACCGGCGGCGTGGCCAGCGGCACCGTCGAGAGCACCGACCTGATCTTCAACAACGCCCGCATCCACGGCTACGTGCGCACCGGCGGCCCCTACCCCACGGTCGGCACACAGGGCCTCATCGGCCCCATCGGCACGGCCGACGGCGTCATCGACGCCAGTCGCGTGGCCACCGATTTCAGCGCGAGTTTTCCTGACATCGAGGCGCCGGACGACGGCACCATCATCGGGACCATCGGCTCCACCCTTGGCACCGTCGGCATGAGCACCAGTTGGATCTGCCCGTCACTGGTCCTCAAGGGCAACGACACGCTCACCATCCTCGGCGACGTCACCCTCGTGCTGACCGATCCCGTCAAAGCCCTCTCCATCACCGGCAAGGCCTCCATCGTCATCCCCGCCGGCTCCTCGCTCAGGCTCTACACCCCCGGCGACGTGCTCGTCGCCGGCAAGGGCCTGATCAACGCCAACGCCAGCCCCGCCACCTTCCGCCTCTGGGGCACCCACACCACCGAGGACGACGAACAGGACATCGACATCACCGGCAACGGTTCGCTCACCGCCGTGATCTACGCGCCCAAGGCCGACCTCACCCTCCGCGGCAACGGCAACATCCGCGGTGCCATGGTCGCCGAGACCATCACCCTCACCGGCAACGCCGCCTTCCACTACGACGAAGCCCTGGCCAACCTCGCCGATCACGCCGATTACCGCGCCGACGGCTGGCGCCTGCTCACCGGCTCCGAAGCCGCCGCCAACGAAGCGCTTTTCTCCGGCTGGTGACCGACCGCCGCCAAGCTTCCCCCAGCCTGAAAGCCACCTCAAGGCAGGCCCGTTCGGGCTATTCCCGTAGGTAGGAAATCAACGCCCGAGCGCCCCTCCGCCAAACGCCGCGCACCCGCTATGATGGCGGCATGCAAAGCGTGCTTACCAACCGGCGCGAGCAACGGCGCCGCAACCCCCGCGCCCAGGCCGGCTTCACCATCGCCGAGGTTCTGGTGGCGACCTTCGTGATGGCCTTCGCCATCACCTCTTCGATCGTTGTCATGCAGCACGGTTTCCGTAATCTGGATACCGCCCGCAAGACCACCCTCGCCGCCCAGATAATGCAGAGCGAGATGGAGCGCATCCGCATGCTCAGCTGGGGCCGCATCAGCGCGTTGCCCTCCACTCCTGAGGAAATCGACTTTGAGGATATCTTCCCCGCCAACACCACTGCGGAACGGGAGGTTCTTGATCGCATCAACCGGACCTTCACCGCCGTCCGCACCGTCACCAGCCTGGCCGATTTCGACAACCAAATCCGCCAGATCAACGTGACCATCACTTGGGACGGCCTCGACGGTGTCACCCACACTCGCACCAGCTCCACCCAATACTGCCAGGACGGACTTTATGCCTACTACTACACCGGCCTTTAAGCGCGCCGCCGGCATCCGCGGCTTCACCCTGTTCGAGGTCCTCGCCTCAACCGCGCTATCCGGCATCATCATGGTGGCCGTGCTTTCCTCGGTTCTCGTGATCGCCCGCAGCGGGTATTTGCTCAACAACTACAGCGACATGGAGCAGCAGGCGCGCACCGCGCTGGAGACCTTCGCGGTCGACGCCCGCATGACCGAGGTCGTCACCTGGGGGCGGGCCAACGACACCGCGCCGCTCACCTCGCTGCGTCTGCAGGCCGTCGACGGCACCGCCGTCACCTACAACTACGACTCTTCCTCCGGCACGCTCAA
>JAUWBF010000082.1 GCA_030601755.1 Verrucomicrobiota bacterium | reverse complement strand
CCGGAGGCGACCATGTCGCGGGCCTTGAAGAGCGCTCGGCTGATGGCGAGGGCCTCCTGACGCTGGCCGGAGGTGAGGTAACGGTTGCGCGAGCTCATGGCCAGGCCGTCGGCCTCGCGGATGGTCGGGGCGGTGATGATGTCGACCGTGAAGTTGAGGTCATTGACCATCTTCTTGATGACGGCGACCTGCTGCGCGTCCTTTTGCCCGAAGACGGCGAGGTCGGGCCGGCAGATGTTAAAAAGCTTGGCCACGATGGTGGTCACCCCGCGGAAATGCACCGGCCGCGAGACGCCCTCGAGGGGCTTGGCGATCATCTCCTCGGTGATGTAGGTCGAGTAGCCGCGCGGATAGAGCTGGTCGACGGACGGGGCGAACACGATGTCGGCGCCGGCCTCCTCGCAGAGTTTCATGTCGGCCTCGAGGGTGCGCGGGTATTTGGCAAAGTCCTCGCTGGGGCCGAATTGGGTCGGGTTGACAAAGATCGACACCACCACCGTGTCGGCGTGTTCGGCGGCCGCCTTGACCAGGCTAAGATGTCCCTCGTGCAAGGCGCCCATGGTCGGCACCAGGCCGATGATCTGGTCCTTGGACCGGAGATCTTCGGCCAGCGTCTGCATTTCGAATACCGAGGTGATGAGTTGCATGGACCGGCAAATGATGGCGAACCGCTGTGGCTACGCGAGGCTTGAACAAAGGACAGCGGCGGCGCTTATTCAAGTTTTTCACCCACGAACACCTCCATGATCCGCATCAACGAGAACTACCTGAAGCTCAAGGCCAGCTACCTCTTTTCCGACATCGCCAAGCGCGTGAACGCCTTCACCGCGGCCAATCCCGACAAGCCGGTCATCCGCCTCGGCATCGGCGACGTCACCGAGCCCCTGCCCCAGGCCTGCCTCGAGGCCTTCCACGCCGGCGTCGACGAGATGGCCGCCCGGGCCACCTTCAAGGGCTACGGTCCCGAGCAAGGCTACGCCTTCCTGCGCGAGGCCATTGCCAAGCACGATTTCCAGGCCCGCGGCTGCGCCATCGCCGCCGACGAGATCTTCGTCTCCGACGGCTCCAAGTGCGACTGCGGCAACATCCAGGAAATCTTCGCCACCGAGGGCATCCAGCTCGCCATCCCGGACCCCGTCTATCCGGTCTACGTCGACACCAACGTCATGGCCGGCCGCACCGGCGCCAACCTCGACGGCCGCTACAAGGGCATCACCTACCTCGATTCCACGCCCGCCAACGGCTACGTGCCCGCCGTCCCCGCGACCGCCTCGGACCTGATCTACCTCTGCTTCCCCAACAACCCCACCGGCGCCGTCGCCACCCGCGAGCAGCTCGCCGCCTGGGTCGCCTACGCCAAGGCCAACAAGGCCATCATCCTCTTCGACGCCGCATACGAGGCCTTCATCCAGAACCCCGACATCCCCCACTCCATCTACGAGATCCCGGGCGCCGACGAGTGCGCGATCGAGTTCCGCAGCTTCTCCAAGAACGCCGGCTTCACCGGCACCCGTTGCGCCTTCACCGTAGTGCCCAAGAAACTACAGGCCTTCGACGCCGCCGGCAACGCCCACGCCGTCCACCCGCTCTGGAACCGCCGCCACACGACCAAGTTCAACGGCGTCTCCTACCCCGTGCAGAAGGCCGCCGCCGCCGTCTACACCGAGGCCGGCCAGGCCCAGACCAAGGCCCTCGTCGCCTTCTACATGGCCAACGCCAAGCTCATCAAGGACACCATGACCGGCCTCGGCTACAGCTGCATCGGCGGCGACAACGCCCCCTACATCTGGATCAACACCGGCACCGACTCCTGGGCCTTCTTCGACAAGCTGCTCAACGAAGCCCAAGTCGTCTGCACCCCCGGCGCCGGCTTCGGCTCCTGCGGCGAGGGCCACGTGCGCATCAGCGCCTTCAACTCCCGCGAAAACGTGGAGAAGGCCCTGGCCCGCATCACCGCCGTGCTGAAAAAGTAAGGCGCGGTCGGTCAGCCTGATTTTAACGCAAAGGCGCGAAGTCGCCAAGAGACGCAAAGCAGAGAGACCGCCACCCAATCCTCGCCCCGGCCCGAAACGGCCGGGGCTTTTTTACGCCCGAGTCATGTCACGCGACACCGGGGCGAATCGGGTCAATGCTCACCGATGACCTCGGCACCGGCCCGGCACCAATGCATCGGCCGACACTTCGCCCTTATGGAAGCTCAGATCACCCTCGCGCCCCTCCTCAGCCGCTTCCGTGTTCACCTCGCCGACCAAACCCGCCCTCCCGCCTGGACCGGCATCACCCTCCGCCCGCAAGACACCGTTCCGTGCGCCCCCTGCGCTTAATCCGTCTGCCAATTCTCAACCACGAGACCCTCGACCCGTGAAAACTCGCGCACATTCCGCGTGACCAACACCGCGCCCAGCGCATGGGCGGCGATCAACGTGTAAAGGTCACGTTGGCCGCCATGTTCGGAGCGATCTCGGGGAAATCCACGCAACTCCCCGCCAGCTTGGCAAAGGCGCGCGCTCGCCGCGCGGTCTCGCCCTCTTCCCGCACCAAAATTCCCCGTGACGTCTTCTCCAGCACGACCACCGCCGACTTCAGCCGAAACGCCTTCGGCAACCGGATCGCCTGCGAATTGCCCGACTGAAACACCCGCGCTTTGGCTGTCTTGCTCATGGCGTCTATACCGTCTGCACATTGCCCGAAAAGCAACGCCCCGGATAGACGACTCACCATCGCCGGCCCGCGCCAATGCATCGGCCAACACTTCGCGATAATGGAAGCCAAGATCGCCCTCGCACTCCTCCTCAGCCGCTTCCGCGTCCACCTCGCCGACCAAACCCTCCCGCCCGCCTGGGCCGGCATCACCCTCCGCCCGCAAGGCAACGTCCCGATCCGGCTCGAACGTCGGAAAAGCGGGACACGCCGCGCCCGCCAGCTGCAGAAACTCGGCCACCACACCGCGATGATCAGCCCGTTCGGGCAGCGCCACGCCGCCTGGCACTTCTACGCCGGCTTCAACGAAATCCACAACACCGGCGAGGGCGGCATGGAGTCCGCCGAGGTCGTGCAACCCGTGGTCGACAAGTGGCTCGCCGAAAACGCCGGCAAGGACAATTGGTATTTGCATATCAACTACTGGGACCCGCACACGCCCTACCGCGTGCCCGGCGAGTATGACAACCCCTTCGCCAACGATCCCCTGCCCGCCTGGCTCGACGACGACGCCGTCATCGCCCGCCACGTAAAGATGACCGGCCCGCACACCGCCAGCGACATCGAGATGTATACCTCCAGATACCAATCCCCGCTTCCCGCGCTACCTCGGCAAAATCTCCGACAAGGACGACATGCGCCGCATGATCGACGGCTACAACACCGGCACCCGCTACGTCGACGACCAGATCGCCAAGATCGTCGCCGCGCTCAAGGCCGCCGGCGTTTATGACGACACCGCCATCATCATCTCCGCCGACCACGGCGAGAACCAAGGCGAACTCGGCATCTACGGCGAGCACGGCACCGCCGACGACGGCACCTGCCGCATTCCCATGATCGTGAAGTGGCCGGGCGGCGCCCGCGGCGTGCGCAACGACAAGTTCATCTACAACGTCGACTTCGCCCCCACCGTGATGGAACTGCTCGGCGGCGAACAACAGCCGCTCTGGGACGGCCGCTCCTACGCCACCGCCATCACCCGGGGCGAGAACACCGGACGCGACGAGGTCGTCATCAGCCAGTGCTGCCACGTCTGCCAGCGCTCCGTGCGCTGGGACCGGTGGCTCTACATGCGCACCTACCACGACGGCTTTCACCTCTTCCCGCAGGAGATGCTCTACGATCTGGCGGCCGACCCGCACGAGCAGCACAACCTCGCCGAACAACACCCCGAGCTTTGCCGCGAAGGCCAGTGGCGGCTCTCGCGCTGGCACGACGAGCAGATGCAAAAGATGGCCCTCACCTCCAACGACGTCACCGATCCGCTCTGGACGGTCATGCGCGAAGGCGGCCCCTTCCACGCCCGCCTCAGCGACGGCACCGTCCCGGGCCAGCCCAACGGCGGAATCAAGGGCTTCAACACCTACCTGAAACGCCTCGAGCAAACCGGCCGCGCCGACGGCGCCGCGCAGCTCCGCGAAGTCCACGCGGCCCGCATCGCGAAGTCGGAAGCCGCCGGCGTCTGAACGCGCCGCTCAGCGCGCGGGGGGCGGGAGCAGGGTCGCCAACTCGTCGGCGACGGTGTCGACGCCGCGGCCGAGCAGGTCGGCCAGCTGGCCGAAGTCACCGGCGTTCCACGCGGCCGCCGGCGCGGTGAGCACCTTGGTCGCCAGCACGTCGCCGCCGGCCGCGCCGAAGACCTGCACCTCGACCGACACCTCGGCCAAGTCCGCGGCGTCGGCGCGCACGCCTTCGCAGCGCAGCACGCGCAGCTTCACGTCGACGTCGCGCGCGACCTCCAGCGGGAACGGATAGGTGAGCACGCGGGCAACGCCGGGAGCCTGCTTCAAACGGTCGGCCACGCGCAGGCTGATCGCCGCGTCGAGCGGCTCGGCCCAGCGGGAAAAGTCGCGGTAGTCGATCTCGTTGCCGTGCGAGCGCACGATCATGGCCTTGCCGCCGAGGTAGGCCGGCACCTGCACCGCGCGCAGGCCGACCACGAGACCGCCCTCGGCCTTGGCCGGGGCCTCGTCGGCCGCGCCGGCGCCGCCGAGCACGTAGTAGCGGGTCGGGTCGCTCTTGGGCTCGGGCAGCAACGAGCAGCCGGACCACGCGAAGACCGAGAGGCCGGCAAGCGCGGCGGCGATGGAGAGGGGACGCAGGCGACGGAAGAAGGACGGGACGGCGTTCATGGCGAAGGCGGCGGAGAACAGGGGCGTGGAGCTGGCGTCACTCGGCGCCCTTGCGGCCGGTGATGAGGGCGTTGGGATTGCGTTCGAGGAAGTCGGCGAGCTGAGCCACGGCGTCGGCGGCACGGCCGAGCTTGGTGAGCGCGTCGGTGGCGTCGACGCCAAGGTTTTGCTGGGCGGCGACGAACTTGCGCAGCGTGTCGGCGGTGTGGGTGAAGGCGGCCATGGTCTCGCGGGTCTGCGCGAGCGTGGCGTTGAGCTGCTCGGTGGTCGGCCCGGCCTGCGCGTCGAGCTTGGCCAGGAGTTGGTTGAGACTCTTGGAGGCGGCGTTGAGCTGGGTGAGCGTCTCGCTCATCTCGGGCGAGGCGACGACGCGGTTGAGGTTGTCGGCGGTCTCCGTCCAGGCCGCGACGAGCGCGCCGACGTCGGCGGCGGCGAGCTGGCGGCGCACGTCGACCAGCAGACCCTTCAGCTCCGCGGAGAGGCCGACGAAGTCGATGCCGTTGATCTTGTCGAGGATGGTGGTGAGGTTGGCCTGGAACTGGGAGAGCGAGGACGCCGCCGCCGGCACGACCACGCGGTCGGAGGCGATGTTGGTGGATTGCGGGTCGATCTGCGCCGCGGGACGGAAGTCGAGTTCCACGAAGAGCAGTCCGGTCGCCAGGCCGATGACGCCGAGCTGGGCGCTCATGCCCTGGTCGACCAGTTCCTGCAACTCGGCGCGGTCGGACACGTCGATGGGAGTGCCGTCGGAACCGGTCAGCACGTCGCGGGTGAGCTCGCACTGCACCTCGACCAGCGAGCGGCGGCGCTCCGGCAGGTAGCGCAGGCCGACGGCGACCACCCGGCCGACGCGCACGCCGCGAAACTTGACGGGCGAGCCGAGGTCGAGGCCGTGCACCGACTCGTCGAAGTAAACGACGAAGCGCTCGGGCTTGTTGAAGAAGTTGACCCCGCCGAACGACAGCAGCGCGATGACGCCCAAGAGGAGGGCGCCGAGAACAAAGAGACCGACGACGGCGGGACTGACCTTGGCTTTCACGATGAGGAGGAGTTAAGGCGCGCTGGGCGGCGGGTTACAACGACGGGTTTTCAGGAGGGGCGCTTGCCGCGATGGAGGAATTCCCGGACGCGCGGGTCGGGGCTTTCGGCGGCGAGCACGCGCGGGTCGCCGTCGGCGATGATGCCGCGGGCCTGCTTGTCCAGAAGGATGACGCGGTGGCCGATGCCGAAGATCGAGTCGAGCTCGTGCGAGACGATCACGCAGGTCGTGCCGAGCTTGGCGCTGAGGTCGACGATGAGTTCGTCGAGATTGCGCGAGGTGATCGGGTCGAGTCCGGCGGAGGGCTCGTCGAAGAAGACCACCGCCGGGTCGAGCGCGAGGGCGCGGGCGAGGCCGGCGCGCTTCTTCATGCCGCCGCTGATCTCGGCCGGGTAGTGGTTCTCGAAGCCGGCGAGGCCGACCTGGGCGAGCTTGTAGCCGACGATCTCGTCGCGCTCCGAGGGGGTGAGCGTGGTGAACTCGACGAGGGGCAGCTCGACGTTCTCGCGCAGGGTGAGCGAGCTCCACAACGCGCCGCCCTGGTAGAGCACGCCGAAGGTCTGCAACAGGAGGCGCTGGCGGGCGGTGTCGGCGTCGGTGAAGTTTTCCCCGAAGTAGGAAACCGAGCCGGCCATGGGCAGTTGCAGTCCGATCATGTGGCGCAGCAGCGTGCTCTTGCCGCAGCCGGAGCCGCCGCAGATGAAGAAGATCTCGCCGCGCGCGACGGAGAAATCAATGCGGTCGAGCAGCACGTTGCCGTCGTAGCCGCAGGTCAGTCCGGAAACGTCGATGGCGTGGTCGGCAGAGTTGGCGTTCGGTGTAGTCACAGGCCCAATACGTTGAAGACCACCGAGAAGATCGCGTCGAACACGATGATGAGCAGCAGGCCCATGACGACGGCCGAGGTCGCGGCTTTGCCCACGCCGGCCGCGCTGCGCTCGGCGCGCAGGCCGCGGTGGCAGCCGGCGAGGCCGACGAGCACGCCGAAGGTCGAGGCTTTGATCAGGCCGGTGGCGACGTCGGAGAGGTCGATGGCGGTCTGCGTCTCGACCCAGTAGGCGGTGGGCGGGATGTCGAGCAGTCCGAGCGCGACGGCCATGCCGCCGAGGATGCCGAGGCCGTTGGCGTAGAGCGCGAGCAGCGGCATCATGAGCCCGAGGGCGAGCAGCCGCGGGATGACCAAGAAGTCGACCGGCCGGATGCCGAGCGTGGAGAGCGCGTCGATCTCCTCGTTGGCCTTCATGTTGCCGAGCGTGGCGGCGAAGGCGGCGCCGGTGCGGCCGGCGAGGATGATCGCGGTCATCATCGCGCCCATCTCGCGCACCATGACGAGACCCACGGCGTCGGCGACGTAGATGTCGGCGCCGAACTGCCGCATGAGCACGGCGGATTGATACGCCATGATGAGGCCGACCAGCAGGCTGATGAGGCCGACGATGGGCAGGGCCATCGCGCCGCACTTCTGCATTTCCTCGAGGCAGTCGCCCCAGCGGAAGCGGTGCGGGTTCTTCGCGAGGTGGATGACGCTGAGCACGCACTCGCCGACGAAGGCGGAGATCTCGCGGCCCTTGCGCAGGGCGTCCCCGGTGGCGAGGCCGACGGTGGTGAGAAAGTTTTCCGAGCGGTGCGCGGGGCGGGGCTTTTCCTGCACGCGCGCCAGTTGCTCCATGAGGTCGACGACCGACAGGGGCAGCGCCGACTGGTCGCAGGGCAGTTTCCTGGCCGCGCACCATTGGCGAATGTCGCAGATGAAGAGCAGCAGGGCGCTGTCCCAGCGGATGTCGTCGGCCATGACGAGGCGCACGCCGGCGGGCGGCGGGGCGAGCCCGTCGATCAGCCGCGGCCACGACGGACGCTCCGCGGTGATGCGCCAACGGCCGGACAGCCGGACCTCCCAATGGTCGCCGCGCGCGTGCACCTGGGCGTCGGCGCCGGGCGGGAGTCGGGTGGTTTCAGCGGGCATGGGCGCGAGCCTGCCCTGAGCGCGCGGACGAAGAAAACCAAAATTTGAGTGGTTCGCCCGACCGTGGTGTCGGTAAATTCGCCGGATGCGTTTTCGCACCGTTCTCTTCGACCTCGACGGCACGTTGATCGACCACCTGCCGGCCATCCATCGCTGCTACGTGCACACATTGCCGCAGCTCGGCCTGGAGGCGCCCACCTACGAGCAAGTCAAACGCGCCATCGGCGGCGGCCTGGAGAACGCGATGCTGAAGTTCATCCCGCGCGAACGGCTCGACGAGGCGCTGGCGATCTACCGGCCGTTCTGGGACGCGACGATGCTGGAGGGCGCGTCGCTGATGCCCGGCGCGGAGGAGCTGCTCGACGGCCTGATCGCCGCGGGCGCGACTTGCGCGGTGTTCACCAACAAGCACGGGCCGTCGGCGCGCCGCATTTGTGAGCACCTCGGGGTGGCGGACCGGCTCGCGGGCATCTTCGGCGCCAAGGACACGCCCTGGCTGAAACCGCAGCCGGAGTTCGCCGCGCATGCGTTGTCGAACCTGGAGGCCGAGCACGCGACCACGCTGCTGATCGGCGACAGTCCGTTCGACGTCGAGGCGGGGCACCGGGGAGGTTTTCCGGTCTGGGCCGTGACCACCGGCACCCACTCGGCGGAGGAGCTGCGCGCGGCGGGGGCGGAAGCGATCTACGAGAACTTCTTCGCGTTGGCCCGCGATCTGTTGCCCAAGGTCTGAGGGCACGCTCCGCGGGGTGCGGAATGCCTTCGATGGTGGTCGCGGTGGCGGTTTCCGGCTTGCCCGGTTCGGGGCGGAGCGCAGCCTCCGGTCGCACCCAGCCACCATGACCAGCATCGCCGCCAGCCGGCCCGCGCCCAAGCCCCGCGACCTTCGTTTCGACACCGTGCGCGGCGCCCTGCTGCTCATCATGGCCTTGAGCCACGTCGACTCGGACCTGCGCATCGTCATCGACCATCCGCTGGGCTTCGTGACCACCGCGGAGGGGTTTATCTTCATGGCGGGCATCCTGACCGGGCGCATCGACTCGCGCCGCGCCGACCAACCCGGCGAGCTCTGGGCACGCGCCCGCAAGCGCGCCTGGCGCATCTATCGCTGGCACGCGGCCGCGCTGGTCGGCGTGTGGTTGCTGACACAGGCATGGGTGCGCTTCGACGGCTCCACGCCCTGGGAATTGCCCTACCTCTTTCACCATGCGCCGTGGCAGGGGCTGCTTGCGGGCGTCGCCCTCCTCTACCAACCGGGCCTGCTCGACATCCTGCCGATGTATGCGGGCATGGCGTTGCTCGCGCCGCTGGTGGTGCGCGCCCACCGCGCCGGCCACGGGCTGGCCGTGTGGATGGTGTCGGGAGCCCTCTAGGGGGCGCAACAGCTGCTGGGCTCGGGCCGGCCGTTCGAGTGGGGAGTCATCAACACGGGCGCGTTCTACTTCCTGTGCTGGCAATGGCTGTTCGTGACCGGCGTGCTGCTCGGCTGCGAACCGGCGCGCAAACGCCATCACCTGCGCCTCGCCCGCCCCTGGTTGTTCGCGCTCGGCGTGGCCGGGGCGCTGTTTCTCGCGCTGGTGCGCTGGCACATCCTGCCGGCATGGTGGGATCACTTCGCGCTCAACGGCCTCATCTTGAAGACGCCGCTGGCGCTGCTGCGCCTGGTCAACTTCGGCCTGCTCGCGTGGATGATCGCCCTGCTCGCCTGCCTGCGCCCGACGTGGTTCCAATTCAAACCGCTCGCGCTGCTCGGCCAGCACTTGCTGCCGGTATTCGTCGTGAGCATCTGGTGCGCGTGCCTGACGCTCTGTTTCCCGGAGTCCGGCGGGGCCGCCGCCGGCCGCTGGCTTGAGACGGCCTTGGTCGTCGTGGGCATGGCCGCGACCGCCTGGGCCTGTGAGTTTTTGAAAAACCGCGCGGCCCCAGGCGACTGAACTTACTGCCGTCTCAGCGGCGCGAACTCATCAGGATGCGGATGATATACCAGAGCAGCAGCATCACGCCGGAGAACAGCGCGAGCGACGCGGCCACGTGCTGGTCGGTGCGGTAGTGATGAATGATGTTGGACGTGGTGTAGAGGATCGAGCCGCCCGCGAAGAACACCATCACCGACGAAAACACCAGGCCCAGCGTGAAGCCGAAGAGGATGCTGCAGATGATCACACCCAGCGCGATGAAGCCGCCGATGGTCAGGATGCCGCCGAGGAACGAAAAATCCTTGCGCGTGATGAACGCCGTCGCCGTCAGACCCGCGAACAACAGGCCCGTGATGATGCCCGCCATCGGGATCAGCGCCGGATCGCCGCTGTAGAACATCGCCACATAAAGCAGCGGCGCGAAAATCACC
This sequence comes from Verrucomicrobiota bacterium, assembly GCA_030601755.1. Classification (GTDB taxonomy): domain Bacteria; phylum Verrucomicrobiota; class Verrucomicrobiia; order Opitutales; family Opitutaceae; genus JAUWBF01. The sequence goes on along the minus strand of JAUWBF010000082.1, from coordinate 2,721 downwards.
ACCTCCGCCGCCACGTAAAGGCCCAGCCCGAGGTATTGCATCGCCGGCGAAGCGTCGGAACGCGCCCACTTGTCGGCCAGCCACGAGACCAGCATGAAGGCCCCCATGACCACCAGCCACCCCATGCCGCCCACCATGCGCTCCACGAGCGACTCGATGCCGGGCATGCGCAGCAGCAGCGTTTCCAGGACGACGAAGGCCAGGATCGCCCCGGCCAGATGCATGTAAGTGCGACGGATAAACTGCGCGCGGTCGGCCGAGGCGGACTCGGCCACGGTTACGAACGGATTGCCGTAAGATTGTGACATGTAATTTCTTTCGTTGGGAGGTAATGAGCGCCTGACGCCCACGACCGTGAGGGAAAAACATCCGCACGCAATTCCCACTTCACGCAGCCCGTCCAGCGTCGCTCCCGTGAAACCCCGCGTTTGATTTTTGCGGCGAATGCGTGTTCATCCCCTGCACGTGGCCGCAAACTCCGCCAGTTCCGACACCCTCTCCGGCGTTCTTGAGCGCATCATTTTCCTCAACGAGGAGAACCACTACACCATCGCGGAATTTCGCCCCGAGGCGTCCGACGACCGCGTGACCATCACCGGCCAGCTCCCCGGCGTGCAGTGCGGCGAGACCCTCGACCTCACCGGCACCTGGACCCGCCACGCCCAGCACGGCGACCAGTTCAAGATCACCGCGTTCTCCTCCAAGCTGCCCTCCTCCGCTTACGGCATTCGCAAATACCTCGGCAGCGGCCTCGTGCCCGGCATCGGCAAGGTCTACGCCAACAAGATCGTCGACGCCTTCGGCACCGAGACCTTCCGCATCCTCACCGAGGAATCCGCCCGCCTGCGCCACGTGCCCGGCATCGGCAAAAAGCGCGCCACCGCCATCAAGCAGGCCTGGGACGACCAACGCGCCTTCCGCGAACTCTACATCTTCCTGCAGACCTACGGCGTCACCAACAGCCAGTGCGTAAAACTCATCAAGCACTACGGCGGCGAGGCCAAGGACATCCTCGTCCGCGAGCCCTACCGCGTGGCCCGCGAGATCGACGGCATCGGGTTCAAGACCGCCGATCGCATCGCCATCAACCTCGGCTTCGCCAACGACGCCCCGCCCCGCCTCGACGCCGGCCTCATCTACGCCCTCGAAACCCTCCAGGAAGAGGGTCACACCGCCATCCGCGAGGCCGACCTCGTCAGCCACGCCGCCGAGATGCTCGAGACGCAGGCCAAGTTCCTCGAGCCGCGCATCGACGCCCTCGTCGAGTCCCGCGCCCTCTCGCGCCACCAGCCCGCCGGCGAGACCAATCCCCTGCCCGGCTCCGCCTTCATCCAACTGCCCGTGCTCGACCGCGCCGAACAAAAGATCGCCGAGGTCGTCGCGCGCCTCTCGCAGGTCGGCAGCGGACTGCCCCCCATCAAGACCGACGCCGCCGTCGAGTGGGCCGAGCAAAAGGCCGGCTTCGAGTTCGCCGAACAGCAACGCGTCGGCCTGAAAAACGCGCTCGTCTCCAAAATCTCGATACTCACCGGCGGACCCGGCACGGGCAAGACGACCATCCTCCGCGCCCTCGTCGACATCCTTCGCGCGAAAAAAGTCCGCGTGCACCTCGCCGCGCCCACCGGCCGCGCCGCCCAGCGCCTCGCCGAGACCACCGGCGGCTTCGCGTCGACCATCCATCGCCTGCTCAAGTTCGACCCGGCCAAGGGCGGCTTCACCACCAACGAACACCAGCCTCTCTCCACCGACTTCCTCGTGGTCGACGAGGCCTCCATGCTCGACACCCGCCTCGCCGCCGCGCTGCTCCAGGCCGTGCCCGCCCGCGCCCACCTGCTGCTCGTCGGCGACACCGACCAGTTGCCCTCCGTCGGCGCCGGCAACATATTGAAAGACCTGATCGCCACCGGCGCGGTGCCCGTCACGCGGCTCAACGTCATCTACCGCCAAAAGGGCCAGAGCCAGATCGTCACCACCGCCCACGCCATCAACGCCGGCGAGCCCACCCTGCCGCCCTCTTTCGACGAGGTCGACGCCGCGCAGGCCTGGAGCGACCTCAACTTCATCGTGGCCAACTCCGCCGAAGAGTGCCTGCGCAAGGTCACCGAGCTTTGCACCCGCTTCATCCCGCGCCACTACGCTTGGTTCAACCCGATCAAGGACGTGCAGATCCTCGCGCCCATGCACAAGGGCGTGGCCGGCGTCGGCAACCTCAACACGCAGTTGCAGGCCGCGCTCAACCCCCGCGGCGGCCCCGGTGTGCGCGGCCCGGCCGGCGAATACAAGCCCGGCGACAAGGTCATCCAACTGCGCAACAACTACGACAAAAACCTCTTCAACGGCGACATCGGCGCCGTCACCGCCGCCTCGCCCGAGGACGGCACCGTCACCGCCGACTTCGACGGCGAGGTCCACGTCTTCGACCGCGGCGAGTTGGCCGACCTCGCGCCCGCCTACGCCATCAGCATCCACAAGTCGCAGGGCAGCGAATACCCCGTAGTGATCGTTCCACTACTGAAGGCGCACTTCATGATGCTCCAGCGCAACCTGCTCTACACCGCCATCACCCGCGGCAAGAAAAAGGTCTTCATCGTCGGCGAGCCGGCGGCCTACGGCATGGCCGTGCGCAACAACGAGGCCCGCGACCGCACCACACACCTGAAGCAAAAGATCGCGGCGACTGCGGGTCAGACTTACTGAGTTTTAACGCAAAGACGCAAAGGC